>NZ_JADCLB010000036.1:0-50905 GCF_014982245.1 Enterobacter cloacae complex sp. P6RS
AAGTGAAACGCCGTAGCGCCGATGGTAGTGTGGGGTCTCCCCATGTGAGAGTAGGGAACTGCCAGGCATCAATTAAGAAGAACCCCGTACCGTAAGGTGCGGGGTTTTTTGCTTTGTGCGCCGGAAAATACCGGGTGGCGGCTTCGCCTTATCCGGCCTACAGGTTTTGCAGGCCCGGTAAGCGCAGCGCCACCGGGAAATGCTAACCGCACGATCTTACCGGGAAGAGATACAGGGGTATAAATAATGTAAGGTTTTGATAAACGCAGAAAAGCAAAAACCCAGCCATAGGCTGGGTTCTTTAAATAGTGGTGCCCGGACTCGGAATCGAACCAAGGACACGGGGATTTTCAATCCCCTGCTCTACCGACTGAGCTATCCGGGCAACGGAGCGCATTAAACCGCAATCGCGCCTTATCGTCAACATTATTTCAGGAAAAGCTGTTCAACTGCTTAAGTTTGCGGCAATCTGTACGTTTTCACCGTGAAAATGCACAAATCTTCCAGACAATACCGGGCCGTGCGGCAATGCTGATGACAACAGGAGGGCAGTATGGCAAACGACTGGCTTGAGCTCCGTCAGCATGCGGATACCGGCATTGAAACGATTAAAGCGCACTTCGAAGGCCATGCCTTCGATCCCCACTGGCACGATAGTTATCTGGTCGGGATTACCCTTTCAGGCACCCAGCAGTTCCACTGTCGTCGCGAACGCCACCGCAGCCATCCTGGTGATGCGTTCTTACTGGAGCCGGGTGAAATTCACGATGGCGACGCGCCTGTGGAAGGAGGCTTTACCTATCTCACCTTCTATCTTGACGAGCAGTGGCTGACGCGTACCCTCCGGGGATTATATGAGGCCACGCCGGATCGCTACTCGCTTCACTTTGCTCAAACGCTAACGCGAGAACCTCAGCTGGTCCGTTCTATCGGCGAGACATTTAACGCGTTGCATAGCGATGAGATGAAAATTGTTCAGCAGAGTACAATGGATAAGCTGCTCTCTCAGATCACCTCCCATTGCCACTGGCGTAAGAAACTCCCGTCGCAGCTACAGAGCGCTGCCGTGGCGCACCGCGCACGCGACTATCTTTATGCGCATATCGGCGAGAACGTGGGGTTGTCAGACCTTGCGCGCGAGACGGGCACGGATCGCTTTACGCTGACGCGCTGCTTTAAGCGCGAGTTCAACCTGGCACCGCACGCCTGGCTTATTCAGCTGCGTCTGGCAAAGGCGCGACAGCTGCTGGCGCACGGCGAACAGCCTGTTAATGTGGCTACAGCGCTCGGTTTTGCCGACCAAAGCCATCTGGGACGCTGGTTCCAGCGTGCATACCGCATTTCCCCTGCCCACTACCGCCGGTTGTGCACAAACCTTCCAGACGTTTCCAGAAAATAGCGGCACAGTAATGGCTCTAATAAAAAAGGAGCCATCTGTGAGTCTGATGCCTTATCTGCTGTTTGCCTTTGTCGCGTCGATAACGCCCGGCCCGACGAATATCCTCGTTCTCACTAACAGCCAGCACTTTGGTGTGAAAAATACCATTCCCGCCATTTTGGGGGGATGTATTACGGCGAGTCTGATTGTGCTGATATCGGGTGCCGGCGCCGGGGAGGTGCTGCGTCAGTTTCCTCTGATACGCCAGGCAATGAGTTGGGCGGGCGTGCTGTGGCTAACCTGGATGAGCTGGCAACTGTATCGGGCGCCTGCGGCGAATCTTTCTGAGAAGACGCCTCATCGCTTCACCGCGCAAGCCGCAGCGCTGCTGCAGATGGTGAATCCGAAAACGTGGATGATGGCGCTGGCAGTAGTGAGTCTTTTTGCTCCCGCGAGCATTCATCCGTTAAGAGATATTGCGCTGATGGCGCTATGGTTCTTACTGATTTCTGTGATGTGCCTGATGTGCTGGGCGTGGCTGGGGAAGGCGGTAAACCGGGTGTTTCGCACCACCGTAGCGATGGTGCGGTTTCAGCGCCTGATGGCGCTATGTCTGCTCGTCTCCGCCTGGGCGGGCATGCTGGTCTAGGTTAACGCCCCGCCCATACGACACTGGGCAAAGCGCAGAATGTCTTCCGCCAGGCGGTGCGCCGTATCCACATCGGCCTGGCTACGGTTCACCAGCATGCGGCTCAGGCAACCCTCCAGTACGAGCTCCATCTGCTTAGCGACCATTGCCGGGTCATCCACTTCAAGCGTTGTCAGCAGTTCATGGGTGAAGTCATGCGCCGCACGTTTTTGCTGATCCGCCAGCTGGTGTATTGGATGGCCAGGATCGGGATAAAACGTACAGGCAGCAATAAACAGGCAGCCGGGATAACGATTGTTGCTGACGCACTCTGTCAGGGCGGTGTAGCGCGCTAACAGTTTTTGCTCGGCGGTCAGCTCTTCATTCAACATTAGCTGCCTGCGCCAGATATCCACCTGCTGGCTAAGATAGCGTAGGGCATCATAAAGCAGCGCCTCTTTATCCGGCCAGAAGCGCTTAAGCTCATCCAGAGGGTAATCGATACGGTCGGCTACCATCTCAAGCGTGGTGCTGGCGATCCCTTGAATCTCAAGTAGTTGCAGGGCTTGTCCCAGTACGTCTTCGCGTTGCACGGTTATCTCCTCCGCTATTCCCAACGGTATGTCCCGTCTAAAGTGTTGTTTACGGTTGGCGATTGCGCAAATGCGCGCTGAATGCCGTTGCGTCCATAAACCCGGTTACACGCTGTTCAGGCAGCTCTTCCCCCTGCTCATTGAAGAACAGAATGGTTGGCAGCCCGAGTACGGTAAGGTGTTTAAGCAGGGCCTTATCCTGCGCATTGTTGGCTGTGACGTTTGCCTGAAGGAGTACCGTCTCTTTCAGGGCATTTTGCACCTGAGGATCGCTAAAGGTGTATTTTTCAAACTCTTTGCAGGCAACACACCAGTCGGCATAGAGGTCGAGCATCACCGGTTTGCCTTTTGCCTGCGCCAGCGCGCTGTTGAGCTCATCGACGTTCTTAACGTGTATAAAGTTTAAATGTGCCTGCGTCTGGCCCACAGGCGAGCCGAACGCCCAATCCTGAAGCGGGCGCACGCTCACCAACGCGGCGGCGAGCAGGAGAATTTGCACCAGACGCATCCACGCTTTTTTTGCCCCCAGGCTGACGATAAACGCCCAGGAGAAGAACGCCACGCCGAGCATGGCCCACAGGCGCAAACCCCACGCGTCACCCATGATGCGCTCCAGCAGGAACACCGGGAGCGCCAGGATGACAAAGCCGAACGCGGTTTTCACCGTCTCCATCCACGGGCCACTCTTCGGCAGCAGGCGGTTGCCAAACACCGTCACCAGAATCAGCGGCAGGCCCATCCCCAGCGCGTAAAGATACAGCGTACCCCCGCCGAGCCACATATTACCGCTCTGGGCGATGTACAGCAGGATAGCGCTCAGCGGCGCGGTGGTGCAGGGGGAGCAAATCAACCCGGCGATGGCACCCATTGCGAACACACCGCCCGCAGAGCCACCCTGCTGGCGATTGCTCATCAGCGTTAAGCGGGTTTGCAGCGAAGAGGGCAGCTGAAGCGTGAACAGGCCAAACATCGACAGCGCAAGCAGAATAAATACGGCTGACAGGCCGATTAGCACGTAAGGGTGCTGAAGCGCTGCCTGGAACTGCAGTCCGGCCGCGGCGACCACGAGGCCGAGCGCGGTATAGGTGAGCGCCATGCCCTGCACATAAATAAAGGCCAGGAGCAGCGCCCGGGCGGTAGAAAGGCGCTGTTTGCCGCCCAGTACAATCCCGGAGATAAGCGGGTACATCGGCAGGACACAAGGGGTAAAGGCAATGCCGATACCAATCAGTAAGGCCCAAAGTGCTGAGAACGGCAGATCGGAAGCAGCTTTGGCTTCGCCTTCATCCCTCACCCTGTCCCTCTCGCCTGAGGGGAGAGGGGAGGCAGCCGCTTTAACTTCAGTAAGCGGAACGACCTTCGTTTCAGGGGGGTAGCAGAAGCCCGCGTCGGCACAGCCCTGATACGTAACCGTCAGCGTGGCATCTTTATCCGCCTGATTCACCGTGACGGGCACGCTTAAGCGCTGGCGATAAATTTCACTTTTACCGTAGAACTCGTCCTCATGCCATTCGCCAGCGGGCATCTGCAATGCGCCAACGTTAGCCTTTGCCGGCGTGATGCTGACCTGCTTGCGGTAGAGGTAGTAACCCTCTTTCACCTGCCAGGTCAGATTGAGATCGTGCTGGTTTTGCTGAAAGTCGAAAATGAACGCCTGGTCGGCGGGAATAAAGTTCGAACGGCCGGGCGCGTCAAACAAACCGGCAAATACTGACGTGCTGCACAGCAGCAGGATCAGCGTAAAGAAGCGTTGAGCCATGAGAGATAGTCGTTATCGCCGTGGACCACTGGCAGCACCAGCAGCTCCGGGGTTTGATAAGGATGATGAGACTTGAGGCAGTCAAGGAGCGCCTGCTGATTCGCCAGATTGGTTTTGAGCAACATCTGGACTTCATACTCCTGCTCCAGCTTGCCTTCCCAGTAATAAAGGGAGGTCGCGCCGGGGAGCAGCGTGACGCAGGCTGCCAGTTTTTCGGCCAGCGCTTTGGCGGCGAGATCCTGGGCAGAGGCTTCATCAGGGGCGGTACAAAGTACGACAACAGCATCAGGCGTGTTCACAAGTCGACCTCCTCATCACGAAAGTCTTCACTATATCACGCCATGCGATTGGTCATTAATGAAACGGGCCGCAGAGCGGCCCGATTTTAACTATTTTTACAACGGCTAACCGTTTACAGCACAATGCCACCGATGATAAAGCCGAGGACGACGCAAAGCGTAATCGCCACCACGCCCGGGATCAGGAACGCGTGGTTAAACACGTACTTACCGATGCGGGTTGAGCCGGTGTCATCCATCTCAACCGCGGCCAGCAGGGTTGGGTAGGTTGGTAGCACGAACAGGGCGGAAACGGCCGCAAAAGAGGCAATCGCCGTCAGCGGCGTCACGCCCAGCATCAGTGCCGCAGGCATCAGCGCTTTGGTGGTGGCAGCCTGAGAGTAAAGCAGCGTCGCGGCAAAGAACAGTACCACCGCCAGCAGCCACGGGTAGTTGTGCAGCAGGTCGCCGGCAACGGTCTGGATGTCGCTGATGTGCGCTTTCACAAAGGTGTCACCGAGCCACGCCACGCCCAGTACGCACACGCAGGCGCTCATACCGGATTTGAAGGTGCTGGCGTTCAGCACTTCGCTGGTGTCGATTTTACAGGTGATGCTAATCAGCGTGGCGATGGTCAGCATGAATACCACAATCGCTTCGTTACGCGGCAGCACCGGGTTCTGGATCAGCCCCACGGTGTCGCTGATGGCGGTCGCGTAGAACATCACGGCGACGATACCGATCAGGAACAGCAGCACGGAGCGTTTCGCGTGCGGCTTCAGCTCGAATACCTGGCTACCGCGCAGGCTCACTTCACCTTTTGCCAGACGCTCCTGGTAAACCGGATCGTCTTTCAGCTCGGCACCGAGGAAGTTACACAGCACGGCGGTAATCATCACCGCAATCAGCGTGACTGGAATACAGATCGCCAGCAGCGTCAGGTAGCTCACGCCCATCGGCTCAAGGATACCTGCGAAGAAGACTACGGCGGCTGAGATTGGCGACGCGGTGATCGCAATCTGCGACGCCACCACGGCAATAGAAAGCGGACGAGACGGGCGAATCCCCTGTTCTTTTGCCACCTCGGTGATCACCGGCAGCGTGGAGAACGCCGTGTGGCCGGTTCCCGCGAGAATGGTCATAAACCAGGTCACCAGCGGGGCAAGGAAGGTGATGTATTTCGGATGGCGGCGCAGCATGCGCTCCGCCAGGCTCACCAGGTAGTCCATACCGCCCGCCACCTGCATGGCCGCAATAGCGGCAATAACCGCCATGATGATTTCGATAACGTCAAAAGGAATTGCGCCGGGTTTAATCTGAAAGATAAGGGTAAGTACGAGCACCCCGAGACCGCCGGCAAAACCAATGCCGATACCCCCGAGCCGCGCGCCCAAATAAATCGCCAACAGGACGATGACGAGTTCTGCTCCAAACATAAAGACCTGCCTTGCTTATTAACAAGTTGATATTGAATTGTTGTATTTAGGTAACGCCTAAAAAGAAAAAAGGCACGTCACAAGTGACGTGCCTTTCGGAAGCCTAGCCTGAACTGTTACTGTTCGCTTTCATCGGTATATCGTTTCGCTTTATATGCCGGATGCATCAGGTTCTGGGCCGAGAAGATATCGTCCAGCTCGGCTTCGGTCAACAGTCCACGCTCCAGCACGACTTCACGCACGCTCTTACCGGTTTCGGCGCAAATCTTACCAACGATGTCACCGTTGTGGTGGCCGATGAACGGGTTGAGGTAAGTAACGATCCCGATGGAGTTATAAACATAGCCTTCACAGACTTCTTTATTCGCGGTGATGCCGTTAATGCATTTTTCCAGCAGGTTGTAGCAGGCGTTAGTCAGGATGTGAATGGATTCAAACATAGCCTGGCCAATCACCGGCTCCATCACGTTCAGCTGCAGCTGACCGGCTTCTGAAGCCATGGTCACGGTGGTGTCGTTACCGATGACTTTAAAGCAAACCTGGTTCACCACTTCTGGCACTACCGGGTTAACTTTGGCTGGCATAATGGAAGAACCCGCCTGCAACTCTGGCAGGTTGATTTCGTTCAGGCCAGCGCGCGGGCCGGAGGAGAGCAGGCGCAGGTCATTACAGATTTTGGACAGTTTCACCGCCAGACGTTTCAGGGCGCTGTGTACCATTACGTACGCGCCGCAGTCGGATGTGGCTTCAATCAGGTCTTCCGCAGGCACCACCGGCAGGTTAGACACTTCCGCCAGCTTCTGAACCGCCAGCTGTTGATAGCCATCCGGGGTGTTCAGACGCGTACCGATGGCGGTTGCGCCCAGGTTCACTTCCAGCAGCAGCTCGGAGGTGCGCAGCAGGTTTTTGGTCTCTTCGTTAAGCAGCACGTTAAACGCATGGAATTCCTGACCGAGGGTCATTGGCACCGCGTCTTGCAGCTGGGTACGGCCCATTTTCAGAATGTCCTGGAACTCAACGGCCTTACGCTGGAAGCCATCGCCCAGTTGGTTGATCGCGTCGACCAGTTTGACCACGGAGGCATACACCGCGATACGGAAGCCGGTTGGGTAGGCGTCGTTGGTGGACTGGCATTTGTTAACGTGGTCGTTCGGGTTGAGGTACTGGTATTCACCTTTCTGGTGGCCCATCAGCTCAAGGCCGATGTTTGCCAGTACTTCGTTGGTATTCATGTTGACGGAGGTACCCGCGCCGCCCTGATAGACGTCAACCGGGAACTGGTCCATGCATTTGCCGTTGTTCAGCACTTCATCGCAGGCAGCGATAATCGCATTTGCCGCGCTTTTAGGAATGGTTTGCAGCTCTTTGTTCGCCAGCGCTGCGGCTTTCTTCACCATCACCATGCCACGGACAAACTCAGGGATATCGCTGATTTTGCTGTTGCTGATGTAGAAGTTTTCAATCGCTCTCAGAGTGTGAACACCATAGTAGGCATCCGCTGGAACTTCCCTGGTACCCAACAAGTCTTCTTCGATACGAATGTTGTTTAACATGTGAACCTTCTTTTCAAGCTGCCGATGGATTGTACTAAACACACAACATATATGTGGTTTTGAATATTTTCTGACCGACGATTATTCCCTCAATCGGCCAGATGTTCGAGATCATATGCTGATGATAGCGAATTGCCGTAAGCTGGATCACTTATTATCGACCCGATTCCATGATAATTATTAATCTGTGAAATGTGTCACCGCTTTAATATTTCCGAAAAAAATATCCGTGCAAACCGATTGAATTTTGGCTAACCGTCTCCATCTCTTACAGACGCGTGACGCGAACACATTCAGACAGGGGCCAGATGGCACCTGCCACACAGGAGATGCCAGTGCGCTGGATACCGTTTATTGCTTTCTTTCTCTATGTTTACATTGAGATTTCTATTTTCATTCAGGTAGCTCACGTGCTGGGCGTCCTGCTGACGCTGATTCTGGTGATCTTCACCTCCGTCATCGGCATGTCGCTGGTGCGTAATCAGGGTTTCAAAAATTTCCTGATAATGCAGCAGAAGATGGCCGCAAACGAAAGCCCGGCAGAAGAGATGATCAAAAGCGTGTCGCTGATTATTGCTGGCCTGCTGCTGATCCTGCCGGGGTTCTTCACCGACTTCCTCGGCCTGCTGTTGCTGTTGCCGCCCGTACAGAAGCACCTGACCATGAAGCTGCTGCCGCACCTGCGCTTCAGCCGCATGCCGGGCGGCGGGTTCAGCACAGGGCCAGGCGATACCTTCGAAGGGGAGTATCAGCGCAAGGATGAACAGCGCGACCGTTTAGACCATAAAGACGATCGATAATTTTTTTGCCCGGTGGCTTCGCTTACCGGGCCTACGGATTTTTCCGCTTCGGTAAAAACGCCCACAGCCCCGCCAGCATGACGATGGCATACACACTCTTCCATCCCACCATCGCCAGCAACAGCAGGCACAGCACGCCCCCGACGACCGCCAGAGCTTTATAGCGACCTTTCAGCAGACGACAGCCAGCCAGCATGCACAGCAGGTAGATCATGATGAAAATACCGTTGGCGTAGATAATTAGAGCATCGAGGTTGATGTCGAGAAGATAAATACCCAGCGAGCTCAGGACGCAGCAGCCCAGCACGGCATTCAGCGCATTCATAGGGAGTTGACGTTTAGACAACCGCGCGAGGCGGCTCTCAGGTTTGTAGCGCGCCTGTGACCACACCAGACGGGCGAAGCTCTGGATATAAATGTTGAGGCTGGCAAAGCAGGCGAGATAGCCAATCACGCAGGCCACCCATAGCGCCTTCACGCCGAAAAGTTTAACCACGATACCCGGTAGCGATGCGGCGGCGGCTTTATCTTCGCCGAACGCGTTGAAGTGCAGCACCAGCACGGTACAGGCCCAATATACGGTGCCCGCCAGCAGTAAACCAATCATCAGAGCGCGGGGAAAATCACGCTCGGGCTGTTTAAACTCGGATGCCAGGTGAGCGAACGCTTCAAGGCCAACAAAACACCAGAACATGACGGATAACGCAGCGAAAAGCTGTGAATGGTCGATATCGTTTATCGCAGGGAAGGGGATATCTGCTACGGTAATGTTACCCGCAAACCAGATGGCGACGATCAGCACGACGATCAACGCTGCAACCAGCGTTTGCAGATTCGCGCTTGAACTGGCTCCGCGCGAGCCCACCCACCAGACGATCGCCAGCGTACCCAGTTCAGCCAGCAGCAGTTGCTCATCGTGCCAGCCAAACAGCGCCTGTCCAAAGCCGGTGGCGATATGCAGGGCTGCCGGAAGGCCAACGGGTATTACCGACAAAAACAGCCAGCCGGTTACGCGCTCCATGCGCGGACCAAACGCCATGCCGACAAAATGCGCCACGCCGCCCGCGCTGGGGAAGTGCCGCCCGAGTATGGCAAACACAATCGCCACCGGGAACACCAGCAGGATCAGCACCGGCCATGCCCAAAGACTGTTATTTCCGGCGACCAGTGCCGCCAGTGCCGGTACGGCAAACACGCCGGTACCTAACAAGGAGGTTGAAAGCAGGCCAACGCCCTGCGCCAGCCCCAGCTCCTGCCTGAGTCCACTCATTTACCTTGCCCTGCCACCATCAAAAGAGAGTGGATGGTAACACTTTCGCAAATTTTTTTTCGATTCCCCCCTTGAAGGGGTAAAAAGCTATCCCCATCTCTCAGGGCACTAGTCGGAAAACCGCATGCGGGCCGGCGTCATCCATAACTGATAATGACTTTCTCAAAGGAGAGCTATCAATGAGTATTCGTCCGTTACATGATCGTGTGATCGTCAAACGTAAAGAAGTTGAAACCAAGTCTGCTGGCGGCATCGTTCTGACCGGTTCTGCAGCAGCCAAATCAACGCGTGGCGAAATCATCGCTGTCGGTAAGGGCCGCATCCTGGAAAACGGAACTGTGCAGCCGCTGGACGTTAAAGTTGGTGACATCGTAATTTTCAACGATGGCTACGGCGTGAAATCCGAGAAGATCGACAATGAAGAAGTGTTGATCATGTCCGAGAGCGACATTCTGGCAATTGTTGAAGCGTAATTTACGCACGAGAATTTGAGGAAATAAGAACATGGCAGCTAAAGACGTAAAATTCGGTAACGACGCTCGTGTAAAAATGCTCCGCGGCGTAAACGTACTGGCAGATGCAGTTAAAGTGACCCTGGGCCCGAAAGGCCGTAACGTAGTGCTGGATAAATCCTTCGGCGCGCCAACCATCACCAAAGATGGTGTTTCCGTTGCACGTGAAATCGAACTGGAAGACAAGTTCGAAAACATGGGCGCGCAGATGGTGAAAGAAGTTGCCTCTAAAGCGAACGACGCTGCAGGCGACGGTACCACCACCGCGACCGTACTGGCGCAGGCTATCATCACTGAAGGCCTGAAAGCCGTTGCTGCGGGCATGAACCCAATGGATCTGAAACGTGGTATCGACAAAGCTGTCGCATCCGCTGTTGAAGAACTGAAAGCGCTGTCCGTACCGTGCTCTGACTCTAAAGCCATTGCTCAGGTTGGTACTATCTCCGCTAACTCCGACGAAACCGTAGGTAAACTGATCGCTGAAGCGATGGATAAAGTCGGTAAAGAAGGCGTGATCACCGTTGAAGACGGTACCGGTCTGGAAGACGAACTGGACGTGGTTGAAGGTATGCAGTTCGACCGCGGTTACCTGTCCCCATACTTCATCAACAAGCCAGAAACTGGCGCTGTTGAGCTGGAAAGCCCGTTCATCCTGCTGGCTGACAAGAAAATCTCCAACATCCGCGAAATGCTGCCAGTGCTGGAAGCCGTTGCGAAAGCAGGCAAGCCGCTGGTTATCATCGCTGAAGATGTTGAAGGCGAAGCGCTGGCGACCCTGGTGGTTAACACCATGCGCGGCATCGTGAAAGTGGCTGCGGTTAAAGCACCTGGCTTCGGCGATCGCCGTAAAGCAATGCTGCAGGATATCGCTACCCTGACCGGTGGTACCGTGATCTCCGAAGAGATCGGTATGGAGCTGGAAAAAGCGACCCTGGAAGACCTGGGCCAGGCGAAACGCGTTGTGATCAACAAAGACACCACCACCATCATCGACGGTGTGGGTGAAGAAGCCGCTATTCAGGGCCGTGTTGGTCAGATCCGTAAGCAGATCGAAGAAGCCACTTCCGATTACGACCGTGAAAAACTGCAGGAGCGCGTAGCGAAACTGGCTGGCGGCGTTGCGGTAATCAAAGTCGGTGCGGCGACCGAAGTTGAAATGAAAGAGAAGAAAGCACGCGTTGACGATGCCCTGCACGCGACCCGTGCTGCGGTAGAAGAAGGCGTAGTTGCTGGTGGTGGTGTCGCGCTGGTACGTGTAGCCGCTAAGCTGGCTGGCCTGACCGCTCAGAACGAAGACCAGAACGTGGGTATTAAAGTTGCGCTGCGCGCAATGGAAGCTCCTCTGCGTCAGATCGTGTCCAACGCCGGTGAAGAGCCGTCTGTGGTTGCGAACAACGTGAAAGCGGGTGAAGGTAACTACGGTTACAACGCGGCAACTGAAGAATACGGCAACATGATCGACTTCGGTATCCTGGACCCAACTAAAGTGACCCGTTCAGCTCTGCAGTACGCGGCATCTGTAGCTGGCCTGATGATCACGACCGAGTGCATGGTAACCGACCTGCCAAAAGGCGACGCGCCTGACTTAGGTGCTGCTGGTATGGGCGGCATGGGTGGAATGGGCGGCATGATGTAATCATGTTGTTCTGAACCTCTCAGAACGAACCCCGGGCAGAAATGTCCGGGGTTTTTTATTGCCGCTACTCAAATGTTCCCTTCACGCATGCTACGCCTTCGCACACCATCTGGCGGCCTTTCGCCCAGACCTCGCGGATCTTCAGGTCATCCGTCAGCACCAGGAAATCGGCATCGCATCCGGGCGCGAGCCGCCCCTTATGCTCCAGCCCGAGAAACTCCGCTACGTTACGCGTAAACGGCAGAAGCGCCTCCTCCAGCGGCAGGTGATACCGGCTGACCAGTTGCTGCAGCGTCTGAGGCAGAGATTCGAACCCGGCTACGCCAATGCCCACCAGATTACCGTTCGCGTCAAAATTCGGTTGGCTGCCGTTACCGTCCGAACTGAGCGTAAGCCGGTTAAACGGTACCTGCGCTTCACGGGCCGTCGCGATGGCGGTGGCGGCATCAATGGGCTCACTGATGCTGGTGGTGATGTCGATATAGCCCCCATCGCGGGCATAATCCAGCGCGGCGAGGAACAGCGCCTGGTCGCGGTTAACGTGGGTTGGCAGCAGCTTCGTGCGGGGCACGTCGGCATTATTCAGGATGTTAAGCAGGGGCTCCAGCAGCTTCGGGCTGTTGCCGAGGTGAAACACGGATATGCCCGCTTTAGCGCCCAGCAGCCCGCCGACGCGCGACTGGGCGGCCATATTCGCGAGCTGGTCATCCGCTGGTGCGGAAGAGCGATGGTCGGAAATCGCGCATTTCACGCCGATGATTTTATCAATCAGCGCCACATCCTTTTCGATGCTGCCGGTAATTGTCGGAGAAGGCAGCCCGTATGCGCCTGTCAGCATCCACGCGCTGATCCCTTCATGCTCAAGCGCCCGCGTTTTTGCCAGCAGAGATTCGGGATGGCGGGTCACGCCGTCGGTACCCAGCAGGCCAACAACGGAGGTGATGCCCGCCGCCACCAGCGCGGACAACCGTACCTCCGGCGTCCGGGTGTGCGGACCGGCTTCACCGCCGCCGCCGATCAGGTGTACGTGCTGATCGATAAAGCCTGGACAAACCACCGCCCCGGCGAGATCGGTTTCAGGACAGTTAAGCCGCATTGCTGCGCGATCCATTTTTTCAATCGCGACGATTTTTCCCCCGGCGATCAGCAGATCGCAACGTCCCCGATCCTCCGGCGCGTAAAGGTGCACATTGCGGAAAAGATGGGGTTCCAGCACTGAAAAATCCATTTTTATCTCCTCAGAAGAGTAGCTGCATTACCCACATTGAGAGTAGGGCGTTAATGACGCAGACGGTAATTATGTGTGGATAATACTTCGGGTTAACGCCTGCGGTGCCCAGGCAGCGGCCGGTGTTTTGCACCGGATTGCCCATCAGATAGATGGCGGGCAGCAGAACGGTGGCATCGTGGCCGTTGAGCGTGCCGGCAGCCACCAGGCTGGCGCAAACCCCCACGCCGCCGCCCATACTCATCACCGAGGCCAGCAGGACCGTTGCCGCCGCGCCCGGAAGCCCCCACAGGGCCATAATTGGCTCGCAAATATTGCCAACAATATCCAGCTGGCCGGTCACCTTGAGCGCCTGAATGATGACAAACGCCATAACCACGTTCGGCAGCAGGCTGGTAGTGGCGATGGTAAAGCCTCGGCGGGCGCCATCGATAAACATGTCCATGATATTTTTACGCGGCTGGGCGATCATTTTTTTCCTCCTGAATACGACGATCTTCCATGTGAGCGATCCACAGACGCAGGAGGTTCGCGCCAACAAATTTAAACATCAGTATGACGGCCAGCGGCGTGATTACCGGGACGGTAATAAACGTGAAGAGTGCGGCGCCGGAAGAAAAATAGTTGGTAATGATGGCGCTACCGCTGGTCTGGAAGGTGGCGAAAATGGCGCGCTCGCGATCGGTAATAGCCCCTTCGTCGGTCAACTCTTTGGTCATCCCTGCTGCGGCATCGGTATTTTGCAGGTTGGCGATGAGGGCCAGAGAGCAGACGCCCGGTACGCCAAGCAGCGGGCGCAAAATGGGCGTCATCAGCTGTTGCGCGGCACGCAGCCCGCCCAGCCCCTCGGTGACGGCAATGATCCCGAGCGATAAAATGACCGAAGGCGCCAGTTCAAGGGCAAACAAGAAACCGTCTTTCGCCCCCGTGCCGCCCTCACCGCGAAACGTGAGCGCGCCGTTCACCGGACCGAAGCTGCCGTTTAGGACGGTAAAATCCAGCACGCGCCACCATTCGGTACTTTTGGCGAAAAAGCCTGAGAAAAATACGATGGTGAGCACAAACGCCAGATAGCCCACCCATGTTACCTTTTCCTCTCCTGAGGATGATGCACTCATGAAACCCCCTGTTTTAATCGCGTACAAAAGTTGTACGTCGCAACACTAAAAACGATCGAGGGCTAAAACACGATATCCCAAAGGGCATTATCAGAATTCATTTAAGATGTCGGAGGAGTGATGTACGGAATCCGGCTCGCAGAAATGCGCGGGGATTTTTCTTTTAGTCATCTTTTAGGTATAAGATTTACACACGGACAATTACTGTCCAGCTTATTGAAAACGAGGAATAACATGCGCGTAAAAGTCTGTGCAGGGATCGTAGGAGCAGCGTTGCTGCTGGCGGGTTGTAGCTCCAGCAATGAACTGTCGGCAGCGGGCCAGGGCGTTCGCTTTGTGGAAGATAAGCCAGGCAGCGAATGCCAGCTGTTAGGCACGGCCACCGGTGAACAAAGTAACTGGATGTCGGGTCAGCACGGTGAAGAAGGCGGCTCTATGCGCGGCGCGGCGAATGCCCTGCGTAACCAGGCTGCTGCAATGGGGGGGAACGTGATTTACGGCGTGAGCAGCCCGACGCAAGGAATGCTCTCCAGCTTCGTGCCAACGGCCAGCCAGATGAGCGGCCAGGTCTATAAGTGCCCGAACTGAGTTTACTTGCTGATGGCGCTGCGCCCCACCTCGTAGGGCAGGTAAGCGTAGCGCCACCTGCCTTTTAGCGCTGCCGCAGTTGCAAATCCAGCGGTGTCTTACTCGGCTCTCCGCCAATCTCGCGTGCCAGCTTCGGCACCATATAACCTGAAACCAGCGTTAACAGCTCGCGCATAATTTGTCGGGCTTCCTCATCCGTCACCATGAAATGCGCCGCGCCCTGCACGCGATCCAGTACGTGCAGGTAATAGGGCATCACGCCTGCGTCAAACAAGGCATTGCTGAGATCGGCCAGCACCCGGGCGCTGTCGTTCACGCCGCGCAACAACACGCTCTGGTTGAGCAGCGTCACGCCCGCCTTACGCAGACGCGCCATCGCCGCGCGAAATTCATCGTCGATCTCGTTCGCGTGGTTGATATGGTTTACCAGCAGCACCTGTAGACGTGACTGCTCCAGGCGCGTGACCAGGGCGTCGGTAATACGCGCCGGGATGACGATCGGTAAACGGCTGTGAATGCGCAGACGCTTAATGTGCGGGATGGCTTCAAGCTGCGTCAAAAGCCAGTCCAGTTCATGATCTTTTGCCATCAGCGGGTCACCGCCGGAAAAAATAATCTCATCCAGCTCTGGATGGGCGGCGATATAGTCCAGCGCAACCTGCCAGTTGCGCTTATTTCCCTGGTTTTCGGCATACGGGAAGTGCCGACGGAAGCAGTAACGACAATTTACCGCACAGCCGCCTTTTACCAGCAGCAGGGCGCGATTGAGATATTTGTGCAGTAAACCCGGCACCACGCTGTTTTGCTCTTCCAGCGGATCGGTGCTGTAGCCCGGTGCTGTAATAAACTCATCCTGCGACGTAAAGGTTTGTTTTAATAAAGGATCGTCAGGGTTGCCTTTTTCCATGCGCGCAACAAACGCGCGGGGAACACGCAGGGCGAAAAGTCGCTTTGCCTCACGGCCAGCAAGCAACTCCGGATGCTGATCGAGGTCTAAAAGACGCAGCAATTCATCAGGACTGGTGATTACATCGGCAAGTTGCGATAACCAATCTTCTCTGGATGGGGTGTTTAGGGTTACAATATGCGCCATTTTGTGGCTTAGCTACCAGTTAACAAATTTAGAGGGCCTTATGGCAACGTACTATAGCAACGATTTTCGTGCTGGTCTTAAAATCATGATGGACGGCGAACCGTACGCGGTTGAAGCCAGCGAATTCGTTAAACCAGGTAAAGGTCAGGCATTCGCACGCGTTAAGCTGCGCCGCCTGCTGACCGGCACCCGTGTTGAGAAAACCTTCAAATCTACTGACTCCGCTGAAGGCGCTGATGTTGTCGATATGAACCTGACTTACCTGTACAACGACGGTGAGTTCTGGCACTTCATGAACAACGAAACCTTCGAGCAGCTGTCTGCTGACGCGAAAGCGATTGGCGATAACGCGAAGTGGCTGCTGGATCAGGCTGAGTGCATCGTGACCCTGTGGAACGGCCAGCCTATCGCCGTTACCCCACCAAACTTTGTTGAGCTGGAAATCGTTGAAACCGATCCAGGTCTGAAAGGTGACACCGCGGGTACTGGCGGCAAGCCAGCAACGCTCTCCACCGGCGCTGTGGTGAAAGTACCGCTGTTCGTACAGATCGGTGAAGTGATCAAAGTGGATACTCGCTCCGGCGAATACGTATCCCGCGTGAAGTAATTTACGTCATGATTCGAGGCGCAGCGCCCGCTGCGCCTGATTTTTGCAGGCAGGGATGATGAAACGTACCGTTAAAATTCTGCTTCTGTTAGCGCTCTCCAGCGTACTGCTTTCCGGCTGTAACACCGCCCGTGGCATGGGGGAAGATATCCAGGACCTCGGTCATATCATTTCTCACGCAGCCAGCTAAGTCCGTCTAATTTTCCTAAAATTGCTTCCTTTTCCGTCAATCGGCGGGATCTTGTCTATTCTTAAGTTGCTATACACAAAACAACTTTGGCTATAAAAGGAAGATATTATGGTTAAGAAAACAATTGCAGCGATCTTTTCTGTCCTCGTGCTTTCCTCCGTGTTGACTGCATGTAATACCACCCGCGGCGTAGGGGAAGATATCTCCGACGGTGGTAACGCGATTTCTGGTGCAGCAACTAAAGCTCAGAACTAATGAAGCATGGACGGTACGGCACGTGAGTTTCACCGTACCGTCAATTCTCTGCTTCCTGCAGGGATAAAAACGGTGAAAAGCGTGTATCCATATGCAGCTTCATGCGGATATTGCGTTTATAGGTATAAACCGTTTTTCCGTTAATGCTCAGGTGAGCGGCTATCTTTTGGTTGCTCGCGCCGTCCATCCATAACGTCAACACTTTCTCCTCCTGTCGTGTCAGCAAGGGGGCGGCCACCGTCGGGCGGTACGTGCTTGCGCGCGAAATTAACGCGTCATTGATAACCGTCGCGATTTCCTCAAGAGGGGCATTTTTCATTAGCGAAGACCAGACCGGGAAGTTCCCGAGCCAGGTCGCCAGGTCCTTGTCCTCTCCCGATTGCAGCATAATAAAAGGTAATTTTTCGCTGGCGTTCAGCAAGGAAGAGAGTTGCTGGAAATGGTGAATATCCTGCCTGAAACCATGCAGGTCAGCGATGACCAGCTCAGGTTTCCATTGCAGAATGTGCTCCCTGGCGAGGAATAGATTGTTCAGCCCGGTCACAACGTAGTGCCCCGGGAACAAACCGGAATGATTGAGCCATGCTTCAAACCCGGTGCGGGTGAAGTGACAACGGTCAATCAAAAGAATCTTGAACATATTTTATTCGCAGTCGGCTAGTGGTTTGGCTTCCTGCCATCAGAAAGCACATCATCATAGAGAAGTCCGATGAGCTATAAATGCCTGAACTCCGCGCCATACTGCGGCTATTTCTGGGCTTAACGCGTTCATCAGAAAATGATTGAAAAAAAATCGCACGCTAACCAAAATATGGGGTGTTATCTGCCTTGCGGGACGACCCGTAAGCGCTTCCTTCATCGGGGACGGCCCCAACTGTTTTTAAGTTAAGGAGCCCGAGATGTCCTGGATTATTCTCTTTATTGCTGGTCTGCTCGAAGTGGTATGGGCGATTGGTCTCAAGTACACCCACGGATTTACCCGCCTGACGCCCAGCGTTATTACCGTTACGGCGATGATCGTGAGCATTGTTCTGCTATCGTGGGCAATGCGTTCTCTGCCCGTGGGAACGGCCTATGCCGTCTGGACGGGGATCGGTGCCGTAGGCGCGGCGATTACCGGCATTCTGCTGCTGGGTGAGTCAGCGAGCCTGGCGCGCATCGCCAGCCTCGCTCTGATTGTTGCCGGTATCATTGGGCTGAAGCTCAGCACCCATTAACGGGGCTGTTTTACCCAGATGAGTTTCGACACATCAAACCCCTGTCGGGTCGCGACGTCCAGCATCTGCTGTTTCATTTCTGACGAAATAGTTGGCGTGCGGGAAAGTATCCACAGATAGTCGCGATCCGGCCCGCAGACCAGCGCGTGACGGTACTCTCTGTCGAGCGCTATCACGTTATAGCCACCATAAAACGGGCCGAAGAAAGAGACTTTGAGCGCGGCCCGTCGCGGGTCGCCAGTGAAATAGGCTTTCCCGACCGACTGCTGCCACATCTCCCGATCGGGATTATAGCCCCGGTTGATCACCTGAATACCGCCATCATCCATTGGGCTGTAATTTGCAGTAACCTTCTCTAAGCCCTGCTCAAACCGATGGTCGAGGCGCGCGATTTCATACCATGTTCCAAGGAAGCGTTGTGCATCAAAAGGCGTGACGACGGTAACGCCAGGAGGTGGGGTAGGGGAACTGCAGGCCACCACTAAAAACGCGGCTGTCACCGCGGCGATAACAGGCAAAATGCGCATAGGAGTTTCCTTACTGTTTTTTGTTAAGTGTAGATGACGGCAAGGAAAATGTGGTTTTTGTGCGGTGTGTTTCGCCGGGTAAGCGCAGCGCTACCCGGCAATGTTTTACTGCAGCGCGTCGAGGATACGGTATGCCGCCTCAACTCGCGCCGGGTTCGGATAGCTTTTATTCGCCAGCATCACAATGCCGAGCTGCTTTTCAGGAATAAAGGCCACGTAGCTGCCAAACCCGCCGGTGGAGCCCGTTTTGTGCACCCATGAGGCCTTAACCGGGGGAACGGGTGGACTCACTTCTCTCGCAGGCAACGGTGCCAGCGCCACCTTGTTATCACTGCCTCCGACGACGGTTTTGGCATCGACCGGCCAGTTAAGCATCTCCCAACCTAACCCCTGATACATGGCACCCACGCGCCAGTAGCGAGACTGCGCCAGCGTAATGCCTTGCTTCAGGGACGTATCCTGCAGCGCGTCAGGGGCCATATTGGCCATCACCCAGCTCGCCATATCCTGCACGTTGGTTTTCACGCCATATGCCTCTGCGTCCAGCATGCCCGGTGAAACGTGGACCGCTTTACCGTCACGATATCCCCAGGCGTAATGCGTCTCCTCCGCTTTCGGAACGTTAATCCAGGTATGATCCAGCTTGAGCGGCTTAAAGACCCGCGTCGTCATGGCCTGCTCATAGTTCATGCCGGAAGGTTTGACCGCCAGCGCGCCAAAAAGACCGATGCTGGAGTTGGCGTAAAGACGCGTTGTGCCCGGCTTCCACTGAGGCTGCCAGTTTTGATAGAAGCGCAGCAGGGATGCGTTATCTGTGACCTCATCGGGCACCTGTAAAGGCAGGCCACCGGCGGTGTAGGTTGCCAGATCCAGCATGCGAATCCCTTGCCACTGCTTGCCGGTCAGATCAGGCCAATATTTGGTTACCGGATCGCCCAGCGAAATTTCGCCGCGGGCAATAGCATCGCCCCCCAGCACGCCGGTGAAGGTTTTACTTATAGAGCCCAGCTCGAACAGGGTTTGCGGGGTGACGGGTTTGTTCGCCGCGATATCGGCCTTTCCAAAGGTAAAGTAGTGTGGCTGGCCCTGATAAATCACGGCCACCGCCATGCCTGGAATACCCTGCGCTTTCATCAGGGGCGTAACGTTACGTTCTACCACGTCAGCCAGCTGTTTTTCCGACATCGGCGCGGCGAGTACAGAGCAGGATGTGCTGAGCAGCAGGGCGCAGCAAAGGAATTTTTTCATCATCAATTATCTTCCATAATAGCAGGTCAAGGGAGTGTCCGGGCCCGGCAGACCGCTGTAGTCTGTTGGATTTGACTATGGCTGACAAACGGTTAAATTTAGCATGAGCTGTTAATTTTTCTAACGGATGGAACAATGACCCGCAGCTATCTTCCGCTTAATTCGCTTCGCGCCTTCGAAGCGGCCGCCCGGCACCTCAGTTTTACGCATGCCGCGATAGAGCTGAACGTCACCCATTCCGCCATCAGCCAGCACGTTAAGGCGCTGGAGCAGCATCTGAATTGCCAGCTGTTTGTCCGCGTCTCGCGCGGCCTGATGCTGACAACCGAGGGGGAAAATCTGCTGCCGGTGCTGAATGATTCATTCGATCGTATCGCCGGAATGCTGGATCGCTTTGCCAGCCAGCGCGCTCAGGAGAAGCTAAAAATTGGCGTAGTAGGGACTTTCGCCACGGGTATCCTGTTCTCTCATCTCGCGGACTTTCGCCGCTGTTATCCGCATATCGATCTTCACCTTTCCACCCATAACAACCGCGTCGATCCGGCTGCTGAAGGGCTTGATTATACGATCCGCTACGGCGGTGGGGCGTGGCACGGCACCGAGGCGCAATTCCTGTGCCCTGCGCCGCTGGCGCCGCTTTGCTCGCCCGAAATCGCCGCCGTGCTCCAGTCTCCGGCCGACATCCTGAAGTTTACCCTGCTGCGCTCTTACCGACGCGACGAATGGTCGGCGTGGATGCAGGCGGCAGGCGAGCATCCTCCGTCGCCAACGCACCGGGTGATGGTGTTTGATTCGTCTGTCACCATGCTGGAAGCCGCACAGGCAGGTATGGGCATTGCCATTGCGCCTGTCGATATGTTTACCCATTTGCTGAACAGCGAGCGCATCGTGCAGCCGTTTACAACGCAAATTGATCTGGGCAGTTACTGGTTAACGAGACTGCAGTCGCGGGCTGAAACGTCCGCAATGCGTGAATTTGCCCAATGGCTGGTAGGAAAGATGCAGAAATAAAAGGCCCGCCGGATGGCGGGCCAGAAGCGTCAGATAGTGACCACGGCAATCAGCGTCACCACGGTCAGGATGGTTGCCAGCCCGTAGAACACCCATTTACCGCTCGGCACATGGATTTTCAGGTCATGCATCGCATGGTGAATGCGGTGCAGGCCGCACCACAGCGGCAGGACGATCATCAGGAAGATGAACACGCGGCCAATAAAGCTGCTCGCAAACGCCAGCACACGCTCGTAGCTCAGCGCATCGCCCGGGAACAGCCCCAGCGGCAGCATAATGCCGACCAGCAGGATGATCACCGGGGCGATGATGGCACTCCACATGCCGCCTGCGCCAAACAGGCCCCAGAAGACCGGCTCGTCTGAACGTTTTGGATTTTGATTGATCACAGTAGTCTCCTTACCAGAACAGTGCGACAAACAGAATGACAACCGTGACCAGGATCGTCACTGCCCATAGCCCTTTAATGACTGGCTCCGGCCCCATTTTTTCGTCTTTAATGATGATGTTTGCCGCTTTTGGCGCCAGTTCAAACCAGGTTTTGGTATGAAGTAGCGCCGCCGCGAGCGCGATCAGGTTCAGAACCACGATGATTGGGTTTTGCAGGAAACCGACAAAGTTCGCCCAGGTTTCCGGCCCGTGTTTAAGGGCAAAAACGCCATACATTAACTCAAGGCTGAACCAGACCGCCGGTACCGCCGTGCCTTCACGCAGCATATAGAAGCGATAAAACGGCAGGTTTTTCCACCAGGTGGACGGCACAGGCCGCACGTAGGCTTTGCGTTTAGTCGTCATCATGCACTCCTTAGCGTGGTTTCAGGGTAGCGATAAGAAAGTCTTTCGAGCTTTCCACTTTACCCTGCTGAATTGCGGCGGCCGGGTCGACGTGCTTCGGACAGACTTCGGAGCAGTAGCCCACAAACGTACAGGTCCAGACGCCGTTCTGGCCGTTTAGCTGCGCCATACGTTCTTTTTTGCCGTGGTCGCGGCTGTCTTCGTTATAGCGGTGCGCCAGGGTAATGGCGGCCGGGCCGATGAACTCCGGGTTCAGGCCAAACTGAGGACAGGCGGCGTAACACAGGCCGCAGTTGATGCAGCCGGAGAACTGATGGTATTTCGCCATCTGAGCCGGCGTCTGGGTGTTCGGACCCTGGTCCGGCGTGCGCGGGTTGCCGATGATGTACGGCTTAATCGCTTCCAGGCTTTCGATAAAGTGGGTCATATCGACCACCAGATCGCGCTCGATTGGGAAGTTGCCCAGCGCTTCAACCTTAATGCCCTTGGTGTAGTCACGCAGGAAGGTTTTACAGGCCAGCTTCGGTACCTTGTTGACCATCATGCCGCAGGAGCCGCAGATCGCCATGCGGCAGGACCAGCGGTAGCTCAGGTCCGGCGCCAGGTTGTCTTTGATATAGCCGAGCGCATCCAGGAGGGAGGTTTGCTCGTCATAAGGCACTTCGTAGAAAGCGCTGTGGGGGGCGGTATCCACTTCCGGGTTGTAGCGCACCACTTCAACTTTCAATTTTTGCATCTCAGCCATTCGCCTTCTCCTTCTTCTCGGCGGCTTCTGCTTCTGCGCCATACACGCGTTTAGCCGGTGGCAGCGTGGTGATTTTCACGTCGCTGTAGTCCAGACGCGTGGTGCCATCCGCATCGCGCCAGGCGAGAGTGTGTTTCAGGAAATTGACGTCGTCACGTTCGGTGCAGCCTTCGTCCAGACGCTGGTGGGCGCCGCGAGACTCTTTACGCGCCAGCGCAGAGTGCGCCATACATTCCGCGACGTTCAGGCCGTGGCCAAGCTCAATGGTATAGAGCAGGTCGGTGTTGAAGACGCTGGAGGTATCGGTGATGCGCACGCGCTTGAAGCGCTCCTGAAGCTCCGCCAGCTTGTCGACGGTTTTCTGCATCAGTTCCGGCGTACGGTAGATACCGCAGCCTTCTTCCATCGACAGGCCCATCTCGTCGCGGATCTTCGACCAGTTCTCGTTGCCTTCCTGGTTCACCAGATCCTTCAGGCGTTTTTCAACGTCTGTGACCTGCGCATCCAGCGCCGCACCGTTTGCTTCGCCTGCGGTCGCCGCACGCTCCATAGCGCGCTCGCCCGCCATGCGGCCAAAGACGACCAGCTCTGCCAGTGAGTTAGAGCCCAGACGGTTGGCACCGTGCAGGCCGACGGAGGAACACTCGCCCACCGCGAAAAGCCCTTTAATGCGGGTTTCACACTGCTGGTCGGTTTCAATCCCACCCATGGTGTAGTGCGCGGTTGGGCGTACCGGTATCGGCTCTTTCACCGGGTCGACGCCCACGTAGGCTTTTGCCAGTTCGCAGATAAACGGCAGACGCTCCAGCAGTTTCTTCTCGCCCAGGTGACGCAGGTCGAGATAGACCACGTCGCCGCGTGGCGTTGAGATGGTGTTGCCCTTGCGCCACTCGTGCCAGAAGGCCTGAGAAACTTTGTCGCGCGGGCCGAGCTCCATGTATTTGTTTTTCGGCTCGCCGAGCGGGGTTTCCGGGCCCATGCCGTAATCCTGCAGATAGCGGTAGCCGTTTTTGTTGACCAGAATACCGCCTTCACCGCGGCAGCCTTCCGTCATCAAAATGCCGGAGCCCGGCAGGCCGGTTGGGTGATACTGCACAAACTCCATATCGCGCAGCGGCACGCCGTGGCTCAGCGCCATGCCCATCCCGTCGCCGGTGACGATGCCGCCGTTGGTGTTGTAGCGATAGACGCGTCCCGCACCGCCCGTTGCCATCACCACCGCATTGGCGCGGATCTGGACGAGCGTGCCTTCCATCATATTCATCGCCACCAGGCCACGCGCATGACCGTCGTCGACCAGAATGTCGAGGACAAAATGTTCATCGAAGCGCTGAATTTGTGGGAACTGAAGGGAGGTCTGGAAGAGGGTGTGCAGCATGTGGAAGCCGGTCTTATCGGCGGCGAACCAGGTGCGTTCGATCTTCATGCCACCGAAGCGGCGGACGTTGACGCTGCCGTCCGGACGGCGGCTCCACGGGCATCCCCATTGTTCCAGTTGGGTCATCTCCGTTGGGCAATGGTGCACGAAGTAGTCAACGACATCCTGTTCGCAAAGCCAGTCGCCCCCTGCAACCGTGTCGTGGAAATGGTATTCGAAGCTGTCATGATCCTGCGCGACGGCGGCGGATCCTCCTTCTGCTGCCACTGTGTGGCTGCGCATCGGATAGACTTTTGAAATCAATGCGATTTTAGCGTTCGGGTTGGCTTGTGCCGCAGCAATTGCAGCGCGTAATCCAGCCCCGCCAGCGCCTATTACGGCAAGATCGGCTTGAAAAGTTTGCACGACATTCCTCCAGATTTTTGTTTTCCCGCAATGCGATGAACTAAAGGACGTTCACCTGCCCGAACGGGCGATTGCGGAAGCGATTCCACTGCTCCTTTATGGGTATAACAGTATAACCGCGTAGTTGTGAGGGAAATTTGACGTGTTCGATTTTTTTGCTGTTCTGTGCGGTGATTTATCATCGTGATTGATGAATTGCATCACAAAATAATCCACATAAATGAAATACGCGTTTTTACTGCGCAAAATTTGTCTCTGCCACTGCTAACGAGTAGACTTCGTGCCCTTGTCTGAAATCGGAGAAAAACTCATGAGCGAAACGGCCACCTGGCAGCCGAGCGCATCCATCCCAAATCTGTTAAAACGCGCCGCAATTATGACGGAGATCCGCCGTTTCTTTGCCGACCGCGGCGTCCTGGAGGTGGAAACCCCGTGCATGAGTCAGGCAACGGTAACGGATATTCATCTGGTCCCGTTTGAAACCCGTTTTGTTGGCCCAGGCCACTCCCAGGGCATGAATCTGTATCTGATGACCAGCCCGGAATATCACATGAAGCGCCTGCTGGCGGCGGGGTGTGGTCCGGTGTATCAGCTGTGCCGCAGCTTCCGTAATGAAGAGATGGGGCGTCACCACAACCCGGAATTCACCATGCTGGAGTGGTACCGCCCGCACTATGATATGTACCGCCTGATGAATGAGGTGGACGATCTGCTGCAGCAGGTACTGGACTGCTCAGAAGCCGAAACGCTCTCCTATCAGCAGGCCTTCCAGCGCCATCTGGAAATCGATCCGCTGTCGGCGGACAAAGCCCAGCTGCGTGAAGTGGCGGCAAAACTGGATCTGAGCAACGTGGCGGATACCGAAGAGGATCGCGACACGCTGCTGCAGCTGCTGTTCACCTTCGGCGTGGAACCGCAGATTGGCAAAGATCGCCCGACGTTTGTCTATCACTTCCCGGCAAGCCAGGCGTCTCTGGCGCAGATCAGCACCGAAGATCACCGCGTGGCAGAGCGTTTTGAGGTTTACTACAAAGGCATCGAGCTGGCTAACGGCTTCCACGAGCTGACCGACGCGCGCGAACAGCAGCAGCGTTTCGAGCAGGATAACCGTAAGCGCGCCGCACGCGGTCTGCCGCAGCAGCCGATTGATGTAAACTTGCTGGAAGCATTAAAAGCCGGTCTGCCGGATTGCTCCGGCGTGGCGCTGGGCGTGGATCGTCTGGTCATGCTGGCGCTGGGCGCCGAGCAGCTGGGCGATGTGATTGCCTTTACGGTCGATCGCGCCTAAAGCATGGCCGGGTGGCGCTGTCGCTTACCCGGCATATATATCTGTGGCAATATTCCTTTCCATTTCTTCTCCGCAACATTAAAAACTGCCATTTTCTCTGTACACGGGTCTTTTTCTTAAATTGCCTCGTATAGCCACAATATTAGTCTGGTCATCTGCTACCATCCGCGCAGTTTAATTCCTCTTCGGATGGTTATATGTCCCAGTCACTCAAAAAGATGACCCTCACCGGGCTCATTCTGATGATTTTTACGTCAGTTTTTGGCTTTGCCAACAGCCCGTCGGCTTTCTATCTGATGGGCTACAGCGCGACGCCGTTTTATATCGTTTCTGCTCTGTTCTTCTTTATCCCGTTTGCGTTGATGATGGCGGAGATGGGCTCGGCTTACCGGAAAGAAGAGGGCGGTATCTATTCATGGATGAACAACAGCATCGGCCCGCGCTACGCGTTTATCGGGACGTTTATGTGGTTCTCCTCCTACGTGGTCTGGATGGTCAGCACGGCGGCCAAAGTCTGGGTGCCGTTCTCCACGTTTCTTTTCGGTGCGGATAAAACGCAGGTCTGGTCTTTAGCCGGGCTGAGTTCCACGCAGGTGGTCGGGATTCTGGCGGTGTGCTGGATGGTGGTGGTGACGCTGGTGGCGTCAAAAGGCATCAACAAAATTGCCCGTATCACCGCCGTTGGCGGTATTTCCGTGATGTGCCTGAACCTGGTGCTGCTGCTGGTGAGTATCGCCATTCTGTGCCTGAACGGCGGACACTTCGCGCAGGAGGTAAACTTCGTTTCATCGCCTAATCCGGGCTATCAGTCCGGGCTGGCCATGCTCTCCTTCGTGGTATTTGCCATTTTTGCCTACGGCGGTATTGAAGCGGTAGGTGGGCTGGTCGATAAGACCGAGAACCCGGAAAAAAACTTTGCCAAAGGGATTATTTTTGCCGCCATCGTCATCTCCATCGGCTATTCGCTGGCGATTTTCCTCTGGGGCGTTAGCACTAACTGGCAGCAGGTGTTGAGTAACAATACCACTAACCTCGGGAACATCACCTACGTGCTGATGAAAAGCCTGGGAATGACGCTGGGTAACGCCATGCACCTGACGCCGGAAGCATCGGCCACCCTGGGGATCTGGTTTGCGCGCATTACCGGCCTGTCTATGTTCCTTGCCTATACCGGCGCGTTCTTCACGCTAATCTACTCGCCGCTGAAAGCAATCATCCAGGGTACGCCAAAGGCGCTGTGGCCGGCACGCATGACGCAGCTCAATACCGCAGGCATGCCTGCCAACGCCATGTGGATGCAGTGTCTGCTGGTGTGCGTGTTCATTCTGCTGGTGTCATTTGGCGGTGATACCGCGTCTGCGTTCTATAACAAACTGACCCTGATGGCGAACGTGTCGATGACGCTGCCGTACCTGTTCCTGACGCTGGCGTTCCCGTTCTTTAAGGCGAAGCGGGATCTTGAGCGTCCGTTTGTGATCTTCAAAACCCGCGCGGCAACGCTGCTGGCGACCACGGTGGTGGTGCTGGTCGTGGCGTTTGCCAACATCTTTACCGTTATTCAGCCCGTGGTTGAGGCGAACGACTGGAACAGCGCGCTGTGGATGGTCGGTGGGCCAGTCTTCTTCTCGCTGCTGGCGATGGGGATTTATGAGAATTACCGCCGGCGCTCAATGGCGTACGTCACGGAAGTGGCGTAGCGGTAAAATGCCCCTCCCGAAAGGGAGGGGAGAACGATTACAGACTTCCCGCCGGGCGCGATCTTGCCGCCGACGTGAGCGTTTTACCCATCTTGCGTCCGTCCATGCTTTCCAGACGCATCTGGAACGGTGGGAACGGCATATCAATACCATGCTCGCGGAAGCCCGCCAGAATCAGCTGGTGGATCTCATGGCGCAGCGGCATGCGGTGCCCCATTTCGGCGGCGTAGATACGCAACTCGAAAATCTGGATCCCCTGCTGTAAATCAACCAGGAATACTTCCGGCGCAGGGTTATCGAGCACCAGCGTACAGCGTTCAGCGGCGGTGTAGAGGATCTGCGTGACCTCTTCACTGTTAGCATCCGACGGCGCCGGTACCGTCAGCACCACGCGCGTGACGGAGTCCGACAGGGACCAGTTGATAAACTGCTCGGTAATAAATGCCTTGTTCGGCACGATGATCTCTTTACGGTCCCAGTCGCTGATCGTGGTGGCGCGGGTGTTGATCTTCGTTACGCTCCCGGTCAGATCGCGGATCGTCACCGTATCGCCAATGCGAATCGGCTTTTCAAACAGGATGATCAGGCCGGATACAAAGTTAGCGAAAATCTCCTGCATGCCAAAGCCAAGGCCAAACGTCAGCGCGGCCACCAGCCACTGCAGTTTAGACCACTCAATACCAATCATTGAGAACCCGACCATTCCGCCAAACAGCAGTATCAGGTATTTCGTAATGGTCGTAATGGCGTATCCCGTGCCGGGGGTTAAATCCAGATGCTGCAGCAGCGCCAGCTCCAGCAGTGCCGGGAAGTTACGCACCAACTGGGTGGTGATGATCAGCACCAGGATGGCAATCAGCAACGCGCCTAAGGTGATCGGCTCCAGGCTTTCAACGCCCTGCACCGTGGACGTCACGTCCCACAGAGAGATGTTCTCCAGGAAGCCAAACGCGGAGTGAATTTCCGACCACAGGAAGATCACCGACAGAAGGGCAATCAGCATCAGGAGGGAGCGCACCAGGCGCAGAGACTGGGTACTGATGGCATCCAGATCCAGTTCGACCTCGTCCGCATCCATCGTGCCTTCCGTGCTGTTGACATGCGTTGGCTCTTCCTCGCCACGGGCACGCTGAGCGAGGATCTCTGCCCGGCGGTGTTTGGCGCGGTCAAAGGCCAGACGGCGGCGCTGGATCAGCATCCCGCGCCGGATCACGTGATACACCACCAGCAGCAGGAACCAGATCGCCACCGACGTTTCCAGTCGCGCCAGCAGGGCCTGCGAGGTTGCCAGGTAACCTACCGCCGCTGCCAGCATCGCAATCAGAGGAGCGCTCAGCAGCAGGTTCCAGAGCAGCCGGTTGAACATGTTATCGCCGCTGCCGGATTTATCCAGATAGAGCGGTATCCCCGCGCGTTTCAGGCTGAGCGTGACGATGGCCAGCGCGCCGCAGATCAGCATAAAGCAGAGGCGGCCCAGCGAGCCTGAGAATTCCCGGTCGTTGAGATTATCAAACATGATCAGCGCCATAATCAGCGGCACAATCAGCCCGATGCTCATCAGGTAATAGCGCATGGCGCGCGCCACGCGGTTACGAGGCCAGCCAAAGTGGGCGATGAACAGGCCGTTAGGCCGCGCGAACGTCGCGCAAATCATCACCACCCACAGCAACGGTACCGTGGCGGTGACGCCATCGCCAATGGCGACCGCGAGCGGATAGGGCCAGGCTTCCCGCAGGCCATAGCCAAGCGTCATCCACAGCACCGGTAGCGGAGAGGCGACGAGAATCGACCAGAACACGGTGCGCAGCGTCAGCCAGAAGTGATCCTGAGTGACTTTCCCCACCCGCGCGCTGGAACGCTCCAGGAAGCGGGTGAAATGTCTGCGCGAATAAATGCTGAAGCCCACCAGAACCAACGCGCCCAGCAGCGGGAAAATCGTCTCTTTACTGGTCAGCATCATCACGCTGGCCTGTCCGAGCTGGCTAAAGGTGTCGAGGGAAATCAGGCGGCGCAGATCCTGAACGATCTCAATTGGCCACGAGAAGGTCATTGGACGCACGTCGGATGTCCAGAAGAGATAACGGTGCGTAGCCTCGTTCACCTCTTTCAGCGCGTCTTCCAGCTGGCTGTTAGAGACCTTGAGTTTAGTCAGTTCCAGAATCAGCGTATCCCCGCCCTGCAGCAGGGAGTTCAGCAGTTCGCGCTGGGTGCGCAGCTGGGCTTCCAGAATACGGTTTTGCTCGCTGGTCAGAGGTTGTCCGTCAGCCTGACGGATCTGGCGTATTTGCGGCTGCTTATTGAGAAGATCTTCAAAGTGCAGTCGCTGCACGCGCAGCTGGGCCATCTCGGTATCCAGCTGCTGCGGTTTCGGCATTTCCGGCAGGCGCGCGACCTGGGCGCGTAACGCTTCGCCCAGCAGGTTTGATGACCCGAGCCACTGGGACTGCTCGCGCAGGGTGTTGAGCGCCTGGCGCACCTGCAGGGTTTGATTCGTCGCCTGACGCTGCTGGGAGGCAACCAGATCCATACGCTGCGCCTGCTGATTCAGGGCGGCAGAAAGCTCGCGGTTGACCTTAAACTGATCGACGATACCTTCCGGCAGATTGGCGCTGTTTTCCGCCAGCAGCTCGGTGCTTTCAAGCGCTCGCTCGGCTTCGCGCTGGCGCTGGCTGTTAAGCAAATTACGCAGGGCCTGAAGGTACGCATCCAGCTGCTCGCTCTGCTTCTGAGCGAGTTCAGAGCGCATCCGCGCCAGTTCCTGGCGGTTGTTGGCGGAAAGCTGCGCCAGCTCCAGCTCATCCACAAGGGCCTTCAGACGGGCAGATTCCGCCTGCAGACCCAGATTTTGCGCCTGGGCCTGCGGCGTGTTGCCGCTTTGCGTACCCACGCGGCGCTCAACGTCGTTAAGCTGGCGGCGGGCGTCGGTTTGCTGCTGCGGAAGCTGGCTGAGGGAGTCGGCAATTTCACGCGCTCGCTCCTGCTCCTGCTGAGCCTGGCGGCTCTTTTCCAGGAGCTGGCTGCTGACCTGCAGGATTTCCTGATTCAGGGCGTCGGTGGTCATGCCTTCCGGCACTTCGCGCGGCTCATCGCGCAGATTAGCGAGTTGCGCGCGCAGCGTTTGCGAGAGTTTAGGGAAGTTGTCGATAACCTGCTGATACTGCTGAGCGCGCTCAAGCGAGCCTTTCCGCTCTTCAAGCGCGTTCAGTGCGGACTGGAGTGACTCAACGGTCTCTGGCTGAGCGGGTTTAGCCGCTTTCGCCTGCTCCAGCTCCTGGGTTATCTGTTTGGCGTCGGGGGCTGTCGCTGCGTACGCCCCCATGCTGAGGCACCAGGCCATCAGTAGAACGATAATCGGGCGCACGTCAGCGATCCTTCTGTTGTTAGCCTTCGTCTTTTTTGTCGTCAACCAGCGGGCTGGCGTCGTGCTCGGCGTCGATCTCTTCTTGCGGCAGCGGAGCAGGTTCTGCATCCGGCGTCACGAAGGTTTCGGTAGAGACCGCCAGCGGCTGACCCAGTTTGGTGACCGACAGGCTTTCGAGCTGCTCAGCCAGCTTCACTTTGCCCGGCGCAAACAGGTTGATGACGGTAGAGCCCAGCTTGAAGCGACCCATTTCCTGGCCTTTCAGCAGGGCGACAGAGCCTTCTTCTTCACCGGCAGGCCACGTCCAGCGCTTGATCACGCCTTCACGCGGCGGGGTAATGGTGCCAGCCCAGACGGTTTCGATGCTGCCGACAATGGTCGCGCCAACCAGAATCTGCGCCATAGGGCCGAATTCAGTATCGAACAGGCAGATGACGCGTTCGTTACGGGCAAACAGGTTCGGTACGTTTTGCGCGGTCAGGTGGTTCACGGAGAACAGATCGCCCGGCACGTAGATCATCTCACGCAGGATACCGTTACACGGCATGTGTACGCGGTGGTAGTCGCGCGGTGACAGATAGGTGGTGGCAAAGGTACCGTTGCGGAACAGGTCCGCCATCAGATAATTGCCCGCCAGCAGCGCTTCCAGGCTGTAGTTGTGGCCCTTCGCCTGCAGGATTTTGTCGTCTTCGATGTTACCCAACTGGCTGATCACGCCGTCTGCTGGCATCACCAGGACGTTAGGGTCGGTGTTCAGCGGGCGCACTTCGTCGCGGAGCGGGCGCACGAAAAACTCGTTGAACGTGCGGTAGCTGGCGGTGTCCGGCTTCTGCGCTTCTTTCATGTCGACCTTGTAATACTTAACGAAAAGGTCGATGACCAGTTTGGTCAGCCAGCCCGCGCGTTTGCTTGCGCCCCAGCCCGCCAGGCGAGTGAGCCACAGTTTTGGCAGAATGTATTGAAGCGAAAGTTTAAATGCGTTTAACAAGGTAGCCTCCAGGCCATTGTTTTGTCGTTCCTGATCCGGCAGTAAGCCGCCGGAACCTGAAAAAAGGGGACGATTTTAGCGATGCTTAGCTTAGTTGTCAGTTATCAGAATCAGAAAAGTTTTTACGCGTTTTTACCTGATCCATGCTCTCAAGAATGCGGTGGTAATTCTCGAAGCGGGTCTCCGCGATTTCACCTTTCTCAACCGCTTCGCGGATAGCGCAGCCTGGATCGTTATCGTGTTTGCAGTCGCGGTATTTGCAAGCGCCTAAATAATCATGGAATTCGACAAATCCATTAAAGATTTGTTCCGGCTCAAGATGCCATAAACCGAATTCACGCACGCCCGGTGAGTCGATCACATCGCCACCGTGCGGGAAGTGATACAGGCGTGATGCGGTGGTGGTGTGCTGGCCCAGACCCGAGACGTCAGACACGTCGTTAGTGAGGATTTCCTGCTGGAGGCCGAGAAGGTTGTTTAGCAGGCTCGATTTCCCCACGCCGGACTGACCCGCAAAGATGCTGATGCGATCGGTAAGCGCCTCTTCCAGCGGTTTCAGTCCGTCTTTGGTGTAGCTGGACACCATCAGAACGCGGTAGCCAATCTTGCGGTAGATATCCATCTGCTCATTAACGAAAGCCATGCCTTCGTCATCCAGCAGATCGATTTTGTTCAGCACGATAATAGGTTCAACCTGCAGCGTTTCACAGGCGACAAGGTATCGGTCGATAATATTGAGCGAAAGTTCGGGCAAAATCGCCGATACGATGACAATCTGGTTAATGTTGGCGGCAATCGGCTTCACCCCGTCGTAAAAATCGGGACGGGTTAACACGGACGTACGCTCATGGACCGCTTCAACGATACCTTTTACCGTAACGCCCTCTGCCGCCTCTTTACCCGGTCGCCAGACGACGCGGTCGCCGGTCACCAGAGAACGAATGGTCCGGCGAATGTTACAGCGGTGGATTTCGCCATCGGCGGATTCCACGTCGGCGTGCATACCGAAACGGCTGATGACTACGCCTTCCGTTGGTTCGCCAAACAGGTTGTCGTCGTAATCGACCTTCTCCGAAGTGGTTTTAAGACGGCGCTGATGATTGGCATTCACGCGGCGCTGCTGCCCTTTGGAGAGTTTATTTTTACTCAATCGCACTGGCTCCTGGTCGCCCGTAAGGGGCAAAACCTCTATGATACACTCTAATTAATACTAGTTAACCTGCTACTGCCGGTTATGCGAGAAGGGTGGAAAATAACATGAGCGCGGATGAAAACAACCTGATTTGGATCGATCTCGAAATGACCGGGCTGGATCCCGAGCGCGATCGCATTATTGAGATTGCAACTCTGGTGACCGATGCCAACCTGAATATCCTTGCCGAAGGGCCAACGATTGCGGTGCATCAGTCCGACGACCAGCTTGCGCTGATGGATGAGTGGAACGTGCGTACCCACACCGGCAGCGGTCTTGTCGAGCGCGTGAAGGCGAGCACGCTGGGCGATCGCGAGGCGGAACTGGCGACGCTCGAATTTCTGAAGCAGTGGGTACCAGCGGGTAAATCGCCGATCTGCGGGAACAGCATCGGTCAGGATCGCCGTTTCCTCTTCAAGTACATGCCGGAGCTGGAGTCTTACTTCCATTACCGCTATCTGGACGTGAGCACCCTGAAAGAACTGGCGCGCCGCTGGAAACCTGAAATTCTGGACGGCTTTAAAAAACAGGGTACGCACCAGGCGATGGACGATATCCGCGAGTCCGTGGCGGAACTCGCGTACTACCGCGAAAACTTTATTAAGCTGTGATTTTGAGATCCGGCACCTTGCGTGGCCGGGTTTTTGTCGTTAAATTGTTCAGCTTGCCGATTAAATAAGCACTTGAACTGAATTTCGAAAAAATCACTTTAAGGGGGGTTGCAGCTAAAAGGATTTCTCGTATAATGCGCCTCCCGTAACGACAGAGAATTACACGTTACGACAGCAACAAAAGCAGTACAGATTTGCGGGAATAGCTCAGTTGGTAGAGCACGACCTTGCCAAGGTCGGGGTCGCGAGTTCGAGTCTCGTTTCCCGCTCCAAATTCTTCTTCATCTCTAAAATATCCACAGCGAAAAGACGCGCTGGGGACGTTTTCTATTGCATCTGAAATACTCTTGTAAACAGAGTTATCCACAGAATTCGCGCTTTACCCAAACCGTACAGAAAGTTAGCAGGGTGAATAATATCTTCCCAAGCCACTGTATTAATTGGGTAAAATTTCATTTCAAAATGTTATTGAGATCACTTGACCTCTTCTCAAGTCCAGATGGCGCTTGAGTTTTTATTTTTATTCACAGGCTGTGAATATATCACGCATCCCGCGTAAGCCCTTTTTCAATCACCCTAACCAGCCGCTGTTTCTTAGGAAGCTGCACCTCGACCACACAGGCATTTCGCTTCTCGATTTGCTGCGCAATCGCCCATTCTATGTGTTCATCAAGAAGTGGGTGCTCACCTCTACGGCTTTCGAGCGCCTGAATATTCGCTTCATCCCACGGGGCATTGCCCAGCGCGACGGCCACGTTTCGCAGCCAGCGCAGGTGGCCGATACGCCGAATAGCGGAACCTTCCGTCACCTTCAGGAACCAGGCTTCGGTCCAGGCGAACAGCTCAATAAGCTGTGGCGCATGCAGCGCTTTACGCGGGCTGAAGTCCTCTTCGTCCGTCAGCTGTGAATAGCGGTTCCACGGGCAAATCAGCTGGCAGTCGTCGCAGCCGTAGATGCGGTTGCCGATAAGCGGTCGGAACTCTTCCGGGATCGCCCCTTCAAGCTCTATCGTGAGATAGGAGATGCAGCGGCGGGCATCAACGGTGTAAGGCTCAACGATGGCGCCCGTCGGGCAGATGGTCATGCAGGCCACGCAGCGGCCACAGCCTTCCTCCACCGGGCCATCTACAGGCAGGGGTAAATCTATCAGCAGCTCACCGAGGAAGAAGAACGATCCGGCGTCGCGGCTCAGGATAAGTGAGTGCTTACCTGTCCAGCCAAGTCCGGCTTTTTCGGCGATCGGGCGCTCAAGAACAGGCGCGGAATCGACAAAGGGTCTAAAATTCAGCGAATCACAGTGCTGCTGAATGGTTTCCCCGAGTTTTTTTAAGCGGTTACGCAGAAGCTTATGGTAATCACGTCCCAGAGCGTACCGGCTGACGTAACCCAGGGAGGGATTTTTTAGCGTGCGCGCAAAGGCCGCGTTGGCAGGCAGGTAGTTCATGCGCACGCTGATGACGCGTAGTGTACCCGGTAAAAGTTCATGTGGACGGGCGCGCATCATGCCGTGACGCGCCATCCACTCCATTTCGCCGTGGTATTGTTTGTCCAGCCAGGCCTGCAGTTTTGGCTCGCTGGCAGAGAGGTCGGTATCGGTAATGCCTACCTTCTGGAAGCCAAGCTCAGCACCCCACTGTTTTATTTTTTGCGCTAATTCATTGAGATCGAGGGGCTGTGACATGACGGACCATACGGTGAAGAAAAACCCCGCAAGTATACCACATTCCATCTGGCATGCGGATGACCTCCGGCGCGCCGAAAAAGAGGCCGCAGACAGTCTCGGCATTACCCTTTATGAACTGATGCAGCGCGCGGGAGAGGCGGCGTTTAACGTTGCCCACAGCGCGTACCCGCAGTCCACTCACTGGCTGATTTTGTGCGGGCACGGCAATAACGGCGGCGACGGTTACGTCGTTGCGCGTCTTGCCGTTGCGGCCGGTCTCCGCGTTACCCTGCTGGCGCTGGAGAGTGATAAGCCCCTGCCGGAAGAGGCCTGCGCGGCGCGGGAGGCATGGCTGAACGCAGGCGGCGTGATTCATGCTCCTGATATCGTCTGGCCGGAAGATGTTGATCTGATTGTTGATGGTCTGCTGGGGACCGGGCTACGCAGCGCGCCTCGCGAAAACATTGCCGCGCTTATTGAACACGCTAACGGGTACTCTGCGCCGGTAGTCGCGCTGGATATTCCGTCGGGCCTGATCGCGCAGACCGGCGCGACGCCTGGCGCCGTTATTCAGGCTGCGCACACCGTGACCTTTATCGCCCTGAAGCCGGGCCTGTTAACCGGAAAAGCGCGGGATTTGGTCGGCGTATTGCACCATAACGCGCTGGGGCTGGAGAGCTGGCTCGTTGGACAGGAAACGCTCCTGTCGCGCTTTGATTCCTCGCAGCTAAAAGAGTGGCTTCCGCCGCGCCGCCCAACGTCTCACAAGGGCGACAACGGCAGGCTGGTGATTATTGGTGGCGATCGCGGTACGGCAGGAGCGGTTCGCATGACCGGTGAGGCGGCACTTCGCAGCGGTGCCGGGTTAGTGCGAGTACTCACTCGCATTGAAAATATTGCGCCAATCATCACAGCCCGACCGGAACTGATGGTCCATGAGCTTACGCCCCAGACGCTGGAAGAAAGCCTCGAATGGGCGGATGTGGTGGTTATTGGTCCCGGGCTTGGACAACAGACATGGGGTAAACAGGCCCTGCAAAAGGTCGAGAATTTTCGTAAACCGATGCTGTGGGATGCCGACGCGCTTAACCTTCTGGCAATAAATCCGGATAAGCGTCACAATCGCATTCTGACGCCACACCCCGGCGAAGCCGCGCGCCTGCTTAACTGCAGCGTGGCAGAAATTGAAAGCGATCGCTTACTTTCTGCTCAGCGTCTGGTAAAACGTTACGGAGGTGTTGCCGTTTTGAAAGGGGCAGGCACCGTTGTCGCCAGTGACGAGACGCAGGGCATTATTGATGCCGGAAATGCGGGCATGGCGAGCGGCGGTATGGGCGATGTGCTTTCAGGCATCATCGGCGCATTGCTTGGACAGAAACTTCCCCTTTATGATGCAGCCTGTGCGGGCTGCGTGGCCCACGGCGCGGCAGCTGACAGGCTTGCTGCGCGGGAGGGGACACGCGGTATGCTGGCCACCGATCTCTTTTGCACGCTGCGGCGTGTTGTTAACCCGGATGTGATTGACGTAGAAAATGACTAATCGAGCGATTCCTTTACCTGATGAACAAGCCACTTTAGATCTCGGCAAGCGCGTGGCGCAGGCCTGTCAGGGGGCAACCGTCATTTATCTGTATGGCGATTTAGGTGCGGGTAAAACCACCTTCAGCCGGGGTTTTTTGCAGGCGTTAGGGCATAACGGGAACGTGAAAAGCCCTACCTACACGCTGGTCGAGCCGTACACCCTCGACAATCTTATGGTGTACCACTTTGATTTATACCGCCTTGCGGATCCTGAGGAGCTGGAATTTATGGGGATCCGTGATTATTTTGCCAACGACGCCATCTGCCTGGTGGAGTGGCCGCAACAAGGTGCGGGTGTGCTGCCTGACCCGGATGTCGAAATTCACTTAGATTACCAGGCTCAAGGGCGTGAGGCTCGCATCAGTGCGGTTTCCTCATCAGGGTGTTCCTTACTGGCGCGTCTCGCTGGTTAAGAGTAGGGATGACGGGATGATTAGTCGCGTTAAAGGTTGGGTGTTGGCTGCGACGGTGCTGCTGTGCGCGCAGGCCGGGGCGGCAAGCCTTTCGGATATTCAGGTGTCAAACGGCGAAAGCCAGGCCCGGATTACGTTCAGCTTTATGGGCGACCCTGAATACGCGTTTTCACAGCCAGACAGCCACAGCGTGGCGCTGGATATCAAACAGACAGGCGTGATCCAGGGGTTACCGCTGCGGTTCAGCGGTAACAACCTGGTGAAAAGTATCCGCTCGGGTACCCCTCAGGACAGCCAGTCGCTGCGCCTGGTGGTCGATCTGACCGAAAAGGGCAAAACGAAGGCGGTGAAGCAGCAAAACGGGGCGAACTATACGGTGGTCTTCACCATCAATGCCGATGTTCCGCCGCCTCCGCCGCCACCGGTTGTCGCGAAACGCGTGGAAGAACCGGTGTATACGCCTCGCCCATCGGAACCTGCGCGTAATCCGTTTAAATCGCAGAACGATCGCATCACCGCGGCAACCAGCAGTAACACGGTAACGCGTCCGGCGGTCAGCGCACGGCGTACGGTCAGCGGTGACAAAGTGATTATCGCCATTGATGCCGGGCACGGTGGACAGGATCCTGGAGCGATTGGCCCGGGCGGCACGCGAGAGAAAAATGTCACTATTGCGGTGGCCCGCAAGCTGCGGACGCTGTTAAACGATGATCCGATGTTTAAAGGCGTACTAACCCGCGACGGCGACTATTTTATCTCTGTGATGGGCCGCTCAGACGTGGCGCGCAAACAAAACGCCAATTTCCTGGTCTCCATTCACGCGGATGCCGCACCGAACCGTAACGCGACGGGCGCCTCGGTATGGGTCCTGTCGAACCGCCGGGCAAACAGCGAAATGGCCAACTGGCTGGAAGAGCATGAGAAACAGTCTGAACTGTTAGGCGGCGCGGGTGATGTGCTGGCAAACAGCCAGTCTGACCCATACCTCAGCCAGGCGGTGCTGGATTTACAATTCGGTCATTCTCAGCGCGTCGGGTATGATGTCGCCACTAACGTATTGAACCAGTTGCAGGGCATCGGGGCATTGCATAAGCGCCGCCCTGAACATGCTAGCCTGGGCGTTCTGCGCTCGCCGGATATTCCGTCAATTCTGGTAGAGACGGGCTTTATCAGCAATAACAGTGAAGAGCGCCTGCTGGGCAGCGACAGCTATCAGCAGCAAATTGCCGAAGCGATTTATAACGGTTTACGTAAATATTTTGAGGCGCATCCTCTGCAGTCCGCGCCGCAGGGCGGAGCAGCCCAGACGGCCAGCGCCGCGCAGCCGGGTGGGTTGACCGCCACAAATTAAGGAGATTTCATGCCGATTCAGGTTCTGCCGCCGCAGCTCGCGAACCAAATCGCCGCCGGTGAGGTGGTGGAACGCCCTGCGTCGGTGGTGAAGGAGCTGGTTGAAAATAGCCTCGATGCGGGCGCCACCCGCATTGATATTGATATCGAACGCGGCGGCGCAAAGCTTATCCGCATTCGCGACAACGGCTGCGGCATCAAAAAAGAGGAGCTGGCGCTGGCGCTGGCGCGTCATGCCACCAGTAAAATTGCCTCTCTGGATGACCTGGAAGCGATTATCAGCCTCGGTTTTCGCGGCGAAGCGCTGGCCAGTATCAGCTCGGTTTCTCGTTTAACGCTGACCTCCCGCACCGCTGAACAGCAGGAAGCCTGGCAGGCCTACGCTGAAGGGCGGGATATGGACGTCACGGTCAAACCCGCGGCGCACCCTGTCGGTACTACGCTGGAAGTTCTGGACCTGTTCTACAATACTCCCGCCCGCCGCAAGTTTATGCGTACCGAAAAAACCGAGTTCGGTCATATCGACGAGATCATCCGCCGAATTGCGCTCGCCCGTTTCGACGTCACCATCAACCTCAGCCATAACGGCAAGGTGATGCGCCAGTACCGCGCGGTGGCTGAAGGTGGTCAGAAAGAGCGACGGTTAGGCGCTATCTGCGGGACGCCGTTCCTGGAGCAGGCGTTGGCTATCGAGTGGCAGCACGGCGATCTGGCTTTACGCGGCTGGGTGGCCGATCCGAACGCCAGTAGCGCGGCGTATTCTGAAATTCAGTATTGCTACGTGAACGGCCGCATGATGCGCGACCGCCTCATTAACCACGCCATTCGCCAGGCCTGCGAAGACAAGCTCGGGGCCGATCAGCAACCGGCCTTTGTGCTTTATCTGGAGATCGACCCGCATCAGGTGGATGTCAACGTCCATCCTGCCAAGCATGAAGTGCGTTTCCATCAGTCGCGTCTGGTGCATGATTTTATCTACCAGGGCGTGCTGAGCGTGCTGCAACAGCAGCTTGAACCCACGCTGCCGCTGGAAAAAGAAGACTCCGCACCGCGCCCCATTCCGGAAAACCGTGTTGCTGCGGGCCGCAACCATTTTGCGGAGCCTGCCGTCGCGCGTGAACCAGACGCCCCGCGTTTCTCCTCTGCAGGAGCCGCGCCGCGTCCGACGGGCGTGAACTACCCGAACGCTCAGCCCGGCTATCAGAAGCAGCAGGGGGCGCTGTACCGTAAGCTGCTGGAAACGCCCGCAGTCGAGCGCAAAGAGCACGTTTCGGTGGCGACACCTTCCCTTGAAGGCCTTAGCCAGAGTTTTGGCCGGGTACTGACGATTATCGCACCGGATATGGCCCTGCTTGAGCGCGACAGCAAACTGCTGCTTCTGGCGCTGCCGGTTGCCGAACGCTGGCTCAAGCAGGCGCAACTGACGCCGGGGGAACATGCGGCCTGTGCGCAGCCGTTATTGATCCCGGTTCGCCTGAAAATATCCGCTGAAGAAACAAGGGTATTGCAGCGTGCAGAGGCCCAGCTGGCGCAAATGGGCATTGAAATTGTGCTCGAACCACAACATGTGACAATTCGCGCAGTGCCTTTACCCTTACGCCAACAAAATTTACAAAACTTGATTCCTGAACTGATAGGCTACCTGGCGCAGCAAACATCGTTGGAGGCTGCCAACACCGCGCAGTGGATCGCCCGCCATCTGGCCAGCGAACATTCACCGTGGAGTATGGCGCAGGCGATTACCGTGCTGGCGGAGGTGGAACGCCTCTGCCCACAGCTGGTGAAAGCGCCGCCGGGTGGGTTATTACAACCTGTTGATTTAAAAACGGCGATGACCGCCCTGAAACATGACTGACGTAAGCAAGGCGAGCCTGCCAAAGGCAATTTTTTTAATGGGCCCAACGGCCTCTGGCAAAACAGCGTTAGCCATTGAGTTACGTAAAGTTTTGCCTGTAGAGTTGATTAGCGTTGATTCCGCCCTCATCTATCGAGGGATGGACATCGGCACGGCGAAGCCCGGCGCAGACGAACTGCGTGCGGCACCGCACCGTTTGCTGGATATTCTCGACCCGGCAGAGGCTTACTCCGCAGCGGATTTCCGCCGGGACGCCCTGGCTGAGATGGCCGAGATAACGGCGGCGGGGCGTATACCGCTGTTGGTTGGCGGAACCATGCTCTACTTCAAGGCGCTGCTCGAAGGTTTGTCACCCTTACCTTCTGCAGATCCTGAAATCAGAGCAAAGATTGAGCAGCAGGCGGCAGAGCAGGGGTGGGACGCATTGCATAAGCAACTGGCAGAGATTGACCCGGTTGCGGCGGCGCGAATCCATCCAAACGATCCGCAAAGGCTTTCCCGGGCACTGGAAGTTTTTTTCATTTCGGGTAAAACTTTAACGGAACTGACGCAAACGTCAGGAGACGCTCTGCCCTATCAGGTGCATCAGTTCGCCATCGCCCCGGCGAGCCGTGAACTGCTCCATCAACGAATTGAGCAGCGTTTTTATCAGATGTTGGCTTCAGATTTTGAAGCAGAAGTGCGGGCGCTATTTGCCCGTGGAGATTTGCATACGGATATGCCTTCCGTTCGTTGTGTGGGATACCGCCAGATGTGGTCGTATCTTGAAGGTGAGATTTCATACGATGAAATGGTTTATCGAGGTGTTTGCGCCACGAGACAGTTAGCGAAGCGCCAGATCACCTGGTTGCGCGGTTGGGAGGGGGTTCACTGGTTAGACAGTGAAAAACCGCAACAGGCGTTAAACGATGTGATTGAGGTTGTTGGTGATATCGCCCACTGAATGTGTACAATTGAGACGTATCGTGCGCAATTTTTCAGAATCGCAAGGTTCTAAGTACAAAACAAGCATATAAGGAAAAGATAGAATGGCTAAGGGGCAATCTTTACAAGATCCGTTCCTGAACGCATTGCGTCGGGAACGTGTTCCAGTTTCTATTTATTTGGTGAATGGTATTAAGCTGCAAGGTCAGATTGAGTCTTTCGATCAGTTCGTGATCCTGTTGAAAAACACGGTCAGCCAGATGGTCTACAAGCACGCTATCTCTACTGTTGTTCCGTCCCGTCCGGTCTCTCATCACAGCAATAACGCTGGCGGCGGCACAGGCAGTAACTACCATCATGGCAGCAACGCGCAGGGTTCTTCTGCTCCTGCGCAGGACAGCGACGAGACCGAATAAGGTTTTAGCTGTTATCCACACGGGGAGCCAGGGATCCTGCGTTCCCCGCTGATCTTTTTAGAGAGGTTTACGCTTGTTTGACCGTTATGATGCCGGTGAGCAGGCGGTGCTGGTACACATCTATTTTTCGCAAGACAAAGATATGGAAGACCTCCAGGAGTTTGAATCTCTGGTCTCTTCCGCCGGTGTCGAAGCAATGCAGGTGATTACCGGTAGCCGTAAAGCGCCGCACCCAAAGTATTTTGTTGGTGAAGGTAAAGCAGTAGAAATTGCGGATGCCGTAAAAGCAACCGGCGCGTCAGTCGTGTTGTTTGATCATGCGCTGTCTCCAGCCCAGGAGCGCAACCTGGAAGCTCTCTGCGAATGCCGTGTTATCGATCGCACGGGATTGATTTTAGACATTTTTGCTCAGCGTGCCCGTACCCACGAGGGGAAACTGCAGGTTGAGCTGGCGCAGTTGCGCCATCTGGCGACGCGTCTGGTGCGTGGCTGGACCCACCTTGAAAGACAAAAAGGCGGGATTGGTTTGCGCGGTCCGGGTGAAACCCAGCTCGAAACCGACCGCCGTTTGCTGCGTGGCCGTATTACCCAGATCCTCTCACGTCTGGAACGTGTCGAGAAACAGCGTGAACAGGGGCGTCGGGCGCGAACCAAAGCCGACATCCCCACGGTGTCGCTGGTGGGCTATACCAACGCCGGTAAATCCACCCTGTTTAACCAGATAACCGAGGCCCAGGTGTATGCCGCAGACCAGCTGTTTGCGACCCTGGACCCGACGCTGCGCCGCATTGACGTTGCAGACGTGGGTGAAACAGTGCTGGCGGATACCGTAGGGTTTATCCGCCATCTGCCGCACGATCTGGTGGCGGCGTTTAAGGCGACGTTGCAGGAGACGCGTCAGGCGACTCTGCTGCTGCACGTGATTGATGCGGCTGACGTACGCGTGCAGGAGAACATCGACGCGGTGAACGTGGTGCTGGAAGAAATTGACGCCCACGAAATTCCCACCCTGTTGGTGATGAATAAGATCGATATGCTGGAGGATTTCGAACCGCGTATCGACCGTGATGAAGAGAACAAACCGATTCGGGTCTGGCTTTCTGCTCAGGCCGGAATCGGTGTGCCACTGCTTTTCCAGGCTTTGACAGAACGTCTTTCCGGTGAGGTAGCTCAGCACACGCTGCGACTGCCGCCACAGGAAGGCAGGCTGCGCAGCCGGTTTTATCAGCTTCAGGCGATAGAAAAAGAGTGGATGGAGGATGACGGCAGCGTGGGGATGCAGGTGCGTATGCCGATCGTTGACTGGCGTCGCCTCTGTAAACAAGAACCTGCGCTGGCGGACTATATCGTCTGATCAGAAAGGGGAAGCCTGAAAAATTCGCCCTTGCATAACAAATATGGAGCATATACATGGCGTGGAATCAGCCCGGTAATAACGGACAAGACCGCGACCCGTGGGGAAGCAGCAATAATCAAGGCGGCAACTCTGGGGGAAATGGCAACAAAGGTGGTCGCGAGCAGGGGCCGCCGGATCTGGATGATATCTTCCGCAAGCTGAGCAAAAAGCTTGGTGGCCTTGGCGGAGGAAAAGGTTCTGGCTCGGGTGGCAGTTCCAGTCAGGGGCCGCGCCCGCAATTAGGTGGCCGCCTGGTGGGCATCGTTGCTGCCGGGCTGGTGATCGTCTGGGCAGCCAGCGGGTTCTACACCATTAAAGAAGCAGAACGCGGCGTGGTCACCCGTTTCGGTAAGTTCAGCCATCTGGTTGAGCCGGGCCTGAACTGGAAGCCGACCTTCATTGATGACGTGACCGCAGTTAACGTGGAGTCCGTCCGTGAACTGGCCGCTTCTGGCGTGATGCTGACGTCTGACGAGAACGTGGTGCGCGTCGAGATGAACGTGCAGTACCGCGTGACCGATCCTGAGCGTTATCTATTTAGCGTGACCAGCGCCGATGACAGCCTGCGTCAGGCGACCGACAGCGCCCTGCGTGGTGTGATCGGCAAATACACCATGGACCGCATCCTGACCGAAGGTCGTACCGTTATTCGTAGCGATACCCAGCGCGAGCTGGAAGAGACGATTCGTCCGTACAACATGGGTATCACCCTGCTGGACGTCAACTTCCAGGCTGCACGTCCGCCGGAAGAGGTGAAGGCCGCGTTTGACGATGCGATTGCTGCCCGTGAAAACGAACAGCAGTACATCCGCGAAGCAGAAGCGTACACCAACGAAGTTCAGCCGCGTGCTAACGGTCAGGCGCAGCGTATTCTGGAAGAGGCGCGTGCGTATAAGACCCAGACCATCCTGGAAGCTCAGGGTGAAGTGGCTCGCTTCGCGCGCATCCTGCCGGAATACAAAGCCGCGCCGGAAATTACCCGCGAGCGTCTGTATATCGAGACTATGGAAAAAGTGCTGAGCCACACCCGCAAAGTGCTGGTTAACGACAGCAAAGGCGGAAACCTGATGGTTCTGCCGCTGGATCAGATGCTGAAAGGCGGTTCTGCGCCGGCAGCGAAAGACACCAGCGGAGCGAACAACCTGCTGCGTCTGCCGCCAGCCTCATCAGGCAGCTCCAGCGCGAACACAACGCCTTCTTTGAACGATGGTGACATTATGGACCAACGCCGTGCTAACGCGCAGCGTAACGACTACCAGCGTCAGGGGGAATAAGGATGCGTAAGTCAGTTATTGCGATCATCGTCATCGTACTGGTCGTGCTGTATACCTCGATCTTTGTGGTGAAAGAGGGCGAGCGTGGGATCAAATTCCAGTTCAGCAGCGTCGTGCGTGATGGCGACAAACGTCCGGTGATTTACGAGCCGGGCCTGCACTTCAAGGTGCCGTTCATTCAGTCTGTGAAAACGCTTGATGCGCGTATCCAGACCATGGATAACCAGGCCGACCGTTTCGTGACTAAAGAGAAGAAAGACCTGATCGTTGATTCTTACATCAAATGGCGCATCAGCGATTTCAGCCGTTACTTCCTGGCAACGGGCGGCGGTGACGTTTCTCAGGCAGAAGTGCTGCTGAAACGTAAGTTCTCTGACCGTCTGCGTTCTGAAATTGGTCGTCTTGATGTGAAAGACATCGTGACCGACTCCCGCGGTCGTCTGACCCTGGAAGTGCGCGATGCGCTGAACTCCGGTACAGCGGGCACCGAAGACGAAGTGGCAACGCCAGCAGCGGATGACGCGATTGCTAAAGCGGCCGAACGCGTTCAGGCTGAAACCAACGGTAAAGTGCCGGTGATCAACCCGAACAGTATGGCGGCGCTGGGTATCGAAGTGGTTGACGTGCGTATCAAGCAGATCAACCTGCCAGCGGAAGTGTCCGAGGCGATCTACAACCGTATGCGCGCCGAGCGTGAAGCGGTTGCCCGTCGTCATCGTTCACAGGGTCAGGAAGAGGCTGAAAAACTGCGTGCGGCAGCGGACTATGAAGTGACCAAGACGCTGGCGGAATCTGAACGTCAGGGCCGTATCCTGCGCGGTGAAGGCGATGCGGAAGCGGCGAAGCTGTTTGCCGATGCATTCAGTCAGGATCCAGACTTCTACGCCTTTATCCGTAGCCTGCGCGCTTACGAGAATAGCTTTAAGAGCAACCAGGACGTGATGGTGCTCAGCCCGGACAGCGATTTCTTCCGTTATATGAAGACGCCGACCAACGCAACGCGATAAACTCAGGCTCGTTTGAGTATTCAAACCACCGCTCCCAACGGAGCGGTGGTTTTCTTTTATAAGGATGAAAAATGAATTCAACGATCTGGCTCGCGCTGGCCCTGGTTCTGGTGCTGGAAGGTCTCGGCCCGATGCTCTATCCGCGCGCATGGCGTCGTATGATCGCGACCATGAGCCAGCTACCGGATAATATTTTGCGTCGTTTCGGCGGTGGTCTTGTGGTTGCTGGTATCGTTATCTACTACATGTTGAGGAAAACGATTGGCTGATCAAAAACTAGCCGCAATTGGCGTATTTTAAGGTCAAAAAGTGCTGTATATCTGAAAAAGCGATGGTAGAATCCATTTTTAAGCAAACGGTGATTTTGAAAAAAATGGGTAACAACGTCGTCGTACTGGGCACCCAATGGGGTGACGAAGGTAAAGGGAAGATTGTCGATCTTCTGACTGAACGGGCTAAATATGTTGTACGCTACCAGGGCGGTCACAACGCAGGCCATACTCTCGTAATCAACGGTGAAAAAACCGTCCTCCATCTTATTCCATCAGGCATTCTTCGCGAAAACGTCACCAGCATCATCGGTAACGGCGTTGTGCTGTCTCCTGCTGCGCTGATGAAAGAGATGAAAGGTCTGGAAGACCGTGGTATCCCTGTTCGTGAGCGTCTGCTGCTCTCCGAAGCCTGCCCGCTGATCCTGGACTATCACGTGGCGCTGGACGTGGCGCGTGAAAAAGCGCGTGGCGCGAAAGCGATCGGCACCACCGGTCGTGGTATCGGCCCGGCTTACGAAGATAAAGTTGCACGTCGCGGTCTGCGCGTCGGTGACCTCTTCGACAAAGCGACCTTCGCTGAAAAACTGAAAGAAGTGATGGAATATCACAACTTCCAGCTGGTGAACTTCTACAAAGCTGACGCTGTTGACTACCAGAAAGTGCTGGATGACGTCATGGCGATTGCAGACATTCTGACCGGTATGGTTGTTGATGTATCCGATCTGCTGGACCAGGCGCGCAAGCGTGGCGATTTCGTCATGTTCGAAGGTGCGCAGGGTACGCTGCTGGACATCGACCACGGTACCTATCCGTACGTCACCTCCTCGAACACCACTGCGGGTGGCGTAGCGACCGGCTCCGGCCTGGGTCCACGTTATGTGGATTACGTTCTGGGCATCATCAAAGCGTACTCTACTCGCGTAGGTGCGGGTCCATTCCCGACCGAACTGTTTGATGAAACCGGCGAGTTCCTGTGCAAGCAGGGTAACGAGTTTGGCGCGACCACCGGTCGTCGTCGTCGTACCGGCTGGCTGGATGCGGTTGCCGTGCGTCGCGCAGTGCAGATCAACTCCCTGTCTGGCTTCTGCCTGACCAAGTTGGACGTGCTGGACGGCCTGAAAGAAGTGAAAATCTGCGTAGGCTACCGTATGCCAGATGGCCGCGAAGTGACCACCACTCCGCTGGCTGCTGACGACTGGGAAGGCATTGAGCCAATCTACGAAACTATGCCGGGCTGGTCTGAGACCACCTTCGGTGTGAAAGAGCGTAGCGGCCTGCCGCAGGCGGCGCTGGATTACATCAAGCGCATTGAAGAACTGACCGAAGTGCCGATCGATATTATTTCTACCGGCCCGGATCGTACTGAAACGATGATCCTGCGCGACCCGTTCGACGCATAATCTTCGTGACTGCTGGCCTGCGGGGAGACCCGTAGGCCAGATAAGCGTAGCGCCAACCGGCGACCGCTCCTGGATCTCCGCTTTTTCGCCCCGTCTGTCAAATAAATTAGCTGCTAACTATCTGGCTGGTTTATCATCATTAATGAATATCTCTGCGGTTTGACCGCGTTTTCCCTTTTTCCTGAGGTTGATGTGCAGTTAACAAGTTTCACCGATTACGGCTTACGCGCGCTGATTTACATGGCGTCGTTACCCGAAGGGAAGATGACCAGTATCTCTGAAGTCACAGAGGTATACGGTGTATCCCGTAATCATATGGTCAAAATAATCAATCAACTTAGCCGTGCCGGATACGTTGCTGCCGTCCGCGGGAAGAATGGAGGGATCCGTCTTGGTAAACCGGCACAGAGTATTCGTATCGGGGATGTGGTACGCGAGCTGGAGCCCTTGTCTCTGGTGAACTGCAGCAGCGCGTTCTGCCACATTACGCCCGCTTGCCGCCTGAAACAGGCGCTTTCAAAGGCCGTGCAAAGTTTTCTCAAGGAACTGGATAACTACACGCTGGCCGATTTGGTTGAAGAGAATCAACCGCTTTATAAATTATTGCTGGTGGAATGAAGAAAATTTCCACCGGAGCTGACAACGGAGGAACCGACATGTCACAAGATCCTTTCCAGGAACGCGAAGCCGAAAAATACGCGAATCCTATCCCCAGCCGCGAGTTCATCATTGAACACTTAACAAAACGCGAAAAACCCGCCAATCGTGAAGAACTTGCCGTTGAATTAAATATTGAAGGTGAAGAGCAAATTGAAGCCCTTCGCCGCCGCCTGCGCGCGATGGAGCGTGACGGGCAACTGGTCTTTACCCGCCGCCAGTGCTACGCGCTGCCGGAACGCCTCGATCTGCTGAAAGGGACCGTCATTGGTCACCGCGATGGCTTTGGCTTCCTGCGCGTGGAAGGCCGTAAGGACGACCTTTACCTCTCATCCGAACAGATGAAAATGTGCATCCACGGCGACCAGATCCTGGCGCAGCCGCTGGGTGCAGACCGTAAAGGCCGCCGCGAAGCACGCGTGGTTCGCGTGCTGGTGCCAAAAACCAGCCAGATTGTGGGCCGCTACTTTACCGATGCGGGCGTAGGCTTCGTGGTGCCGGACGACAGCCGTCTGAGCTTCGATATTTTGATCCCACCTGAAGAGGTGATGGGCGCGCGTATGGGCTTTGTGGTGGTGGTTGAACTCACCCAGCGCCCGACCCGTCGCACCAAAGCGGTGGGTAAAATCGTCGAAGTGCTGGGCGATAACATGGGCACCGGCATGGCCGTCGATATGGCGCTGCGTACCCATGAAATTCCGTACGTCTGGCCGAAAGCGGTCGAAGAGCAGATCGAAAACCTGCGCGAAGAAGTACCGGAAGAGTCCAAAGCGGGCCGTGTGGATCTGCGCTCCCTGCCGCTGGTCACGATCGACGGTGAAGACGCCCGCGACTTCGATGACGCGGTCTATTGCGAGAAAAAACGCGGTGGCGGCTGGCGTCTGTGGGTAGCGATCGCAGACGTAAGCTACTACGTTCGTCCGCACACGCCGCTGGATAACGAAGCGCGCAGCCGCGGTACCTCGGTCTACTTCCCGTCTCAGGTTGTACCGATGCTCCCGGAAGTGCTCTCCAACGGCCTGTGCTCCCTGAACCCGCAGGTTGACCGTCTCTGTATGGTATGTGAGATGACCATCTCCACCAAAGGGCGCTTAACGGGCTACAAATTCTACGAAGCGGTAATGAGCTCGCACGCGCGTCTGACCTATACCAAGGTCTGGCATATGCTGCAGGGCGACCAGGACCTTCGCGAGCAGTACGCGCCGCTGGTTAAACACATTGAAGAGCTGCATAACCTCTACAAAACGCTGGAGCAGGCGCGCGAAGAGCGCGGCGGGATCTCCTTTGAGAGCGAAGAAGCGAAGTTTATCTTCAACGCCGAGCGCCGCATTGAGCGTATCGAACAGACCCAGCGTAACGATGCGCACAAGCTGATCGAAGAGTGTATGATTCTGGCGAATATCTCGGCGGCACGCTTCGTTGAGAAAGCCAAAGAACCTGCGCTGTTCCGTATTCACGATAAGCCGACCACGGAAGCCATTACGTCGTTCCGCTCCGTGCTGGCTGAGCTCGGCCTGGAACTGCCTGGTGGTAATAAGCCTGAGCCACGCGATTACGCCGAGCTGCTGGAATCGATTAGCGATCGTCCTGATGCAGAAATGCTGCAAACCATGCTGCTGCGCTCCATGAAGCAGGCGATTTACGATCCGGAAAACCGGGGGCACTTCGGCCTGGCGCTGCAGTCTTACGCGCACTTTACCTCGCCGATCCGCCGTTATCCGGATCTGTCACTGCACCGTGCGATCAAGTATCTGCTGGCGCACGAGCAGGGCCATAAAGGCAACACGACTGAAACCGGTGGGTATCACTACTCGATGGAAGAGATGCTGCAGCTGGGTCAGCACTGTTCTATGACCGAGCGCCGTGCGGATGAAGCGACGCGTGACGTGGCGGATTGGTTGAAGTGTGACTTTATGCTGGATCAGGTGGGCAACGTCTTTAAGGGCGTGATTGCCAGCGTGACCGGCTTTGGGTTCTTCGTTCGTCTGGATGAGCTGTTTATCGACGGTCTGGTGCACGTCTCCAGCCTGGATAACGACTACTACCGCTTCGACCAGGTCGGCCAGCGTCTGATTGGCGAATCAGGCGGCCAGACCTACCGTCTGGGCGATCGCGTGGAAGTGAAGGTCGAAGCCGTGAATATGGACGACCGTAAAATCGACTTCAGCCTGATCTCCAGCGAGCGCGCGCCGCGTAACGTCGGTAAAACCGAGCGTGAAAGGGCGAAAAAAGGCGGAAACGGCAAAGCGAGCGGTAAACGTCGCCAGGCGGGCAAAAAGGTAAACTTCGAGCCGGACAGCGCCTTCCGCGGCGAGAAGAAACAGAAGCCAAAGGCGGCGAAGAAAGAGGCTCGCTCAGCGAAAAAGCCTTCCGCGAAGACGCAGAAAATCGCTGCCGCGACAAAAGCGAAGCGCGCAGCCAAGAAAAAGCAGGCGGAGTAATTCTCCCCTCACCCTGACCCTCTCCCCAACTGGGAGAGGGGAAATATTTATTACGAGAACCATCAATGAGTGAAATGATTTACGGCATCCACGCGGTGCAGGCCCTTCTCGAGCGCGCACCGGAGCGTTTTCAGGAAGTGTTTATTCTGAAAGGGCGTGAAGATAAGCGTCTGATGCCGCTGATCCATGCCCTGGAAGCGCAGGGTGTGGTGATCCAGCTGGCGAACCGCCAGTTCCTGGATGAGAAAAGCGACGGCGCGGTGCATCAGGGGATCATTGCCCGCGTGAAGCCGGGCCGTCAGTATCAGGAAAACGATCTGCCGGATCTGATTGCTGAGCTGGAGAATCCGTTCTTCCTGATCCTCGATGGCGTCACCGACCCACATAACCTCGGCGCGTGCCTGCGCAGCGCGGATGCGGCGGGCGTGCACGCGGTGATCGTACCGAAAGATCGCTCTGCCCAACTGAACGCGACGGCGAAGAAAGTGGCCTGCGGCGCGGCGGAAAACGTTCCGCTGATCCGCGTGACCAACCTGGCGCGCACCATGCGTCTGCTGCAGGAAGAGAATATCTGGATCGTCGGTACCGCGGGCGAAGCGGATCATACTCTGTATCAGAGCAAAATGACCGGCCGTCTGGCGCTGGTGATGGGGGCGGAAGGTGAAGGCATGCGTCGTCTGACGCGCGAGCACTGCGACGAGCTGATCAGCATCCCGATGGCGGGCAGCGTGTCGTCTCTGAACGTTTCCGTTGCAACGGGTATCTGCCTGTTTGAAGCGGTGCGCCAGCGCGGAGAATAAACAGCAAGGCCGTCCAAAGGACGGCCTTTAGTGTTTTCTCCCTCTCCCCTTGGGCTGAGGGTTCCCCACA
>NZ_JADCLB010000037.1:0-1479 GCF_014982245.1 Enterobacter cloacae complex sp. P6RS
TATTTTCATATAGGCAAGTTCAGCTTCTTCCTTCTCTTCATAAGTATTTAATAACTGCATAAACATGTCCCCTTACGCACTATAATATAAAAATTTTCAATAAATTAAAAATTAGCCGCAATATTAACATTGCTACATTGTCTAATATATATTTTCTGCAATTGAAGAAGCGTTGTTGCACTTCTCTAATGCCAAACTTTTAGGTATAAAAATATCATTTGCCGCGATAAGAAGTTCTGTCCCAACCTTTTTCTCAGCTGCGGAATAATTTAAAGTATACAAATACTGACTATACTCAGCATAAATTTCCCTGATTTCCTTCGCATTATCATATGTTAATATCCAAGGATGTTTGATCTCTGAAATAGCCTCATATACTGTTTTATGATCCTCAGCATTGTAGAAATTCGTATATAAAAAAGATCCCTTATCAAAATAAGGCGGGTCAATACAAAACATAGATTTTTCAGGTAAAAAAACATCCATAGTTTTGATAAAATCAATAGCATCCATATTATAGACATGAATCCTATGTTTATATTTGTTTATTCTTTTTATTTTATCTATCAATTTTTTTTTATTAAATCTACAATCTAATGCGTACTTTCCTTTTTGCTCAAATCCACCAATAACTCCAGCTTTTAAAATAATACCTGATCTGTTAGTTCTATTTAAGAAAAAAGTTGAAAAACCTAAATTGAATACATCGCATTTATTCTTATCATTTTGGAGTTCTCTTTGTCTATACCATTCATCTATTGTCACATCAGTATCGTTAATTTTTTCGATAAAATCCTGCGTATTATTTAATATGCTATACCAAAAAGCCCATATCGAACGGTCGAGATCGTTCAAATGAATTTCATGAATATGTTGATTAAACATTAAAGACAAAGCCAGCCCACAACCTCCAGCGTAAGGTTCAGCGTAATGCCCACCGTTAATATCGTTTGAGCGTATTATCGCCGAGACCATACCTTGGATTCCTGTTTTCCCTCCTGGGTATCTTAGCGGTGAAGGTGTGGCTGACATATATTCTCCCATTAAATGTTTATAGGCAAAGGAATAATGTATTGTAAGATATTTTACGCTTCATGGCCAGAGTTTTGGATAAATATTTTACTTAGCATGAACATAAGAATATGAGAAATATTATCCCAATGAACCTTTAATGCTTTAGGATCAGGATAAAATCCTCCATGCGCATTTGCTCCAAGAGTCTTTGGAGAAAGAGGATTCGTAGTGTCCGTTTGAACCCTTTTTAAGGCTTCAAGTGCTTTCTTTTCATTTTTGTTGAGATGCACTTTATTCTCTTCAATTTTCTTTATGATTTTATCCATAACAACATGTTCTGGCATTTTTTCAGGATAATTCCCATATAATTTTTCATATGTTAAACAATATACGTTTTCAAGAAATACACGACAAACAACAGCAGAGGCTAAAGTATATTCAGAGCAGTCAAGGGTCCTCAGTTCA
>NZ_JADCLB010000037.1:1585-4137 GCF_014982245.1 Enterobacter cloacae complex sp. P6RS
CAAATATTCTTTTTAATATTTTATCAGGAATGTTAACTTTAAAATCAGACGGTACAATATATTTCCTGTTGTTTGGGCTCTGATTATTCCTATTTTTCTTTCTAGCATTTGCATTATCACTCTCATCTTTAACGATATTTGTCTCGAAAAGATCAGATGGTTCACAATAACCTTGAGGTGCAATTTTTTCTGATTTTAATTTTTTTGCATAATCTTCCCAATCATCCTTTCTGGATCTTGAAGTAACGTTATTACTACCATTAATTAGATCCTTAATAAATACTTCCAAAACACGGTCAAATTCATCCCTAGGAACATCGATCATAACATTCGGCTCAGAACGTCCAGTCTTTACTCCCATCGTCGAACGAAATATTGGATTACCAAGGAATCTAGAAGCCGTAGTTAGAACGCCATCCCGTCGCTGTTTGTCAATGAATCCTTTTTTTTCAGCATAGTCTAATAACTTTAATGCCAACGTGTTATCCGACGAACCGAAGTGTCTAGTTTTCTGAGTTGCGTTCCACGTCAACAATCCGGCGCCTTCTTGTTCTCCATTATGACGTAATTCAATCCATTTATTAGCATCATCTCTAGATGAAAACAAAATGCATTCAACAGTCTCTGGAATAACGGTACTATGCTCGACTAGTCGTCTAAAATAAGCACGTTCGTTTTCAGGGCATAATTCTGGATCATTCAAAAGAGTTAATGCGCAGACTCGCCTATTTCCTTCTAGAGCAATCAAATTACCATTTTCATTTTCCATAACAGCCAATGATTCAAGAGGGCTAGTGCCATTCTCTGAAATACTTTTAGCTAGTGCTTTTATTTTTTCATTTCGAACTAAATAATTAATAATTTCACCTCTGTCATTTATTGGATCGTGACGAGGGTTTTTACTATCCAAATATAAATCAAGAACATTGACAGAAATTCTTTTCATTTTATCCAATCCTACTTTAAATTTTATCCAGCATACTATATTACATTACTATGTATGCAAAAAAAATAGTCAATACCAAAATCATTCATACACATCCAAGATAGTCCAATTCCGTTCGTTGAAAAACGATAATCCAAATCGAGCAAAGACAAAGTTATTTTCCTTCAAACATCTTAGCACTTTTCCAACACTTCATAGACAACTTTGCTGTTTTCCTGATACATAAATGCATTCTTGGTTGCATCCCCCCCCTCTTTTTTGATAAAAACAGATGAAAAATTAAAAAATTTACATTACGTCAACCATAGAAGCATTAGAATTACTGCTTTTAATGCCTCATTGCTAATTATGATAAATCAATATGCTATAAAAACTTTACTAACAGCATTCACTACTGGTGAAAAATGTGATCTTTCATATGTTTCTGACGAAATCCAATGAGCTGAACACTTGCCTTAATTAGTATTAAGATATATCGCCCACCACTGCTGACCTGCCCCCGCTGATAAGTCTACCTCGATGTTAGTAATGTCTTTATAAGCCACATGGTTATGTCCTCATAAAAAAGCGTTTTTCCGACAAAAAGATCATCATTATTCTCCGCAAGGCTAAAGCAGGGATATCCGCCCGTGAACTCTGCCGCAAGCACGTCATTTCCAATGCCATGTTTTATCCCTGGCACTCGGTTCTATACTCACAAGTAACTTGATTTGGGTCGCCTCAGATTAACTTCTTTCGAAAGGAAAATTGCGGAAAGCCATGTGTGGCGCGGATTTCAGACACAAAAAAAGCCGCCCTTAAGCGACTTTGATTTGCATCTTATGGTGCCGAAGGCCGGACTCGAACCGGCACGTATTTCTACGGTTGATTTTGAATCAACTGCGTCTACCGATTTCGCCACTTCGGCACTGAAGGGGATGCGGAAACGTTGTGGATTATACCTGTCGCGCGCCGCCATGCAAGCGACGACGCGCGAAACCCGCGCTAAGTGCCCAAAAAACCAGCTACCTACGTCACTCCAGCTCAGACACCGCCAGACGAATCACCCCTGCCGCCTTCTGCTCCGGCAGCGCCAGCACCTTGGCCCACATCTCCTGCACCATATCGCAGGAGAGCTTCTCTTTGCCCGCCGCCTTCTCCGGCATCTGCAGCAGCTGGATGTCCTCGCCGTACTTATCGGCAAGCGCCTTCATAATCGGCCGCACATCCTCGACGGCAGCCTCGCGCTCGGCCTGCGTCACGGTGTGGCGGTTTTTGCCGTAGGCCGCGCGCATCATGTCGGCGTCGGCCTGCATGCGCCGCGCCATCAGGTCTTTATCCAGCATGCGCATCGGGTTCACGCCGCCCTTCACCATCGGGTAGAGGAAGCGGAAGCAGGCGTCGTCGCTCACCTTCTGGATGGCGGCGGTCTGCTCCATGTTGATGGTCATGTAGTTCACCACGTTGGCGTCCGGGGCATTTTGCAGGCGCGTCATCTGCAAATGCAGGATCTGCGGCTGGATGGTGTCGATAATGTGCTGCTCCGGCTCGCCGGCCTTTTGCAGGGCGGCCATCTGGTCAAGGATGCGCTGATGCAGCACAGGCTCCTGCTCCTTGATCACCTGCC
>NZ_JADCLB010000038.1:0-3252 GCF_014982245.1 Enterobacter cloacae complex sp. P6RS
GTGTTCACCATGTCCCCGAATACCTGTCTACCATGTCCCCGGACTGTACAGAGGGAGAGGGTCAGGGTTAGGGGGAAATTACTCCCCCTGCTCCCGCGCAATAGCACGATAACCGATATCCTGACGGCTGAAGCTGCCGTTCCAGTGAATATCCGCCATCAGCGCATAGGCGCGTTTCTGCGCTTCTGCCACGGTCTGGCCCAGCGCGGTCGCACACAGCACGCGGCCGCCGTTGGTGAGCACGCGGTCATCGTCAGCCAGCTTCGTACCGGCGTGGAACACCTTCGCGCCGTCAATCTCTTCCAGCGGCAGGCCGTGGATCTCATCTCCGGTGCTGTAGTTCCCCGGATAGCCACCCGCAGCAATCACCACGCCCAGAGACGCACGCTCGTCCCACTCTGAGGTTTTCTCGTCCAGCTTGCCTTCGCAGGCCGCCAGACACAGATCCACCAGGTCGGATTTCATGCGCAGCATGATGGGCTGGGTTTCCGGATCGCCGAAGCGGCAGTTGAATTCAATCACCTTCGGGTTACCCTGCTTGTCAATCATCAGGCCCGCGTAGAGGAAACCGGTGTAGGTATTGCCTTCCGCCGCCATGCCCTTCACGGTAGGCCAGATGATGCGGTCCATGGTGCGCTGATGCACCTCATCGGTAACAACGGGAGCAGGGGAGTAAGCGCCCATCCCGCCGGTGTTGGGGCCGGTATCGCCATTGCCAACGCGCTTGTGATCCTGGCTGGTGGCCATCGGCAGAACGTGCTCGCCGTCGACCATTACGATAAAGCTCGCCTCTTCGCCGTCGAGGAACTCTTCGATCACGATGCGGTGGCCCGCGTCGCCAAAGGCGTTGCCTGCCAGCATATCCTGAACGGCCGCTTCGGCTTCTTCGAGCGTCATCGCCACGATAACGCCTTTCCCGGCGGCCAGACCGTCGGCTTTGATGACAATCGGCGCGCCTTTTTCACGCAGGTAAGCCAGCGCGGGCTCGACGTCGGTGAAGTTCTGATACTCCGCCGTCGGAATGTTATGACGCGCAAGGAAATCTTTGGTGAAGGCTTTGGAGCCTTCCAGCTGTGCGGCACCTTCCGTTGGGCCGAAGATTTTCAGGCCCGCAGCGCGGAAGGCGTCAACCACGCCAATTACCAGCGGCGCTTCCGGGCCGACGATGGTCAGATCGATGTTCTCGGTCTGGGCAAAGCTCAGCAGCGCCGGGATATCGGTCACGCCGATAGCCACGTTCTGCAGCGCGGGTTCCAGCGCGGTACCGGCGTTACCCGGTGCCACGAAGACGGTTTTAACCTGCGGAGACTGCGCCGCTTTCCACGCCAGAGCGTGCTCGCGCCCACCGTTACCAATCACTAATACTTTCATTTTCTGCTCCGGGAATTAATGGCGGAAGTGGCGCATGTCGGTGAAGATCATTGCGATGCCGTGTTCGTCGGCAGCGGCAATCACCTCGTCGTCGCGGATAGAGCCGCCAGGCTGGATCACACAGGTGATGCCCACCGCAGCCGCAGCGTCGATACCGTCACGGAACGGGAAGAAGGCGTCAGAGGCCATGGCGGAGCCTTTCACTTCCAGGCCTTCGTCGCCTGCTTTGATACCGGCAATTTTCGCAGAGTAAACGCGGCTCATCTGGCCTGCGCCTATCCCGATGGTCATGTTCTCTTTGGCGTAGACAATGGCGTTAGACTTCACGAACTTCGCCACTTTCCAGCAGAACAGCGCGTCGCGCAGCTCCTGTTCGGTCGGCTGTCGTTTGGTCACCACGCGCAGGTCGGCTTCTGTCACCATACCCAAATCGCGATCCTGAACCAGCAGACCGCCGTTCACGCGCTTGAAGTCCAGGCCCGGCACGCGCTCCGCCCACTGGCCGCAAACCAGTACGCGCACGTTCTGTTTCGCCGAGGTGATTTTCAGCGCTTCTTCGGACGCGGACGGCGCGATGATCACTTCGACAAACTGGCGGGAGATAATGGCCTGCGCGGTCTCGGCATCCAGCTCGCGGTTGAAGGCAATAATGCCGCCGAATGCGGAGGTCGGGTCGGTTTTGTAGGCGCGATCGTAGGCATCCAGAATAGAGGTGCTTACCGCAACGCCGCACGGGTTGGCGTGCTTGACGATAACGCAGGCCGGCTCGCTGAACTCTTTCACGCATTCCAGTGCGGCGTCGGTGTCGGCAATGTTGTTATAGGAAAGGGCTTTGCCCTGAACCTGCTGTGCGGTCGCAACGGAGGCTTCCTTGACCTCTTCTTCTATATAGAAGGCAGCCTGCTGGTGGCTGTTCTCACCGTAACGCATATCCTGCTTCTTAATGAAGTTCAGGTTCAGGGTGCGCGGGAAGCGGCCAGAAGGATCTTTGCTTTCACCGTGGTAGGCAGGAACCAGGCTACCGAAGTAGTTGGCAATCATGCTGTCGTACGCGGCGGTGTGTTCGAACGCCTTAATCGCAAGGTCGAAGCGGGTTTCGAGAGTGAGGGAGCCGTCGTTAGCATCCATCTCATTAATAATGGCGCTGTAGTCGCTGCTCTTCACCACGATGGCCACATCTTTATGGTTCTTCGCCGCGGAGCGCACCATGGTTGGGCCGCCGATATCAATATTCTCAACCGCATCTTCCAGAGAGCAGCCTTCGCGGGCGACGGTCTGGGCAAACGGGTAGAGGTTAACGACGACCATATCGATAGGCGCGATATCATGCTGTTCCATAATGCCGTCGTCCTGACCGCGACGGCCCAGAATGCCGCCGTGCACTTTCGGATGCAGGGTTTTGACGCGTCCATCCATCATTTCCGGGAAACCGGTGTAGTCGGACACTTCGGTTACCGGCAGACCTTTATCTGCTAACAGGCGAGCGGTACCGCCTGTAGAAAGCAGCTCTACACCACGTGCGGAAAGTGCCTGAGCGAATTCGACGATACCGGCTTTATCAGAAACACTGAGCAGAGCGCGGCGGACTGGACGACGTTGTTGCATGGTAAATCCCCTGGATTTCACGATTACAGAGAGCGTTAGATGAATTTTCCAGCGAAAAACTCATCTAACACACCTGACGAGGCCTCCTTGTTAAGCGCGAGCATTTTAACGAAAACGTTTGCGCAACGCTCGCATATTTTCACTTTTTCGAAGCGCTGTGGATAACTCTGTGTGTAAAAGGGTATAAGGCGGGGTTTTGCTGGGGAATGCAGCAGTCAGTCATTTTTCTGCAACTTTTCTGTTGCGGGCTGCGGAGAACTCCCTATAATGCGCCTC
>NZ_JADCLB010000039.1:0-31709 GCF_014982245.1 Enterobacter cloacae complex sp. P6RS
GTCCCCGGACTGTACACCCTCAAGGGAGAGGGGGCCGTCTGTGCAGGCAATATTTGGTGGGGATCCCTCAGCCCAAAGGGAGAGGGAGTACAAATCGTCCAAAATTTAACCTTGAAATGGTCAACCCATTACCGCTATCCTTACACCCGTTAACTTTCTTGCGCTGGAGCGCCCCCCAAAAATGAACAAACACGACTGATGAATTTCGATCCTTGCTAAACGCCACCGCGTCGGCAGGGGATGTTTTGATTTCATTCAGGAGTGCTTATGGCTCATTTTGCGCAGCCCCCTTCTTTTATTTTGCATCAGGTCACCTGTCAGTTTCCGACGGGAGATACCCTTTTTGGTCCGCTGAGTTTTTCTCTGGAGCCGTCTCTGTGCGCTCTGGTTGGCCGTAACGGCAGCGGGAAAACGCGTCTGCTGCGTCTGCTGGCGGGGCTTGATGAGCCTGCAAGTGGGCATATTGAACGTACCGGAACACATGTCTATGTGGCTCAGCAGCAGGACATTTTGCCGCACACGACGCTGGCTGAGCTGCTCGGGTACGAGGCCATCTTCGCGGCGCGAGCGCGTATCGACAGCGGCGATTACCAGCCTGACGATCTGGAAATGCTTGATGGATTCTGGGATTTAGCTGAACGTCTTGGCGAGGCGTTTGCCCGGGCGAAACTTCCGCCGTTTGATCCAGATAAGCCAGCCGGTGAGCTCAGCGGCGGCGAGCGTATTCGCGCGCTGCTGTGCGGGGCGTTTACGGCTGAAGCGGATTTCCTGCTGCTGGACGAACCGACTAACCATCTGGATCGACAAGGACGGGCGTGGTTCTACGACCAGCTTGCCCGTTATCAGGGCGGCGTGCTCGTCGCCTCCCATGACCGTGAGCTGCTGGCGCAGGTGCCGCGTATTCTTGAGCTGAGCAGCGGTGGCCTGCGCAGCTACGGCGGGAATTATGCGGATTATCAAACCCAGCGCGATGCCGAACAGCAGGCGGCCCGCGCGGCGCTGGAACATGCGGCCACGGAGCGCAAACGCACCCGCGCTCGTATGCAAAAAGAGCATGACGACAGCCAGCGGCGCTCGGCAAAAACATTACGCACCGTCGATACCCTGAATATCGCGTCGTTTGAACGCGTCAAATACAAAGGCGCGGCAAAGGAACGTATCGGCGCCTGGAAAAAACAGCACAGCGAGCAAAATGAAGCCCTGAATGCCGCGGTAAACAAGGCGCGTGAGCGGGTTGAAGAAGATAACCCGGTGATGTTTACCCTGCCGGGGAGTCAGATCCCGGAAGGTAAACAGGTGCTGGTGCTGGAAGATCTGGTGCTGCCGCATGTGCCTGTTCCTCCGCTTAGCTGGCGGATGGACGGGCCAATGCGCGTGGCGCTAAAAGGTCCGAACGGCTGCGGGAAATCGACGCTGTTGAAAGCCATCCTCGGCGACATTAGTCCACGCTCAGGAACCTGCAAGGTATCGGTCAGCTGTGCTTATCTCGATCAGCATCTTTCCCGGCTCGATCTGTCGCAGTCGGTCATGACGCACCTCAACCTGGGCAATACGCCCCTGGAAGAGGGTATGTTACGCACCCGTTTAGCCCAGCTTCAGTTGGGGGCCGACAAAGTCTCGCTCCCGCTGGCGGAACTGAGCGGCGGTGAGCGTCTGAAGGCTGCGCTGGCCTGCGTGCTTTGGCGCGGGGAGGCCACGCAGCTCCTGTTGCTGGATGAACCGACCAACCATCTGGATCTGGCTTCAGTGCAGGCTATTGAAGCGGCGCTGGCTGGTTTCCCCGGCGCGCTGCTTGTGGTGTCACACGATGATGCGTTTTTAAAAGGGTTAACGTTGACGCACGAGATGGTGTGGGAAGAGACGGGCTGGCGTTTCGAGAGCCTTTAAACACAAGCCCCCGCAGAGGCGGGGGCGTTCAAACTTTACTATGCTATCTGTTTGCTGAGTGCAGGGTTGGCCTGAATCAGGCGCATCAGCTTTAACTCGGTTGGGGTGGGTTTCTCTCGTTTTGACTCCCACTCCAGCACCATAGCCACGCTGACACCCATCGCTCTGGCGAATTCTTCAGTTTTCAGTCCTGTCCCTTTGCGCAATTGCTCATATTCTGTAAAGGGATTGGATTTTTGTTGCAGGGTAATGGCCTGCGGTACATCTTTAAAAACGATCTGTTCCAGACTGCTCAGCAGCTCAAACTCAGGATCTTTATATTCCATTGAGAACTCCTCTTAAATCTCACATCGTGATCAAGAACATCAGAGAGCCAATTAAGAATAGTCCCTAATACAAACCAAGGATCGTCACGGCTGTGATTAATCGTGCGGTAACGATCGCTTTACGCGATTCAGCTATCTGGATAGTTATGCTAATTCCCTGATTAACCATATGTCGGCTTCGCCAGGTATTTTTTTGTAAATAGTAAGAAATAAATCGGCAATAGTCGTTTTACATGAAAAGAGTATCTTGCAAGGCTGACCTGGACTATCCTTGTCAGCGTCGGGCACGCGTGTGCCGGTGTGCGCTTTTTTGGGTGAAAGGAGTAATAAAATGGCGACAGGAAAGTCCTGCTCTCGCTGGTTTGCGCCTATTGCGGCGTTGTTGATGGTTGTTAGCCTGAGTGGGTGTTTTGATAAAGAAGGCGATCAGCGCAAAGCGTTTATCGATTTTCTGCAGAATACAGTGATGCGCAGCGGCGAGCGGTTGCCGACGCTGACTGCGGATCAGAAAAAACAGTTTGGCCCCTTTGTGTCCGATTACGCCATTCTTTATGGGTATTCACAGCAGGTGAGCCAGGCGATGGACTCCGGTATCCGCCCGGTAGTGGATAGCGTGAACGCCATCCGCGTTCCCCAGGATTACATGACTCAGCGCGAGCCGCTGCGCCAGTCCAACGGTGCGCTCGGCGTGCTGAGCCAGCAGCTGCAAAATGCGAAAATGCAGGCTGACGCGTCACGTTCTGCGCTGAAGCAGGGCGACGATCTCAAACCGGTCTTCGACAAAGTGTATGAGAAAGTGGTGACCAAACCGTCTGAAGCACTGCAACCGTTGATTCCGGCTGCGCAAATCTTCACGCAGCAGCTGGTCCAGGTGGGTGACTTTATCGCCCAGCAGAATACGCAGGTGAGCTTTGTTGCCAACGGCATTCAGTTCCCGACTTCGCAGCAGGCAAGCCAGTACAATACGCTGATTGGGCCGCTGGCCGCCCAGCACCAGGCCTTTAGCCAGGCGTGGGGTGCAGCAGTCGCTGCCACAGAATAAACCGAAAAACCCCGCCTCAGGCGGGGTTTTTTTCAGCATTCAGAAAATAACGCTTGTCATTCCTCTACCACATCGGTATAACTGTTCGCGTCGGTTTGTTACACAGACCTAAAGCAGTTTAGTAAAGCAGTCCAGATTGTTATCCATAGATACCCTTCGTAGTGACCCTTCCTTCATCGCTTAAAAATCTGTAACGCAATCCATCAAGCCGGAAGGCACAATATATTTGTTAATAAGGTAATTTCTATGTCTGCTAAAATGACTGGTCTGGTTAAATGGTTCAACGCTGATAAAGGTTTCGGCTTCATCACTCCTGACGATGGCTCTAAAGACGTGTTCGTACACTTCTCTGCTATCCAGAACGATGGCTACAAATCTCTGGACGAAGGTCAGAAAGTTTCCTTCACCATCGAAAGCGGCGCTAAAGGCCCAGCAGCTGGTAACGTTGTAAGCCTGTAAGCTTCCAACCCAGTAGCACAAAATTCAAAAAACCCGCCTTCTGGCGGGTTTTTTCGTTTCTACTGTTGGATCTGCGGGTTAACGCAGTTCCTGTCTACTTTTCCAGCAAGCGCGGCTATCAGGTTATCTACTGCCGTCGCCGCCATATTGTAGCGCGTCTCGTGGGTAGCAGAGCCGATGTGTGGCAGGGCGACGACGTTTGGCATGCTCAGCAGCGGGGAATCCACCGGAAGCGGCTCCTGCTCAAACACGTCCAGACCCGCGGCGTGGATCTCGCCGTTTTGCAGCGCTTCAATCAGCGCCTGCTCATCCACCACCGGGCCGCGACCCGCGTTGATGAAGATGGCGGACTTCTTCATTTTTTCAAACGCGGATTTGCCAATCAGATGGCGCGTTTCATCCGTCAGCGGCAGGATCAGGCAAACAAAATCGGCTTCCTGCAGCAGCGTATCCAGCTCGCAGTAACGCGCGTTAAAGCGTTCTTCTGCTTCACTGTGATGACGGCGCGCGTTATACAGAATCGGCATGTTGAAGCCGAAATGCGCGCGCTGCGCCAGCGCCAGCCCGATACGTCCCATACCCACGATGCCCAGCGTTTTGCCATGCACATCCACGCCGAACCAGTCCGGCCCAATGCTTTTCGTCCATTCACCGGCTTTCACACGCTCGGCCACTTCCACCACGCGACGGGCCGTGCTGAGCACCAGCGCCATCAGCGTATCTGCCACGGTTTCCGTCAGGGCATGCGGCGTGTGCATCAGCAGGATTTTACGGGCGTTCAGGGCATCCACGTCGAAATTGTCATAACCCACGGAAACGGTTGAGGTAGCACGAAGCTTCGGCATTTTCTCCAGCAGGGCGACATCCACTCTTTCGCTTGAACCCAGCAGGCCTTCGGCGCTGGCGAACGCATCGGCGTGCTGCGCCACGGTCTCCGGGCTCAGGTTCTTCACCTGCGTAACGGTGAAGTGTTCTTCCAGGCGTTTCTGCAGATCTTCCGGCAGAGCTTTATACAAAATGACGGACGGCTTCATGCTAATCTCCGTTGATTTTTAAGGATTCAGGCGTGGCGTGCGCCGACGAGGTGCTGTTGATTATTAGCAGGCTTAACAATCAAAGTAAGCCACACGGAGGCGAAAAGCGCTACCCCCATAAAGATGTACGACGCGGATGGGCTGCCGGTCACACCGTTCAGATAGCCGACGAACCAGGATCCGCAGAATGACCCCAGCGCGCCCATACTGTTAATCAATGCCATTGCACCGCCCGCGACGTTACGCGGCAGCATTTCCGGGATGATGGCAAAAAACGGACCGTACGGGGCGTACATGGCGGCACCGGCAATCACCAGCAGGGTATAAGAGGCCCAGAAGTGATTCGCGCCCACCGCCCACGAGCCGATGAAGGCGAAAGCGGCAATCAGCAGCAGCGGCCAGACGAACAGCTTGCGGTTTTGCAGCTTGTCCGACGCCCAGGAGACAACGATCATCGCGATGGTCGCGGCGAGATACGGTACGGAAGAGAGCCAGCCCACTTCCACCATGCCAAGGTTCTCGCCGCCGCTGCGGATAATCGACGGCAGCCACAGCACAAACCCGTACACGCCGATACTCCAGGTAAAGTACTGCGCGCAGAGCAGGATAACGTTGCGGGAGCGGAACGCTTCGCCGTAGTTGCGTACCGCCTTCAGCCCCTGCTGCTCTTTATCCAGTTGCGCCTGCAGCGCGGCTTTTTCATCTTCGGAAAGCCACTTCGCCTGGGCAGGCTTATCTTTTACCAGCACCCACCAGCAGAATGCCCAGATAATTGCGGGTACCCCTTCGATGATAAACATCTCGCGCCAGCCGAAGGACTGGATCAGGTAGCCGGAGACTACCGACATCCACAGTACGGTGACCGGATTACCGAGAATCAGGAAGGTATTCGCGCGTGAACGTTCAGATTTGGTAAACCAGTTGCTTATGTAAATCAGCATCGCCGGCATGACCGCTGCCTCAACGACGCCGAGAATAAAGCGAATGGCGGCCAGGGCAGGAATATTGTTCACCACGCCGGTCAGTGACGCGCAGGCGCCCCACAGGATCAGACAGATGAAGATCAGCTTACGCACGCTGCGGCGTTCCGCGTAAATCGCGCCGGGGATCTGGAAGAAGAAGTAGCCCAGGAAGAAAAGGGCACCCAGCAGGGATGAAATACCTTTGGTTATGCCGAGGTCTTCGGTGATCCCCGCCGCGGACGCGAAGCTGAAGTTGGCACGATCGAGGTACGCCAGGCTGTACGTGATAAACACGATTGGCATGATGTACCACCAGCGTTTTACTGCATTGGTCGAACTGTTCATAGGCTTGCCTCTGTTGTTGAGGTTGTTACCGCCGTTGTCTGTAGGGTACACGGTGGCTTAATTATTTGGTGTGGCATGCTGCCCTCACCCTGGCCCTCTCCCACAGGGAGAGGGAATTTAAACGCCGAGCTCTGCTCGCGTTGGCAATCCTTCGCTGTCGCCCTGCACCTGAATCGCCAGCGAGCCAATCTTATTGCCCCGCGCGACGGCCTGCTGCAGCGGTTTGCCTTCCAGCAGGGCGCTAATGACGCCTACGGCAAAGCCATCGCCCGCGCCGACGGTGTCGACAACGTTCTCAACCTTCACCGCCGCGACCGCGCCCTGTTCGCCGTCTGCCGTTTTGAACCATGCGCCATCGGCGCCGGTCTTCAGCACCACCGCTTTTACCCCTTGATTCAGATAGAAATCAGCAATGCCTTCCGGCGTATTTTCACCCGTCAGAATCATCCCCTCCTTCAGGCCCGGCAGAACCCAGTCAGCCTGGAACGCCAGGCGGTTCAGCTTCTCGACCATTTCCGCTTCGCTTTTCCACAGCACCGGGCGCAAATTCGGATCGAAAGAGATAGTTTTGCCCAGCGACTTCATGGTCGTTGCCGCATGGTCCAGCAGTTCATAGGAACTGTCAGAGAGCGCCGCCGCCACGCCGCTCAGGTGCAGATGGCGCGCGGAGGCAAAATAGCCGGCGTGGTAATCTTCCGTTGAGAGATGGCTTGCCGCCGAACCTTTGCGGAAATACTCCACGATGGGATCGGTTCCATTTTCGACCTTCGATTTAAGCTGAAAGCCGGTAGGAAAGCGTCCGTCCAGGGTGACGCCTGCGGCATCAATATTCTCTTTTTTCAGCGAGTCGAGAACGAAATGGCCAAAGCTGTCATCCCCCACGCGGCTGACCCAGCCGACGTTCAGGCCGAGACGCGCCAGGCCGGTCGCGACGTTCAGCTCTGCGCCCGCTACGCGTTTGATAAAGTGCTCTACCGCGCTCAGTTCGCCCGTTTCGGTCGCGACAAACATCGCCATAGCCTCGCCGATCGTGATGGCATCCAGCGTTTTGTGCATGATTTACTCCTCGCGCAGCAGGTTGACGTAATGACGGGTAACTGCGGTTAAATCCGCCCCTTCCAGCGGGAACTCAATACCGCGCGGAGCATCTGCAGGCAGCTGGCCGAGCAGATCCAGCCAGCGCGCGTCTGCGCGGTCCGGCGCCACGGCGCGGAAGTTATCTTTATGCGGAACGGCGGCTTTAACGTGGATATAGCTCACCGCAGGGGCCAGGTGACGTGCGGCCTCTTCGGGGGAATCGCCGACCCACAGCCAGTTGCCCATGTCGAAGGTCAGCGTGACGGGCAACGCCATTTCCCGACAGGCGGCCTGGAAGCGCCGCATGGGCGCGAGCTGCCCGCAGTCGGTCTGATCGTTCTCCACAACAAGCGCCATACCGCTGGCATTCAGCAGGGCGCGCAGGGCGTCGAGAGGCTGTGTGTCGCTGAAATGGCCCAGGGAAACCTTCAGCCACAGGGCGTTAAGGGTGTTGGCCTCAGAGAGATAGCGGGGCAGGTCCGGATTAAGGGTGCCGTCGGGCATAAACAGGGCGGCGGGCGCGGAGTAGCACGCCAGCAGACCCATTAGCTCGATGGATTCGCTCAGTGCAGGCAGCGCCAGCAGCTCTTCGCTGTTAAAAAGTTCGCGGCGGATCTCCACGCCGTCTGCCCCTGCGCCTGCAATAACGGGGAGCATCGCCCGCTGACCGCCTGCCTGTCGCACCTGTTCCGCGCCATACGCGGCGGTGACCACCATGATTTTCCTGCCCATCTTCGGACTCCATCGCAACATATCAATACTATTACGCTAGATGGAACCGGTTCCAAAGAAAAGATCAGGATGTCGAATTTATGATCGCTATCACAAGGGGGAATTAACGGGCGGTGGAGCCGCGAACGATCAGCTCGCCGGAGAAGACCTGCTCGCGTACGGCATCGCGGGTACCTTCAATACGACGAATCACTTGTTCTACAGCGGCATAGCCAATCTGCCAGGTGGGTTGTTTAAGGGTCGTAATACCCACGCCAGCGAGCTCCGCCCACTCCAGCTCATCAAAGCCCAGCAGACCGATATCGCTGCCCCAGTGCAGGCCAATGCGCTTGAGCGAGCGGGCGACCTGAAGCGTCAGCGCCCCGTTGGCGGAGATAACGGCTTTGCGCATCCCGCGATGGCGGGTATGGAACTGGCGCAGGGTGTTGTCGATCTGGTCGGCTTCGTGAAGCGGCGTTTCGGCATTTTCGGCGATCGCTCCGGGATAACGCGCAAGCGTGGCGCGAAATGCCGCCAGGCGGTCGCGTCGGGTATTTACCATGCCCAGGGGTTCGCTCAGGAAAAGAATCGCTTCGAAGCCCTGTTCGATCAGGTGCTCGGTCGCGGTTGTGGCTGCCTGGGTGTTATCCAGCCCGACGACATCGCAGGCGAATTCCGGGATTTTACGGTCGATGAGGACCATGGGCAGGGAGGACTGCTGCAGGCGGTTCAGGCCCTCTTCACGCATGCCCACCGCGTTAACCACAATCCCTTCCACCTGGTAGCTGCGCAGCAGATCGAGGTAGTGCAGCTCCTGGTCGACTTCGTTGTTGGTATTACAGACCAGCGGCGTGAAGCCCTTCTCGCGGCAGGCGGCCTCGATACCGCTGAGGACGTTGACGGAGTAGGGGTTGGTGATATCGGCGATAATAAGGCCGATCAAACGGGTGCGACCGCGTTTGAGCCCGCGCGCCATCAGGCTGGGACGATAGTCGAGATCGGCAATGGCCTGTTCAATACGCGCCAGCAATGCGTCGGACAGCAGATGTTTCTCGCCGTTAAGGTAGCGCGAAATGCTGGTTTTACCGGTTTTGGCGGCTTTCGCCACGTCGCTGATGGTGGCCCGGGCTGGTTTGCTCATCGCTGATTTCCCTGAATTTAGTGAGAATACCTTAGCGGGAAAATCAACGATGGCAAGTGGTTCATGCCGGGGTGTGCGGTCTGTTGCCCTCACCCCGGCCCTCTCCCTCGGGGATTACTGAATCGGGCTCAACGTAATCTCTACGCGACGGTTTTGCGCTTTACCTTCCGCCGTGCTGTTGCTGGCGATAGGGTTGGCAGGGCCCATGCCGCTGGTGCGGATGCGGTTTGCTTCAACGCCCTGGGTTATCAGGGAGCTGGCCACGGAATCGGCACGCTGCTGAGACAGACGCATGTTCAGATCCTGGCTGCCGGTGCTGTCGGTGTAGCCAATCACGTTCACGGCGGTCTTGTTGTACTCTTTCAGCACCATCGCCACGCCGGTAAGGGTGTTCGCGCCCGCAGGTTTCAGCGTGGCGCTGCTGCTGTCAAAGGTCACGTTGTTCGGCATGTTCAGGATGATGTTATCGCCGCTGCGGGTGACGCTCACGCCGGTTCCCTTCATTTTGTCGCGCAGTTTCGCTTCCTGCACGTCCATGTAATAACCGACGCCGCCGCCCAGCGCCGCACCTGCCGCTGCGCCAATCAGCGCACCTTTGCCGCGGTCTTTCTTGGAGGAGGAGAGTGCCCCAACGCCTGCGCCGACCAGCGAGCCGATACCTGCGCCAATGCCGGATTTACCCGCTTCGCGCTCACCGGTGTAAGGGTTGGTTGTGCAGCCAGAAACAGCCAGTGCACCGCTCACCAGAGCGGCAATAACGAGTACGCGTTTTTTCATCTTCTTTCCTTAATCCTTTTTATTCTTTGCCACGGCGAGCGTGGCAGTTGATTATGACGTCCAGATACGGAGAAAATTCCGGGTATAACTCTGAAATTTGTGACAAACCATAAACGACCTCAACGAGAAGGCCGTAAACCTGCACGCAACCAGGAGCGCACGCTTGAGCACCTCAACAAAAACCATTCTGACCGCCGCCCACTGGGGGCCGATGCTGGTCGAAACCGATGGCGAAAATGTTTTGTCGTCCCGTGGGGCACTGCCAACACAACATCTCAATTCGTTACAGACCGTCGTACGCGATCAGGTGCACAGCAAAACGCGCGTGCGCTGGCCGATGGTGCGCAAAGGTTTTCTGGCCTCGCCGGATAAGCCGCAGGGGATCCGTGGTCAGGATGAGTTTGTTCGCGTGAGCTGGGACGATGCGCTGGCGCTGATCCATACGCAGCATAAGCGCATTCGCGACAGCTATGGCCCATCGTCCATTTTTGCCGGCTCCTATGGCTGGCGCTCGAACGGCGTGCTGCACAAGGCCTCGACCCTGCTGCAGCGCTACATGAGCCTGGCCGGGGGCTATACCGGTCATCTGGGAGACTATTCGACCGGCGCGGCGCAGGCGATCATGCCGTACGTCGTGGGTGGGAACGAAGTGTACCAGCAGCAGACCAGCTGGCCGCTGGTGCTGGAGCATACCGACGTGGTGGTGCTGTGGAGCGCCAACCCGCTGAACACGCTGAAAATTGCCTGGAATGCCAGCGACGAGCAGGGGATTGGGTATTTCGACGCGCTGCGCAAAAGCGGCAAACGCATCATCTGCATTGATCCGATGCGTTCTGAAACTATGGATTTCTTCGGCGACAGCGCCGAGTGGATTGCTCCTCATATGGGCACCGACGTGGCGATGATGCTGGGTATCGCCCATACGCTGGTGGAGAACGGCTGGCACGACCGCGATTTCCTCGCCCGGTGCACCTCCGGCTTCGACAAATTCGCCGACTACCTGACGGGCGAATCTGATGGGGTAGTGAAAACGGCAGAGTGGGCCGCGGAAATTTGTGGCGTTCCAGCCGCTAAAATCCGCGAACTGGCGGCACTGTTCCATAAAAATACCACGATGTTAATGTCCGGCTGGGGGATGCAGCGCCAGCAGTTCGGCGAGCAGAAACACTGGATGCTGGTGACGCTTGCCGCGATGCTAGGACAGATTGGTACGCCGGGCGGCGGTTTTGGTCTTTCCTATCACTTTGCGAACGGCGGTAACCCAACGCGTAAAGCGGCGGTGCTGGCGTCCCTGCAAGGCTCGGTGCAGGGCGGCGTGGATGCCGTGGATAAAATCCCGGTGGCGCGAATCGTTGAAGCCCTGGAAAATCCGGGCGGTTTTTATCAGCATAACGGTCTGGACCGCCACTTCCCGGACATTAAGTTTGTCTGGTGGGCGGGCGGGGCAAACTTCACGCACCATCAGGATACCAATCGCCTGATCCGCGCCTGGCAAAAGCCGGAGCTGGTGGTGATTTCCGAGTGCTTCTGGACCGCCTCGGCCAAACATGCCGATATCGTGCTGCCGGCGACCACGTCGTTTGAGCGTAACGATCTCACCATGACCGGCGATTACAGCAACCAGCATATGGTGCCGATGAAGCGCGTGGTGGCCCCGCGTGATGAAGCGCGTGATGATTTTGACGTGTTTGCTGAACTGAGCGAGCTCTGGGAAGCGGGCGGTCGCGAACGCTTTACCGAAGGGAAAAATGACCTTCAGTGGCTGGAGAGTTTCTACCAGATCGCCGGACAGCGTGGTGCGGCGCAGGGCGTGACGCTTCCGCCATTTGCTGAATTCTGGGAGGCGAACCAGATTCTCGAAATGCCGGAAAGCGAACAGAACGCCCGATTTGTCCGTTTCGCCGATTTCCGTCGCGACCCGGAAAACCATCCGCTGAAAACCGAGAGCGGCAAGATTGTGATCTACAGCGAGCGCATCGCCAGCTTTGGATATGCCGATTGTCCGCCACACCCTTCGTGGCTGGAGCCGGACGAGTGGCACGGCAACGCTCAGCCGGCGCAGCTGCAGGTGCTGTCTGCCCATCCGGCGCATCGTCTGCACAGTCAGCTTAACTACACCTCTCTGCGCGAGCAGTATGCGGTCGCCGGGCGGGAGCCAATTACGCTGAATACTTTAGACGCCAAAGCGCGTGGGATTGCGGACGGTGACGTGGTGCGCGTCTGGAACCAGCGTGGACAAGTGCTGGCAGGGGCGGTGGTCAGCGACGGGATTAAGCCAGGCGTGATCTGTATTCATCAGGGAGCCTGGCCCGACCTTGAGCCCACCGAAGGTGGGATCTGTAAAAACGGGGCGGTTAACGTGCTGACCAAAGATCTCCCCAGCTCGAAGCTGGGGAATGGTTGCGCAGGGAACACGGCGCTGGCCTGGGTCGAGAAATATGAGGGGCCCGAGCTTACCTTAACGGCGTTTGATCCGCCTGCCAGCTCATGATCCACGTCGGGTGCTGGGTATCATCCTGCCAGGCGCTGTCTTCAATGCGAAAGCCCTGAGCATGATAGAAATTCACCGCCCGGACGTTTTTCTGATACACCTCCAGGGTTAAGTGCGGGAAGCGCTGTTGAACATGGTTCAGCAGCGCGCGCCCGATGCCTTTTCCGATATACGCTGGCGTAACGAACAGCGCCCCCACAAACTGCGACTGTATGACGCTGATAAAACCGCGCGGCGTGCCGTTCTCCTCCCAGACCCAGGTTTCGGCGGCGGGAAGGTATTCATCCCGCACCAGCGCTTCGTTCGCTTTCCAGTAGGCGGCGTCGATAAACGGATGCGCCTCGGTGGTGCTCTCAAGCCACAGTCTCAGGAGCTGAGCGGTATTCTCACTGTGCCATTTGCGGATCATGGTTGCCCTCCGGGTGGCAGATGCAGCCCGTAATATGGTCATTGACCAGCCCGCAGGCTTGCATAAAGGAGTAACAGATGGTGGTGCCCACAAACTTGAAGCCGCGTTTTTTCAGCGCTTTCGACAGGGCATCCGAGGCAGGGGTCGAGGTTGGGATCTCTGCAAGCGTGGCGGCCCGCGTCACCTTCGGCTCGTTATCCACAAACGACCAGACAAATGCTGAGAAGGGTTCGCCGTTTTGCTCCATCGCCAGATAAGCCCTCGCGTTACCGATAATGGCCTGAATTTTACCGCGATGGCGGATGATACCGGGATTCAGAACCAGCCTTTCCACGTCGTCGTCGGTCATGGCGGCCACCGCAGCCGGATTGAACCGGTGGAAGGCATTGCGGTAGTTCTCACGCTTTTTCAGAACGGTGATCCACGACAGACCGGCCTGCTGGCCTTCAAGGCAAATCATTTCAAACAGTTTTTCACCGTCGGTTTCCGGTACGCCCCATTCCTTGTCGTGATAATCGATATAAAGCTGATCCTGGCTTACCCAACCGCAACGTTGCATAGGTCATCTCCCTTCCTGATACGATAAACGCAAAAATTTCAATCTGCCCGGCTTGACGTGTCTGCTAAAGAGACAATAGTTAATACAGGGCTATATGCCCCAATACCTCTTCGAACAATGACATATATCGCCGAACTCGGCTCTTTCTGGAGTCGCTTTGATGATGATAAAAAAAATCAGTGGTCGCCATGCTGCTTCTGGCCTGGTGGGCGTTTCAGCCTGCCTGCTTATATGTAACACCGTTTTTGCGTGGCAACAGGAATATATCGTTTCAGATGCACAAAGTAATACGACAGAACGCTATACATGGGACGCCGATCACCAACCTCGTTATGAAGATATTCTCGCGGAGCGTATTAACCATTCGCAGAATGCTGCGGGCTTTTCGCTGAACGACCCATCCGGTTCGGATGCGGAAACCGTTCTGAGCGTTGGCTGGAATTTTCCCGTGGCGGGGCATATCACAACCGGGCCGGTCATGGCGTGGCGCACAGATGGCACTCCACCCTCAACGGTAAATACGTTTAGTGATACAACCACCGCGCAGTCGCTTACCGAACCCCTCTGGCATGCCAGCGTGAACTCGCTGGGGTGGCGTGTTGATACCCAGTACGGCGATTTACACCCCTGGGCGAAGATCAGTTACAACCAGCAGTCGGAGGAAGAATATTTATATACCCTGGGCTTAAGCGCCAAATTTTAGGGTTGTTAGTTTTTTAAACGCTGCGGTAACATATTTAATACAATAACGGCGAGGGGTGTGGTGATAGTGGTCACTCACCTTTAAACGTTTTCTTCTCCGGCAAGGTCGTTCATTCCCGCTTCCAGGCATTTCATTCCGTTTCTCCTGCATTTCATGCCGTTTTACCCCTGGCGTTTTGGGGTTTTGTTTATCGTGTCCTCAGCGAACTTCCTTAATTTCTCTTGCAGGATACTGCCATGAACACCTCAACCTATAACCGCACGCGTTGGCTGACGCTATTCGGCACCATCATTACCCAGTTCGCACTGGGTTCGGTCTATACCTGGAGTCTGTTTAACAGCGCCTTGTCTGATAAGCTCGGCGCGCCGATAAGCCAGGTGGCATTCTCCTTCGGCTTGCTGAGTCTTGGATTAGCGATTTCCTCTTCCGTGGCGGGCAAACTTCAGGAACGCTTCGGCGTGAAGCGCGTGACCATGGCCTCCGGCATTCTGCTGGGCCTGGGCTTTTTCCTGACGGCGCATTCCAGCAACCTGATGATGCTGTGGCTGAGCGCCGGCGTGCTGGTGGGGCTGGCGGACGGCGCAGGTTACCTGCTGACGCTGTCGAACTGCGTGAAGTGGTTCCCGGAGCGTAAAGGCTTAATCTCCGCGTTTGCTATCGGCTCCTATGGCCTGGGCAGCCTTGGCTTTAAATTTATCGACTCTCAACTGCTGGCGTCCGTTGGCCTCGAAAAAACGTTCATGATCTGGGGCGCAATCGTGCTGGTGATGATTCTGTTCGGCGCCACGCTGATGAAAGATGCGCCGCAGCAGGAAGTGAAATCCGTTAATGGCGTGGTGGAAAATGATTTCACCCTCGCGCAGTCCATGCGTAAACCGCAGTACTGGATGCTGGCGGTGATGTTCCTGACGGCCTGCATGAGTGGTCTGTATGTTATTGGCGTGGCGAAAGATATCGCGCAGGGGATGGTAAAACTGGATGCCGCGACGGCGGCGAATGCGGTGACGGTCATCTCCATTGCTAACCTCTCGGGTCGTCTGGTGCTCGGTATCCTGTCTGACAAAATCGCCCGCATCCGCGTGATTACGCTGGGGCAGGTCATCTCTCTGGTAGGCATGGCGGCGCTGCTGTTTGCACCGCTGAACGAGGCGACCTTCTTTGCGGCGATTGCCTGCGTCGCCTTTAACTTCGGCGGCACCATTACCGTTTTCCCGTCGCTGGTAAGCGAGTTCTTCGGCCTGAACAATCTGGCGAAAAACTACGGCGTTATTTATCTCGGCTTCGGTATCGGCAGTATCTGCGGGTCGCTGATTGCCTCGCTGTTCGGTGGCTTCTACGTGACCTTCTGCGTGATATTTGCCTTGCTGATTATTTCCCTGGCGCTGTCCACGACGATTCGCCAGCCGCAGCGCGAGATGTTAAGCGAAGCGCATGCGTAACGCCTGATGCACCTGTTGTAAAAAAGCGCCCGAGGGCGCTTTTTTATTTAGCATAAAAACGTAATTAATTGTAACATAAGGAACGGCGGATAAATATGGCGAAGCATTACGCTGCTTTATGAATTGGCAAAAATAATAAATCAATTATATTGATTTATTCCTAATGAAAAGGGTGTTTTTACCCGTTGTTTTATAGGTTTATGATTTTTCTTATTTTTAAGCTCATCTGAAAATTAGCTTTATTTATTCTAATTTTAAAATCTGATTTTTGCTCTATATACTCCATTCCCTCACAGAATGCAGGTTATTCCTAAGGATGCGTTCTGTCATCTCTCGACATAAATGGAGTTTTTAATGAAAAAGGTTATTTTTGCACTGTCTGCTCTCGCTGTAGTTTCCACTTCTGCTTTCGCGGCTGATTCTGGTGACGGCACCATCAAATTCACCGGCGAAATCGTTGACGCGCCATGCGTAGTTTCTACTGACACTCAGAACCAGGAAGTTGTGTTGGGTCAGGTTAAGAAATCTGTCTTCAAAGCCGTTGGCGACAAGTCTGTTTCTAAGCCTTTCCAGATCAAACTGGAAGACTGCGATATTTCCAGCAAAACCAAAGTTAACGTGAGCTTCAATGGCGTAGCGGATGCAGACGACGCGAAACTGGTTTCTGTAAGCACTGAAGCAGGCGCAGCATCTGGCGTGGGCATTGGTATCTACGACAACGCAAACCAGCTGGTTGATATGAACAGCGGTAAATCCACCACCACGCTGTCTGCTGGCCAGACCGTGCTGTACTACACCGCTAACTACGTTGCGACCAAAGCTGCTGTAACTACCGGTTACGGCAACGCAGAAGTTGACTTCAACCTGTCCTACGAATAATCGAATTTTCGTTAATACAGACAATCACAATGGCAACGGAAACCCCGTTGCCATTTTTTCCAGCGGAGACTCAGGGAGAGAATCATGAACCGCTCACGTTTGATATCTTGCGCAGCACTGGCGCTGGCGCTGATTGCTCAAAACAGTTTTGCAGGCGGCGTGGCATTAAGCAGCACGCGCGTTATTTATGACGGCAGCAGAAAGGAAGCTTCTCTGACGGTCAATAATAAAAGTACCACGGATGAATTCCTTATCCAGTCATGGATTGATGATGCTAGCGGTAATAAAAAGACGCCATTTATCATCACCCCGCCATTATTTAAATTAAGCCCGACGAAAAATAACGTCTTACGTATTGTGAATACGTCTAATACGTTACCGCAGGATCGTGAATCTGTTTACTGGGTTAACGTGAAGGCGATTCCTGCCAAAAGTGAAAACGCAGAGAATAAAAACGTGCTGCAAATTGCCGTGCGTACCCGCTTAAAACTGTTCTATCGCCCGGCGGGCCTGAAAGGCAACAGCATGGACGGCTGGAGCAAACTGAAGTTTACAAGTGCAGGGGCTAACCAGATCAAAGTGGAAAACCCATCCGCCTTTAACCTGACGTTTAATAAATTTTATGCCAACGGCCGCGAAATTGAGAAAGCGGGAATGGTTCCGGCGAAAGGCTCATTAAATATTGAACTGCCAGCCAACTCCGGCAAGGTAAGTGAAGTTAAATACAACATTATTAATGACTTCGGTACGGCTGGCGACATGCTTACACAGCGCGTTAATTAACACGTTTTAAAGGTTTATTACTATGCCATGGACGCATCTTCCTCTGGTCAATAAGACCCCGCGTTTCCCGCTCTCTGCGCTTGCGCTGATGATCGCGGGTACGCTCCCCGCCTATGCGGGAACATTTAACCCGCGCTTTCTGGAGGATGTGCCGGGTATTGATCAGCACGTTGACCTTTCAATGTATGAATCCAATAAAGCCGAACAGCTGCCGGGTAAATACCGCGTGTCGGTAGTGGTCAACGATAAAAAAATGGAGTCGCGCACCCTGGAGTTTAAGGCCGCGACAGAGGCGCAGCGCGCAAAAATGGGTGAGTCCCTGGTGCCGTGCTTAAGCCGCGTGCAGCTTGAGAATATGGGCGTGCGCATTGATAGCTTCCCGGCGTTGAAAATGGCGCCGCCGGAAGCCTGCGTCGCTTTTGATGACATTATTCCTCAGGCCGCCAGCCATTTCGATTTTGCGGATCAGACGTTAATCATGAGCTTCCCGCAGGCCGCGATGAAGCAGACCGCGCGCGGTACGGTGCCGGAATCACAGTGGGACGAGGGGGTGAATGCCCTGCTGGTGGATTATAACTTCACCGGCAGCAACGCCAGCTATGACGCGCATGACGGTGATTCCAGCTATAACAGCGACAGTTACTATCTGAACCTGCGCAGCGGCGTGAACCTGGGGGCGTGGCGGTTACGTAATTACAACACCTGGACGCGAAACGATGGCAATAACCGATGGGATAACATCGGCACCTCGTTAAGCCGTGCCATTGTGCCGTTGAAATCACAGCTGACGTTAGGGGATACCTCCACAGCCGGTGATATTTTTGACAGCGTTCAGATGCGCGGTGCGCAGCTAACCTCTGATGAAGAGATGCTGCCTGACAGTCAGCGCGGGTTTGCGCCCGTTATCCGCGGTATTGCCAAAAGCAACGCCGAAGTTACCGTTGAGCAGAACAACTACGTGATTTACCGTACGTTTGTTCAGCCAGGCGCGTTTGAAATTAATGACCTGTACCCAACTTCGAACAGCGGCGACCTGACGGTCACCATTAAAGAGGCGGACGGCAGCGAGCAGAAGTTTGTTCAGCCGTTCTCCGCGGTGGCGATCCTTCAGCGTGAAGGCCATCTCAAGTACAGCCTCTCTGCCGGGGAATACCGCGCCGGGAACTACAGCAGCGCCGAGCCGAAGTTCGGGCAGCTGGACGCCATGTACGGTCTGCCGTACGGCTTTACCGTTTACGGTGGTTCGATCTTCTCGGAAAACTATTACTCCCTGGCGGGGGGATTAGGTAAAAACTTCGGCTATATCGGTGCGGTCTCCATCGACGTAACCCAGGCGAAAAGCAACCTGGCCAATGACGATAGTTCGGAAGGTCAGTCTTATCGCTTCCTCTACTCCAAGAGCTTTAACAGCGGCACCGATTTCCGTCTGCTGGGTTACAAGTATTCGACCAGCGGCTATTACACCTTCCAGGAAGCGACGGATGTTCGTAGCGATGCGGACAGCTCGTATAGCCAGTACCACAAGCGTAGCCAGATCCAGGGCAACGTGACGCAACAGCTGGGCACCTGGGGCTCGGTCTATTTCAACGTTACGCAGCAGGACTACTGGAACGATGAAGGTAAGCAACGTTCGCTGAATGCCGGCTATAACGGCCGTATTGGTCGCGTGAACTACAGCATTGCCTACACCTGGACGAAAAGCCCGGAGTGGGATGAGAGCGATCGTCTGCTGTCCTTCTCCATGTCGATTCCACTGGGACGTGCATGGAGTAACTACCATCTCACCACCGATCAGCATGGCCGCACAAACCAGCAGCTGGGCGTCAGCGGTGCCGTGCTGGAAGACCGCAACCTGAACTATAGCGTGCAGGAAGGCTACGGCAGCAACGGCGAAGGTAACAGCGGCAGCGTGAACCTGGATTACCAGGGCGGCGTAGGGAGTGCCAGCCTGGGCTACAACTACAACCGTGATGGTCAGCAGGTGAACTACGGCCTGCGCGGCGGCGTGATTGCCCACAGTGAAGGCGTTACGCTTTCTCAGCCGCTGGGCGAGTCGATGGCCATTATCTCTGCGCCGGGCGCACGCGGTGCGCACGTTATTAACAACGGCGGTGTGGAAGTGGACTGGATGGGTAATGCGGTGGTGCCGTACCTCACGCCTTACCGTGAAACGGAAGTCTCACTGCGAAGCGACAGCCTGAACAGCCAGGTTGACCTGGACACCGCCTCCGTCAACGTCGTGCCGACGCGCGGCGCGATTGTCCGGGCGCGTTTCGACACCCGCGTGGGCTATCGCGTGCTGATGAACCTGACGCAGGCGAATGGCAAAGCGGTGCCGTTTGGTGCGACCGCCACGCTGTTGGATACCAAAAAGGAGTCCAGCAGTATCGTGGGTGAAGACGGCCAGCTTTATATCAGCGGGATGCCGGAGAAAGGCGCGCTCCAGGTGAACTGGGGTAAAGACCAGGCACAGCAATGCCGCGTGGCGTTTACGCTACCGGAACAACAGGATAATACCGGCGTGGTGATGGCGAATGCCGTCTGCCGGTAACAGGGAAGGACACAAGTATGTTGAAAAAAATGATGATGTTTGCTGGCCTGCTGGGCGGGTCGGTGCTGTTTTCCGGCCAGGCGCTGGCGGCGGCAGACTGGGGGCCATGCTCACCAACTAATGGGACACAGACCTTCAATGCCCTCATGAATAAGACAGTGACGGACGTTGAAAAAAACGCTGCAGGTTCGGTCTTCCCTGATTTCTTTACCTGGAGTCTGAGTACACAGTATCCTGGCGTTTGTGAATGTCCCCCTGGTGAAGAGACGAGTGAGACCTATTTCAAGACGGTTTCACCTCTGGCGATTGGACATATCTCTGGCGGACGCACTTTTTACGTTGTTAACAATAATATCCAGATAGCATCTGAAGTTTATATTGGTGGATATTATGACCATTACCAAGAAGTACCTTTCGAAAATGTCTCCAATAAGTGGTCTTCGCGAGAAGTATGTGATGTGGACAATCCAAACCCGGCGGGAGGCTTCACTACAGGAGGGAAGGGCAAACTGACTCTGTATATCAATCGACCTTTCGTAGGTGAATTGGTCATCCCACCAACAACAATTGTAGACGTATATGGTACGCGTAAGCCCGGTGTTTATGGCACAACGCCTATTTCAGAGGTGAGTTTGAGTGGCACAGTTATCGTCCCTCAGGGCTGTGAACTCGACAGCGGTAGCACGCTGGAAATCCCCTTTGGTGAATTTAAGGCCAGTGATTTTAAAGATCGTAAAGGCCAAATTGCCAAGAACGCGACGATATTTACCAAGGAACTGCAGTTTAAATGCACCAATATCTCCGATGGCGTAAAGATCTTCCTACATATTGAGGGAATGCCAAACGCCAATGATTCGAATGCTATCGACATGGGTAATCCGGATATCGGTGCCGTCATTAAAGGCGAAAACGGTAATATTTTGGTGCCTAATGATATCAACGCGAATCAGGAGCTGAGCGTTTCGGGTCTTGTTGACGACACGCACCGTACCGCCTCGACGACCATTTCGGCTTACCCCATCAGCACCACCGGCAAATTGCCGGCCGCCGGGGAGTTCGAAGGGATCGCCACCATGCGTATTGATGTGGAGTAAGCCGGATGAAAACAATGAATGCGTTTTTGCCAGCGTGTTTGCTGCTCACCGCATCAGCGATGGCGGCGCCGGTAAATATCGGTTCCGCAGGGGATATCCACTTTACCATCACCATTAAGGCGGCCACCTGCGAGCTGGAAAACGACAGTATTGACGTCGATATGGATACCGTGGTGCTCCAGCGCCCGGTAAAAGTGGGTAAAGAGCTTAACCAGAAAAGCTTTAGCATCGGCTTGAAAGACTGCGCGTATGCCACTAAGGCCTACGTCACGATGGACGGTACGCCAGATGCGACAAACGCTTCACTCTTTGCCCTGGACAGCGGCGGCGCGACGGGCGTGGCGTTAAAAATTAAAACGTCGGGCGGGGTGCAGCAGCTCCCCTCCAGTACCGACTCTACGCCCGTGGAGCATACCATCTGGTTTGATGGTACGAACAAGCTGAACTATATCGCCAGCTACGTGCCGGTTAAACCGGATGCCACCGTGGGCGCGGCAAATGCGACGGTGAATTTTAGCGTGGTATACGAGTAATCACCGGGGGCCAGTTCGCTGGCCCTTTGCTCATTTTACGCGGTTGCATCAGCGCACGGCTTCTCCAGACGCGGTTTTTTTGTAAAAATCTTCCTCGATCACACTCTCTGCTGCCACTTTTCTCTCCCGCTGTGGTCTACTTACCGCGCTTGTAGACGTTTCTCATAACGCTTCCTGACGCATTTACTTACTCTGTCCGCTTTCTGTTTGAGATTCGGCGGGTCTTTATACCCCTTCCCCCAGGGTTGTTTGCATGAAATATATTAGGTCTCTTACCCAGCAACGTTTGTGTCTGATGCTGGCTGTCTATATCGGTTTGTTTCTGAATGGCGCGGTGCTGTTCAGAAGAGTGGAAGGTTATTTTGAGCACCTCACCGTAAGAAATGGAATTTTTGCCGCGATTGAAGTGTTCGGCTCCATCCTCGCCACATTCTTCCTGTTACGCCTGCTCTCACTTTTTGGCCGACGTACATGGCAAATTCTGGCCTCGCTGGTGGTGATTATTTCTGCCGCCGCAAGCTATTACATGACATTCATGAACGTGGTCATTGGCTACGGTATTGTCGCCTCGGTGATGACCACGGACATCGACCTCTCGAAAGAGGTGGTGGGTCAAGGGTTCATCATATGGACGATTTTGACCTGCCTGATCCCGCTCTTCTTTATCTGGAGTAATACCTGCCGTTATACCCTGTTACGCCAGCTGCGTACCCGGGGACAGCGCATCCGCAACGTCGCCGTCGTTCTGCTGGCGGGCCTGCTGGTGTGGGCGCCGATTCGCCTGATGGAAAAACAGCAAAAACGGATCGAAAAAGCGACGGGCGTGGATATGCCGAGCTATGGCGGCGTGGTGGCTAACTCGTATCTGCCGTCCAACTGGCTGTCCGCGTTAGGTCTTTACGCCTGGGCGCAGGCGGACGAATCCAGCGATGTGAAATCACTGATTAACCCGACCAAAAAGTTCACCTACCAGGCGCCGGCTGACGGGCTGGATGACACTTACGTAGTCTTTGTCATCGGTGAAACGACGCGCTGGGATCATATGGGTATCCTCGGTTATGACCGCGATACCACGCCGAAACTGGCGCAGGAGAAGAATCTGGTGGCTTACCGCGGCTATTCCTGCGATACCGCCACGAAGCTCTCGTTGCGCTGTATGTTTGTGCGTGAAGGCGGGGCGAGCGATAACCCGCAACGTACGCTGAAAGAACAAAACGTCTTTGCCGTGCTGAAGCAGCTTGGATTTAGCTCCGATCTGTTCGCCATGCAAAGTGAGATGTGGTTCTACACCAACACGCTGGCAGATAACATCGCGTATCGTGAGCAGATTGGTGCCGAGCCTCGCAACCGCGGGAAAAACGTTGACGACATGCTGCTGCTTGAGGAGATGTCCCAGTCTCTGAAGAATCACCCGCAGGGCAAACATCTCGTCATTCTGCATACCAAAGGGTCGCATTACAGTTATTACCAGCGTTACACGCGCGATTTCGCGAAATGGCAGCCTGAGTGCGTAGGCATTAATAAAGACTGCAGCAAGCAGGAGCTGATCAACGCCTACGATAACTCCATTCTGTATGTGGATACCTTCCTGAGCCGCGTGATTGACCAACTGCGTGATAAAAAAGCGATTGTTATCTACGCCGCAGACCACGGTGAGTCCATTAATGAGAAAGAGCACCTGCACGGTACGCCGCGCAAGCTGGCACCGCCGGAGCAGTTCCGCGTGCCGATGATCATGTGGATGTCGGATAAGTATCTTGAAAATCCGGAGAAAGCGAAGATGTTTGCTCAGCTTAAGAAAGAGGCGGAAATGAAGGTGCCGCGCCGTCACGTTGAGCTGTATGACACCATTATGGGTTGCCTCGGCTATACCTCACCGAACGGTGGGATTAACGAAAACAACAACTGGTGTAAACTCCCTGATAACACCGCAAAAGCCGCGCAGTAGCTGCTCTGGCGAGAATATCGCCAGTTGAATGGCTTTTTGAAAATAAGGGATTGACGGGGGCGCACCTCAGCAGTAAGATGCGCTCCGCATTCGGCGAGTAGCGCAGCTTGGTAGCGCAACTGGTTTGGGACCAGTGGGTCGGAGGTTCGAATCCTCTCTCGCCGACCACATTCTGAAAAGGGCTAACCGCAAGGTTAGCCCTTTTTGCATTAACGGCTTACTCATCCTGATTCAGTAAAATGCCCCTTATCCCCGCTTCTTCCTGCCTGTTAACGATTTTGTGACATAATCCATTGTATTTTTTTATATATAGATTGATCTTTTTTCGCGTTGCTTATGGATAACCTCAGCATTTTTCGCTGTGCGTTTTAACGTTCGCGGTATTTAGTGCTCAGATAATCACCATTCTGCAAGAAAATTTACCCATTCTGAATAAAAGTTAATCACTGATTGTTGCGAAATATGAAGATATTTGTGCTGCAAGTTGGCGAGTAGCATAAATTTCCCTGCTGAAAACTGGCGTTCAGGGTTTTTTTAATCTTTGTTTGCGGTTTCTCACACTCGGCGCAAATCCCCGTCACCTGTATTGACGTTTTCACATTCTGTTGACAGATTGTAGGGCATGAGGGGCATTTCAGGGACGATCTGCGCTGCAACTCAAACGCTCTTCTGAAAGGATTCTCCATCCCTTTAACGCCTTCGGGCACCTCCGACCGGACCGGGTAAAAAATAAATAAAGGTCTGGCGGCGTAACACAACAAAGCAAAACATCACATTGGAGCAGAATAATGAGTATTTCCTTGAAGAAGTCAGGGATGCTGAAGCTTGGTCTGAGCCTGGTGGCTATGACCGTGGCAGCAAGCGTACAGGCAAAAACCCTGGTTTACTGTTCTGAAGGCTCGCCGGAAGGCTTTAACCCACAGCTCTTTACCTCTGGTACGACTTACGACGCAAGCTCTGTACCGATCTATAACCGTCTGGTTGAATTCAAAACCGGCACCACGGAAGTGATTCCGGGTCTGGCCGAGAAGTGGGACATCAGCGAAGACGGCAAAACCTATACCTTCCACCTGCGCCAGGGCGTGAAGTGGCAGGACAGCAAAGAATTCAAACCAACGCGCGACTTTAACGCCGACGACGTTGTGTTCTCCTTCGACCGTCAGAAAAACGCCCAGAACCCGTACCACAAAGTGTCTGGCGGCAGCTACGAATACTTCGAAGGGATGGGTCTGCCGGACCTGATCGCCGAAGTGAAAAAAGTAGACGATAAAACCGTTCAGTTCGTGCTGACCCGTCCGGAAGCGCCATTCCTGGCTGACCTGGCCATGGACTTCGCCTCTATTCTCTCTAAAGAGTATGCGGACAACATGCTGAAAGCCGGCACGCCGGAAAAAGTGGACCTGAACCCAATCGGTACCGGCCCGTTCCAGCTGCTGCAGTACCAGAAAGACTCCCGTATTCTGTATAAAGCGTTCCCGGGCTACTGGGGCACCAAGCCGCAGATCGACCGTCTGGTCTTCTCCATCACGCCTGACGCATCCGTACGTTACGCTAAACTGCAGAAAAATGAATGCCAGGTGATGCCGTACCCGAACCCGGCAGATATCGCGCGCATGAAGCAGGACAAGAACATCAACCTGATGGAGCAGGCGGGCCTGAACGTGGGCTATCTCTCCTTCAACACCGAGAAGAAACCGTTTGATGACGTGAAAGTACGTCAGGCGCTGACCTACGCGGTGAACAAAGAAGCGATCATCAAGGCCGTTTACCAGGGCGCGGGCGTTGCTGCCAAGAACCTGATCCCACCAACCATGTGGGGCTATAACGACGACGTTAAGGACTACAGTTACGATCCTGAGAAAGCGAAAGCGCTGCTGAAAGAAGCGGGCCAGGATAAAGGCTTTACCGTCGAGCTGTGGGCGATGCCGGTACAGCGTCCGTACAACCCGAACGCACGCCGTATGGCGGAAATGGTCCAGGCTGACTGGGCGAAAATTGGCGTTCAGGCCAAGATTGTGACCTACGAGTGGGGCGAGTATCTGAAGCGCGCCAAAGCGGGTGAGCACCAGGCGGTAATGATGGGCTGGACCGGTGACAACGGGGATCCGGACAACTTCTTCGCCACCCTGTTCAGCTGTGCGGCAGCGAAAGACGGCTCTAACTACTCTCGCTGGTGCTACAAGCCGTTTGAAGACCTGATCCAGCCGGCGCGTGCGACCGACGATCACAACAAACGTATTGAACTCTACAAGCAGGCTCAGGTTGTTATGCACGATCAGGCTCCGGCGCTGATTGTTGCTCACTCCACCGTGTATGAGCCAGTGCGTAAAGAAGTGAAGGGCTACGTGGTTGATCCACTGGGCAAACACCACTTCGAAAACGTATCGGTTGAATAATTAAAAGCAACGCCAGGCGGCGCTGCGCTTGCACTGGCCTACGGTATGTAGGCCGGGTAAGCGTAGCGCCACCCGGCAGCAGTGCTTTATTGCCTCTCCGAAAGGGGAGGGAATAAGATTTGTGAGCAATACAGACGTCACGCCACTGGCCGTGCGTCATCAGAGAGAATCCGGGTTATGTTGCAGTTCATCCTCCGACGTCTGGGACTTGTTATCCCGACGTTTATCGGTATCACCCTTCTCACTTTTGCCTTCGTCCATATGATCCCCGGCGACCCGGTAATGATTATGGCGGGCGAGCGTGGTATCTCCCCTGAACGTCATGCGCAACTGCTGGCTGAACTCGGCCTCGATAAGCCGATGTGGCAGCAGTACCTCCACTATATCTGGGGCGTGATGCACGGTGACTTAGGGATTTCGTTAAAAAGCCGTCTTCCGGTGTGGGACGAGTTCGTGCCGCGTTTTAAAGCGACGCTGGAGCTTGGCATCTGCGCCATGATTTTCGCCACTGCGGTGGGTATTCCTGTTGGGGTACTGGCTGCCGTTAAGCGTGGCTCTATTTTCGACCATACCGCCGTGGGGCTGGCGCTGACCGGTTACTCCATGCCTATCTTCTGGTGGGGCATGATGCTGATCATGCTGGTCTCGGTGCAATTGAACCTGACGCCGGTCTCCGGACGCGTCAGCGATATGGTCTTCCTTGATGATACCAATCCGTTAACCGGCTTTATGCTGATCGACACGGCCATCTGGGGCGAGGAGGGCAACTTCATTGATGCCGTTGCGCACATGATCCTGCCTGCCATGGTGCTGGGCACCATTCCTCTGGCGGTGATCGTGCGTATGACCCGTTCCTCCATGCTGGAAGTGCTGGGTGAAGATTACATCCGTACCGCGCGCGCCAAAGGTTTAACCCGCATGCGCGTCATCATCGTCCACGCGCTGCGTAACGCCATGCTGCCGGTGGTGACCGTTATCGGCCTCCAGGTGGGTACGCTGCTGGCGGGGGCGATCCTGACGGAAACCATCTTCTCCTGGCCGGGCCTCGGACGCTGGCTGATTGATGCGCTGCAACGCCGTGACTATCCGGTGGTGCAGGGTGGGGTGCTGCTGGTCGCGACGATGATTATCCTCGTCAACCTGCTGGTCGATTTGCTGTACGGCGTGGTGAACCCGCGTATTCGTCATAAGAAGTAAGGGGCCATCATGTCACAGGTTTCTGAAAACAAAGCTGTTGCTGCACCGGTTCCAATGACGCCGCTGCAGGAGTTCTGGCACTACTTCAAGCGCAATAAAGGCGCGGTAGTCGGGCTGGTGTATGTCGCTATCATGATCCTGATTGCGGTGTTTGCGAACTTTCTGGCGCCGTATAACCCGGCGGATCAGTTCCGCGATGCGCTGCTGGCACCTCCTGCCTGGCAGGACGGCGGTAGTCTGGCGCACCTGCTGGGTACCGATGATGTGGGCCGCGATGTGCTGTCGCGTCTGATGTACGGCGCGCGTTTGTCGCTGCTGGTTGGCTGTCTGGTGGTGGTGCTCTCCCTGATTATGGGGATCATCCTCGGCCTGGTTGCCGGTTACTTCGGCGGCATCGTTGATAACATCATTATGCGTATCGTCGACATCATGCTGGCACTGCCAAGCCTGCTGCTGGCTCTGGTGCTGGTGGCGATCTTCGGCCCGTCGATCGGTAACGCCGCCCTGGCGCTGACCTTTGTGGCGCTTCCCCACTACGTGCGATTAACACGCGCGGCGGTGCTGGTGGAAGTGAACCGCGACTACGTCACCGCCTCTCGCGTGGCGGGTGCCGGTGCGATGCGCCAGATGTTCGTTAATATCTTCCCTAACTGCCTTGCGCCGCTGATCGTTCAGGCGTCGCTCGGTTTCTCTAACGCCATTCTTGATATGGCCGCTCTTGGCTTCCTGGGCATGGGTGCGCAGCCGCCAACACCGGAGTGGGGCACCATGCTCTCCGACGTGTTGCAGTTCGCACAAAGCGCCTGGTGGGTTGTCACCTTCCCGGGTCTGGCAATCCTGCTGACGGTGCTGGCATTTAACCTGATGGGTGATGGCCTGCGTGATGCGCTTGATCCCAAACTGAAGCAGTAAGAGGCACGAGATGGCGTTATTAAATGTAGATAAATTATCGGTGCATTTCGGCGACGAAGGCACCCCGTTTCGCGCCGTGGACCGCATCAGCTACAGCGTCAATCAGGGCGAAGTGGTTGGTATCGTCGGGGAGTCCGGTTCCGGTAAGTCGGTCAGTTCACTGGCAATCATGGGGCTGATTGATTACCCGGGCCGCGTGATGGCGGAAAACCTGCAGTTCAACGGTCAGGACCTGAAGCGCATTTCTGAGAAACAGCGCCGCCAGCTGGTGGGCGCCGAAGTGGCGATGATCTTCCAGGATCCGATGACCAGCCTGAACCCGTGCTACACGGTCGGCTTCCAGATTATGGAAGCGATTAAGGTGCACCAGGGTGGTAACAAGAAAACCCGTCGCCAGCGCGCGATCGACCTGCTGAACCAGGTGGGTATTCCTGACCCGGCATCGCGGCTGGACGTATACCCGCACCAGCTTTCCGGTGGGATGAGCCAGCGCGTGATGATCGCCATGGCGATTGCCTGTCGACCAAAGTTGCTGATTGCGGATGAACCGACAACGGCGCTGGATGTGACCATCCAGGCGCAAATCATCGAGCTGCTGCTGGAGTTGCAGCAGAAAGAGAACATGGCGCTGGTGCTGATTACGCACGATCTGGCGCTGGTGGCCGAAGCGGCACACAAGATCATCGTGATGTACGCGGGCCAGGTGGTCGAGACCGGGAATTCGCACGATATCTTCCGCGCGCCGCGTCACCCGTATACCCAGGCTCTGCTGCGTGCGCTGCCGGAGTTTGCCCAGGACAAAGCGCGTCTGGCGTCGCTGCCGGGCGTGGTTCCGGGCAAATACGACCGTCCGCAGGGCTGTCTGCTTAATCCGCGCTGCCCGTATGCCACGGACAAATGCCGCGTTGAGGAGCCAGAGCTGAATCTGCTGACCGACGGTCGACAGTCAAAATGCCACTACCCACTCGATGATGCCGGGAGGCCAACACTATGAGTACGCAACAGGCCACCACGCAGCAGCCGCTGTTGCAGGCCATCGACCTGAAAAAACACTACCCGGTGAAAAAGGGGATTTTTGCCCCTGAACGCCTGGTGAAAGCGCTGGACGGCGTGTCATTTACCCTCGAACGCGGTAAAACGCTGGCGGTGGTGGGGGAGTCAGGTTGCGGGAAATCGACGCTGGGCCGTCTGCTGACGATGATTGAAGTCCCGACCGGCGGTGAGCTTTATTATCAGGGCCAGGATCTGCTCAAGCATGACCCGCAGGCGCAGAAGCTGCGCCGCCAGAAAATCCAGATTGTGTTCCAGAACCCGTACGGTTCTTTGAACCCGCGTAAAAAAGTGGGACAGATCCTGGAAGAGCCCCTGCTGATTAACAGCAATCTGAGCAAAGAGCAGCGCCGTGAAAAAGCGCTGGCGATGATGGCGAAGGTCGGCCTCAAAACCGAGCATTACGACCGCTACCCGCATATGTTCTCCGGCGGCCAGCGTCAGCGTATCGCCATCGCACGCGGTCTGATGCTTGACCCGGACGTGGTGATTGCCGACGAGCCGGTGTCGGCGCTCGACGTGTCCGTGCGCGCGCAGGTGCTGAACCTGATGATGGATCTCCAGCAGGATCTGGGGCTGTCTTATGTGTTCATCTCTCACGACCTGTCGGTGGTGGAGCATATTGCCGATGAAGTGATGGTAATGTATCTGGGGCGCTGCGTGGAGAAGGGGACCAAAGAGCAGATCTTTAGTAATCCTCGTCATCCGTACACCCAGGCGCTGCTGTCTGCGACGCCGCGTCTGAACCCGGACGATCGTCGCGAGCGCATTAAGCTGACGGGTGAACTGCCAAGTCCGCTGAATCCGCCGCCGGGGTGTGCCTTCAACGCGCGCTGCAGCCGCCGCTTTGGCCCGTGCACCCAGCTTCAGCCGCAGCTGAAGGATTATGGCGGTCAGCTGGTCGCCTGCTTTGCGGTCGATCAGGATGAAAATGGCGAGAAGCCGCACGCATAACGAAAAAAACCGGCGCGAAGCCGGTTTTTTTATGTCTGCCTGACTATTTTCGCAGGCGAATCTGGTCGACGGCGTGCTTCTCGCTCTTGGTGAGGATCAGGCTCGCACGCTCGCGCGTCGGGAGGATGTTCTCTTTGAGGTTCACGTAGTTGATCTCATTCCACAGCCCCCTGGCCACATTAATGGCCTCTTCTTCAGAAAGCTGGGCGTAGTGGTGGAAATAGGAGTCCGGGTCGGTGAATGCCCCTTCGCGGAACTTCAGGAAGCGGTTGATATACCAGTTCTGCAGCAGATCTTCCGGCGCATCAACATAGATAGAGAAATCGACGAAATCCGAAACGAACACATGATGCGGGTCATGAGGATAGTCCATGCCGCTTTGCAGCACGTTCAAACCTTCAAGGATCAGGATATCGGGCTGGACTACCGTTTTATCCCCATCCGGGATGCGGTCGTAAATCAGGTGTGAATAGACCGGCGCCGTGACGTGCGGCACGCCAGATTTCAGGTCAGAGACAAATTTTACCAGACGGTGCATATCATAAGAGAGCGGGAAGCCCTTCTTCTTCATCAGCCCGCGTTCTTTTAAGACCTCGTTCGGGTGCAGGAAGCCGTCGGTGGTGATCAACTCAACGCTGCGGTGTTCCGGCCAGCGGCTCAGCAGCGCCTGCAGCACGCGTGCGGTAGTGCTTTTACCCACGGCCACGCTGCCCGCAATACTAATGATATAAGGAATGCGCTGACCATTGGTTCCGAGGAACTGCTCCAGCACCGCCTGACGGCGCAGGTTGGAGCTGATATAGAAGTTAAGCAAGCGAGAGAGGGGGAGATAAATTTCTGCCACCTCTTCCAGGGACAGATCTTCGTTTATCCCTTTTAACCGTGCGATTTCACCTTCCGTCAGCGTCATAGGGACGGAATCACGCAGGGCAGCCCACTGGCTGCGGTTAAAGTGAAGATAAGGCGTCATTAACGTTTGCTCTTTTTTGCTCATAAGCATGCTTCAGTGAGCCAGCGCTATGCTGCCGGGACGTGGCTCATCACACAGTTAATTTTGGACAATGGGCAGGAGGTTAACACCAGATGGCGGGAATAATAAGAAAAAAGATGGAAAGCGCTGCGTTACGCGGAAGCCGTCACGCTACGGTGTATGCGATGTAAATCATGCCTGTATGTTGATTATTTGACCCGGAATGGCTACTTTTACATCGCTTAGCGCTGCGTTCGCATAAAATGTGAGCGAAAGAACGTTTTATGCAAATTTTTAGTTGCATGACCGCGCAGGTATCCATAGAATGCGCGCTACTTGATGCCGACTTAGCTCAGTAGGTAGAGCAACTGACTTGTAATCAGTAGGTCACCAGTTCGATTCCGGTAGTCGGCACCATCAAGTCCGGTGGGGTTCCCGAGCGGCCAAAGGGAGCAGACTGTAAATCTGCCGTCATCGACTTCGAAGGTTCGAATCCTTCCCCCACCACCACTTTCTGGCAGCGTAAATGCCGCCGGAGCTGGTTGGAAAATTAGCCAGCTCAAACTGAAAAAGAGAGAAATCTCTTTTTTTGTTACAGAAAGAACTGGGTAGCCGAGTTTCAGGATGCGGGCATCGTATAATGGCTATTACCTCAGCCTTCCAAGCTGATGATGCGGGTTCGATTCCCGCTGCCCGCTCCAATACGTGCTGATATGGCTCAGTTGGTAGAGCGCACCCTTGGTAAGGGTGAGGTCCCCAGTTCGACTCTGGGTATCAGCACCACTTCACTTCTCCTTCCCGTTTCTCTCTGTTTCAATTTTACTGTATTCAACAATTCAGGCATTTCGCCTGGTTGATGTGGTGATATCACCGATTTATCCGTGTCTTAGAGGGACAATCGATGTCTAAAGAAAAGTTTGAACGTACAAAACCGCACGTTAACGTCGGTACTATCGGCCACGTTGACCATGGTAAAACAACGCTGACCGCTGCAATCACTACCGTTCTGGCTAAAACCTACGGTGGTTCTGCTCGTGCATTCGACCAGATCGATAACGCACCAGAAGAAAAAGCTCGTGG
>NZ_JADCLB010000004.1:0-267303 GCF_014982245.1 Enterobacter cloacae complex sp. P6RS
ATGGGGTGATACAAGCCATTGTTTCTTTTTCATTTTTATCTGACACATAGACAGAAACTGGCTGTTCTTCAAGTTCATTCTGGTTGACTAAAATTTTAAAACTATAATCTCCTGGCATGATGTAATTGCCTTTGGAGAAACGACTTAAATCAATATTTTCTTTATCTTTAACATCAAGCACATCGGTATTGAACTGTATATCATCTTCGGCACTAGCGAGATTACTCAGACCGCAATATATCGCAAATGCGAGCAGCGATAATTTAATAAACACCGAGCGAGTCGCAGCATTGTCTTTATGCATCATTAACTTCTTCATACACTCCGCCACATTTGCAACCGAAGCTCAACGTCATTTAAATCATCAAAAATAACTTATTCGATATTTTAAAATGGTTGAATATTCTCCAGCATGGATTTGTTCGTGATTCGTTCTCAGGCGAAGTTCGTAATCGAGCCTGATATTTTGATTATCCACCCTAATATATGGCATTGCCTTTCCAGGTAATGCTTTAGTCCCGAATCGATCCGTGATTTGTAATGAAATCCCTTCTGCACTTCCGCTCACACCAAAATAGCCATCGTCACTTATACCGTCAAAAGTGACTTCTAAATAATGCCAGGGAATCTTATCATGCTGATTATCTTCAAGAGTACAATCAGTCAGATATAGGGAAAATGGTCTGATTTGCCCTTCGCCCATTTTCGTTAATCGGGCAACACTTTCAATTCCCATATCGATTGCCTGATATTTGCTTTCCATAGCAAGATTGCATGCCTTGGCCAAAATGGCACCCTGCATTGTGACTCGTCCATTAAGCCCGATATCAAATTCAGAGGCATGCAGTGATAACACTACCATATTGAGAGCAAATGCAGCCGTAAAAAGTACCTTTTTAATTTTGCCCTCCTTATCTGGATTTAACAAACACGCCTGTGATGACAGGCGTGTTTGCTACCAGAGATTACTGGTAAGCCAGGGTGAAGTCTGCGATAGCAGAGAAATCACCTGGAACAACAGCAGAAGCACCGTCACCCTGCAGATAGGCAGAGAACATCAGAGTGTTGTTACCATCTTGCAGCATATGTGCATCAGTTGGTTTACCCAGTTCGATTGGCTTACCGCTGCCATCAGTCAGAACAATACCTGCACCAGAAGCAGTGCCTGTAATACCCAGGTGGTTCGCTACTGCGCTGTCCTCTGCACCAGTAAAGGTTGCAGTAACAGTTTTCTGGGTGGTGGTATCGCAGTTTTCAAGTTTGATTTCGAACGGACGTGGAATAGAGGAACCGGTGTTACCGTTTGCATTCAACGCCACATTAGAAATCTCACCCAGTTTAACAGTCTGATCGATTGAATCTGGAGAAATAGAGCATGGAGCATCAATGATAGAACCCACGAAAGTTACTGTTCCGTGACCCTGATCTTTTGCCTGAGCGAAAGAAACCACACTGCCAGCCAGTACAATGGCCATTACAATCTTGTTCAGTTTCATTATTAATTCCTGAATTGCTTTTTTAAGGACAGATAAATTTACGCAGCAATATTACGCAGATAACGATCTGGGACCTAAACACGATATCGTTAACAGGACAAATTTAAAGATGCGCTTGCTGTGAGAATGATTATCTTGAGATTGTGACGTAAGTTCAATGATTGTTCTTTGCAGTGAGAAAAAGTGGTCAGCATTAACAAAAACATCACAATTATGTTTATAGAGTTCACTCATTCTAAAGAAATTAATTTAACGCACGTTAATTCTGAGAGAATTGACTATCCCTCACTAAGTAACCCTTGATTTTATCACTTCCCCCGTCTATAAGTTACCTTATTGTTAAGAGTTACCTTCTTCTGTCAACTCGCTTCACTTTCCACAGTTTAGCTTTAAAATCAGACCTATAGATGGATTAACTTACATGGATCATTCTCTGGAAAACCAATTTATCACTCAGATCCTGCGTTGGATAGATGCTAATATTGATAAAGACATTAGCATTAAGGATATCATTAACCGCTCAGGTTATAGCTCGGCACAGCTGTACCGTCTCTTTACAAACAACGTGGGATGCACACTCAGTGACTATGTCCACAATAAGAGAATGTATCGATGTGCATCTTCACTCAAATTTTCAAACTTGCCAATAAGTACTCTTTCAGCTCGTTGTTACTATGCGAACCCGCAAGCCTTTACCAGAGCATTCAAGAATTTTTTTGGTATGTCACCTAAAGAGTATAGAGATAACGCCGTCATCGATTTTCATCAACTCTTTTCCTGGAAACATAAAGGAGAGATGGCACTCTCGGGTTGCCTGATCGATTATGTGAATATTGGCCAACTAAAGCTCGCAGGTGTGGAGGGAATATATCAGTTATCCTTCGATGGGGTGGGTGAACCGCATTACGCACAGCGGGGGGTCATAGAAAGTAACTTTCAGGCATTAACGCAGCGCCCAATAGACAAGATTTATACACTATGTCGGCCTCATAATGACAACTCTACTCAACTCAGTTTCCTGTACCGGGTATGCATTGCACAATCTGATAGCGATTCTCCTACAAAATTACATTCATTCGAGCCTGTGTCTGGGGATTATCTAAAGTTCCATTTTGAAAATACCTTTCTCTCCCCTTATGAATATAACTCTATCGCCTATTGGGGATTTATCTCACCTAATCGGATTAAGCGAAGGAATGGATATGATATAGAACTCTTTGATTATGTTAACCATTCTTCAACTTCAGGTTATAGCTATACGCTTTTCATACCTGTTTTCTTTGATAATGAACTCATAAATGCGCTTCTGGCTCTACGTGGATAAAAAATCGGAATGGTTCTAACCCACTGCGACACATCAAACTTATAATCATGGTGTGGTTTGCAAAGTACAATGCTTTATTAGGTTATTTATAATCGTTTCAGTGGGTAATCATTGAGCGTTTATTGCAGGTGAGATAAAAATAAAAAGCGCACGATTGGTGCAAAAGGGAATTACGAGAAATAAAACAAAAATCTCTTATAAGGAGCACATTTTTTGTCATTTAAAAATGTACTGAATAACATTCGAATTTATATAACCTAACTTAAAAGATGAGATGAAATAACAACCAAACTTCTAATAATGTAATGTGACGAGAATCTTTCAAGAGTACCATTTTCACTTTTTAAAAAGCAAAGCGCTAGCATGGATTGTTAAAATGCCCGCTTCAGCTTACCAGCGCTTTGCTAGAGTGCACAATAGCTATTGCAACTGATTTGTGCAACCTTTTAGCAGTCCACATTTGGATTATTAAGACTTTAAATAAAAAAAGCCCCACAACGCAGGGGCGACAGGAAATCCTGAAAATACAACATGAAGCCTATGTGAAATCGGTTAAATCACATATAGCACGGGCAGTGCCGTAAACAATATAAGACAATTAAGTTGTGAGGTATATCATGAATAGGTCCAGAATTGGATGTTTATTATAAAGAATCTGTGGTCATTGCGCTTTTTAATTAAAAGATTGCCCAGAAAGGTGATAATAAAAAAACCGCTCGGGTGAGCGGTAACTTTCGTGGGTGGTATGTTATTTGTAGTTTTGACAGAAGCAAAGCGCCAGCAAGTATCGTGAGGCACCTGCTGCTTCAGCTTGCCAGCACTTTGCAAAGTTATTCTAAATGCCAAGCGTTTTTATATACATAAAAAGTAAGTACAAAATTGGACTTAAAATTATTATATTGCGAAATCAATGAGGCGCCCTGCGTATCCCGCGTGCATGGCTAATGACATATAAATAATCGGTCTCTTATCGTTACGCCCAAGCAAGACTGGAGATTGGAGCGGGCGAAGGGAATCGAACCCTCGTATAGAGCTTGGGAAGCTCTCGTTCTACCATTGAACTACGCCCGCTTTGAGGTGCGTAAGGCATTATAGACCTTACGCACCTTCATACAAGCCTCTTCACAACTAACCGGCGATTAAATAATCACTTAGCACTTAGGTTTGCTGCCGGGCGCAGGAAGGTAACGCTGCGGATCGATGGCCGTCGCCTTATAGCGGATCTGGAAGTGCAGCTTCACCGAATCGGTACCGGTACTGCCCATGGTGGCTATCTTCTGCCCCGCCTTCACGTTCTGGCCGTTGTTGACCAGCATCGTGTCGTTGTGCGCGTAGGCGGTGATGTAATCTTCGCCATGCTTAATCATGATGAGGTTACCGTAGCCGCGCAGCTGGTTACCCACATAAACCACCTTCCCTGCCCCGGAGGCATAAACCGGCGTACCGCGCGCAGCGGCGATATCAATACCCTTGTTGCCACCTTCAGAGAGTGAGTAAGGGGCGACCACTTTACCGCTGGCAGGCCAAATCCAGCAGCGCTGTCCAACCGGCGGCCATGACGATTGCGGTACCTGATAGGACGGCGTCACTTTGGCGGTTTTGCCTTTCGATGAGGATTTTTTGCCCGAGGACGAACTGCCGTTCACCTTGAGCTTTTGTCCCACTTCGATGGTGTACGGCGGAGAGATGTTATTCAGGCGCGCCAGATCCTTCACGCTGGTCCCCGTTGCGCGCGAAATCCGGTACAGCGTATCCCCGCGCTTAACGGTATAGACCGAACCGGAATAGCTACCCATATCCGACGATTTGCTTCCTGAACAGCCAGCCAGGAATAGCGTCATCGTCAGGCAAAAAATAGCGGTAAGAGGTTTTCTCGTCAGGCTTCCTGCAAACAAAACAGATCCTCGGTCAGCGTGAATGGCGCACTATGATAACAGCCAAAACGAACAGGGGTCATGCCCTTTTCCGCTCTACGAGCCAAACCGTTCGTATAAGAATGCAGTATAATGCTTCGGCTGATGGTGCTGAACCACTCGGCATTTTGGCACTGGAGCATGAATGAGTATTCAAGAACACGTTATTTTGGTTAATGACCAGGGAATGGTGATTGGCACTCAGGAAAAATACGCCGCGCATACTGCCCAAACCCCGCTGCATCTGGCGTTCTCATCCTGGCTGTTTAACGCCGAAGGCGAGTGTCTGGTAACCCGACGCGCACTAAGTAAAAAAGCCTGGCCGGGCGTCTGGACGAATTCTGTCTGCGGTCACCCTCAATCGGGTGAACGGACGGAAGAGGCAATTATCCGTCGCTGCCGCGATGAGATTGGCGCAGAAATTACCGCGATTACGCCTGTCGCCTCAGAATTCCGCTACCGCGAAACGGATCCTTCCGGGATCGTTGAAAACGAGATTTGCCCGGTCTTCGCTGCCCGCGTCACCAGCGAACTGCGAATTAACCATGATGAAGTGATGGCATTTGAATGGGTGACGCTGGAGTCGTTATTCCGCGCGCTGGACGCCGCCCCATGGAGCTTTAGCCCGTGGATGGTGCAGGAAGCAACGGTCGCGCGAGACGCGCTGAGAGCGTTCGCTGCGCAATAAAAAAGCCCCTTTCGGGGCTTTTTTAGCAACGTAACGCCTTATTTCACCGGGCGCATTGCCGGGAACAGGATCACGTCACGAATGGTGTGGCTGTTGGTGAACAGCATCACCATACGGTCGATACCAATACCCAGACCTGCAGTTGGCGGCAGGCCGTGCTCCAGCGCGGTCACGTAGTCTTCATCGAAGAACATCGCTTCGTCGTCGCCTGCTGCTTTCGCGTCAACCTGATCCTGGAAACGCTGCGCCTGGTCTTCCGCATCGTTCAGCTCGCTAAAGCCGTTACCGATTTCACGGCCGCCGATGAAGAATTCGAAACGGTCGGTGATTTCCGGGTTCTCGTCATTACGACGCGCCAGCGGAGAGACTTCCGCCGGGTATTCGGTAATGAAGGTCGGCTGAATCAGGTGCGCTTCGGCCACTTCTTCGAAGATCTCGGTCACGATACGGCCCAGACCCCAGCTCTTCTCAACCTTGATGCCGATGCTTTCAGCGATGGCCTTCGCAGAGTCGAAGTTATCCAGATCCGCCATGTTGGTTTCCGGACGGTATTTCTTGATCGCTTCGCGCATGGTCAGTTTTTCGAACGGCTTGCCGAAGTCGAAGACTTCTTCACCGTAAGGAACCTGCGTGGTGCCCAGAATATCCTGCGCCAGGGTACGGAACAGGGATTCGGTCAGCTCGATCAGATCTTTGTAGTCCGCGTACGCCATATAGAGTTCCATCATGGTGAACTCTGGGTTATGGCGAACGGAGATACCTTCGTTACGGAAGTTACGGTTGATTTCAAACACGCGGTCGAAACCACCGACCACCAGACGCTTCAGGTACAGTTCCGGCGCGATACGCAGGTACATGTCCAGGTCCAGGGCGTTGTGATGGGTGATGAACGGACGCGCAGACGCGCCGCCAGGGATCACCTGCATCATCGGGGTTTCCACTTCCATAAAGTCGCGGTTGACCATGAACTGGCGAATACCGGCCATGATCTGGGAGCGAATTTTGAAGGTCTTGCGGGATTCATCGTTAGAGATGAGATCCAGGTAACGCTGACGGTAGCGCGCTTCCTGATCCTGCAGGCCGTGGAACTTGTCCGGCAGCGGGCGCAGGGCTTTGGTCAGCAGGCGCAGCTCGGTGCAGTGGATAGACAGTTCACCGGTTTTGGTTTTAAACAGTTTACCTTTCGCGCCCAGGATATCGCCCAGGTCCCACTTTTTGAACTGCTCGTTGTAGATGCCTTCCGGCAGGTCGTCACGGGAAACGTACAGCTGAATACGGCCACCCACGTCCTGCAAGGTCACGAAGGAGGCTTTACCCATGATACGGCGGGTCATCATACGGCCTGCAACGGCCACTTCGATGTTCAGCGCTTCCAGCTCTTCGTTCTCTTTACCGTCGAAGTCAGCGTGCAGTTGGTCTGAGGTGTGGTCACGACGAAAATCGTTCGGGAACGGCACGCCCTGCTCGCGCAGCGCTGCCAGCTTCTCGCGGCGGGTTTTCAGTTCGTTGTTAAGATCGACTACCGCGTCAGCGCCCTGTGCTTGTTGTTCAGACATGTTGGTTCCTCATAACCCTGCTTTCAAACTTGCTTCGATAAATTGGTCCAGGCTGCCGTCCAGCACCGCCTGCGTGTTGCGGGTTTCAACCCCGGTACGCAGGTCTTTGATGCGGGAGTCATCAAGGACGTAAGAACGGATCTGGCTGCCCCAACCGATGTCGGACTTGTTGTCTTCCATCGCCTGTTTCTCAGCATTTTTCTTCTGCATCTCCAGCTCATAAAGCTTCGCTTTCATCTGCTTCATGGCCTGGTCTTTGTTCTTATGCTGGGAACGGTCGTTCTGGCACTGTGTTACCAGCCCGGTTGGAATGTGGGTAATACGCACCGCAGATTCTGTACGGTTAACGTGCTGACCACCCGCGCCGGACGCGCGGTAAACGTCAATACGCAGGTCCGCCGGGTTAATTTCGATATCGATATCTTCGTCAACTTCCGGGTAAACAAACGCGGAGCTGAAGGAGGTATGACGACGACCACCGGAGTCAAACGGGCTCTTACGCACCAGGCGGTGAACGCCGGTTTCGGTACGCAGCCAGCCGTAGGCGTAGTCGCCAATGATCTTGATAGTGACGGATTTAATACCGGCCACTTCACCTTCAGACTCTTCGATAATTTCGGTTTTGAAGCCGCGCGCTTCCGCCCAACGCAGATACATACGCGTCAGCATGCTGGCCCAGTCCTGCGCTTCGGTACCGCCAGAACCTGCCTGAATATCGAGATAGCAGTCAGCGCTGTCGTATTCGCCGGAGAACATGCGACGGAATTCCAGCTGTGCCAGCTTCTCTTCCAGCCCGTCGAGTTCTGCCACGGCTTCGTTAAAGGTTTCTTCGTCGTCGGCTTCGACGGCCAGCTCCAGCAAACCGGAAACATCTTCCAGCCCCTGGGCCATTTGATCCAACGTATCTACGATAGCTTCGAGAGAGGAACGCTCTTTACCCAGCGCTTGTGCGCGTTCAGGTTCGTTCCAGACGTCCGGCTGTTCCAGCTCGGCGTTTACTTCTTCAAGACGCTCTTTCTTGGCATCGTAGTCAAAGATACCCCCTAAGAACGTCAGAGCGCTCCGTGAGGTCCTGAATACGGTTTTTTACCGGATTAATTTCAAACATGGTCTGTTTTCTTTTATGGACTTGTCAAAATGCGGTGATAAGAGCGGGATTGTACCGAATCCACGCCCTTTTTTATAGAGATTACTGCCGCTAAATTGGCCAGATATTGTCGATGATGATCTGAAGGGTGCGGTTACCGCGAAACTCGTTGATATCCAGTTTGTACGCCAGCTCGACCTCGCGCACGCCGTTGTCCGGCCAGATGGAGGTGTCAACGTTGAAGGCAATGCCGTCCAGCAGCGGTCCGCCGCCCACGGGCTCGACCATCACTTTCAGGTGGCGTTCGCCAACGATACGCTGCTGCAGCAGGCGGAATCGCCCGTCGAACAACGGTTCCGGGAACATCTGCCCCCATGGACCGGCATCGCGCAGCATCTGCGCGACCTCCATCGTCATTTCGGAGACGGACAGCTCACCGTCAGAGACCACTTCGCCCTGCAGCAGCGCCGGGTCAATCCACTCGGTGACCAGCTCGCCAAACAGGCGCTGGAACTCGTCGAACTTTGCCTCTTCCAGCGACAAGCCTGCCGCCATCGCGTGACCGCCAAACTTAATCATCAGACCGGGATAAAGCGTATCCAGACGCTCCAGCGCATCGCGCATGTGCAGCCCCTGAATCGAACGGCCAGAGCCTTTCAGCGTGCCGTCACCCGCAGGCGCAAACGCGATCACCGGGCGGTGGAAGCGCTCTTTAATGCGCGACGCCAGAATGCCGACCACGCCCTGATGCCACTCGGGGTGGTACATTGCCAGCCCGCCCGGCAGCGTATCGCCACTGCGCTCAAGTTTTTCGCACAGGGTCAGCGCTTCGGCCTGCATCCCCTGCTCAATCTCTTTACGGGTCTGGTTCAGGGCGTCCAGCTCGTTGGCCAGCACGCGCGCTTCACCGATGTTGTCGCACAGCAGCAGCGCCACGCCGACGGACATATCGTCCAGCCTTCCGGCAGCGTTCAGACGCGGCCCGAGGGCAAAGCCCAGGTCGCTTGCCGCCAGCTTAAGCGGATCGCGGTTGGCAATCTCCAGCAGCGCCTTAATTCCGGGACGGCACTTGCCCGCGCGAATACGGCTTAAGCCCTGCCAGGTCAAAATGCGGTTATTGGCATCAAGAGGTACCACGTCCGCCACGGTGCCCAGCGCCACCAGGTCGAGGTATTCGGCCAGGTTTGGAACGGCAATGCCGCGGGATTCGAACCAGCCCTTATCGCGTAAGAGAGTACGCAACGCCAGCATCAGATAAAACGCCACGCCCACGCCGGCGAGGGATTTCGACGGGAAATCGCAGTCGCGCAGGTTGGGGTTAATAATCGCTTCTGCTGCGGGGAGCGTATCGCCGGGCAGGTGATGATCGGTGACCAGCACCGGGATCCCCAAAGCGTGAGCATGATCGACGCCCGCATGGGAGGAGATCCCGTTGTCGACGGTCATGATCATCTGCGCACCGCGGGCATGGGCCTGATCGACCACCTCCGGGCTGAGGCCATAGCCGTCTTCAAAGCGGTTCGGCACCAGATAGGTGACATTATCGCAGCCCAGCGCGCGCAGGCTGAGCACGCTCAGGGCGGTGCTGGTTGCGCCGTCGGCGTCGAAATCCCCTACCACCACAATGCGCGTTCCCTCACGCAGCGCGTTGTAGAGCATTTCGGTAGCTTTCTCGATACCGTTCAGCTGCTGCCAGGGCAGCATCCCTTTCACGCTGCGCTCAAGATCCTCTGCGCGACGCACGCCGCGGCTGGCGTAGAGGCGCTTTAGCAGCGGCGGGAGATCGTCCGGTAAATCAACGTGTTCAACCGCCTCGCGGCGGCGCAATTTGATGGGGGCTTTCACGCGAATTATTTACCACCAAACTGTTTCTGGTGCGCGTCGAGAAACTCTTTCATCTCTTTCGGTCCCTGATAGCCCGGAACAACATAGCCGTTACTCAGGACAATCGCTGGCGTACCGCTCACGCCAAACTGCACGCCCAGCGCGTAGTGGTTAGCAATGTCGATGTCGCAGGAGGCAGGCTTAACGTCTTTACCGTTCATCGCGTCATCAAACGCTTTGTTGCGGTCTTTGGCACACCAGATCGCTTTCATATCCTGCTCTGGCTTGCTCTGTACGCCTGCGCGCGGGAAGGCCAGGTAACGCACGGTAATGCCCAGCGCGTTATAGTCTTTCATCTGTTCATGCAGCTTGTGGCAGTAGCCACAGGTGATGTCGGTGAAGACGGTAATCACATGTTTTTCCTGCGCCGCTTTATAGACGATCATCTCTTTTTCGAGCGCGTTCAGGTTTTTCATCAGCAGCTGGTTGGTGACGTTCACCGGCTGCGCACCGCTCACGTCGTACAGCGGTCCCTGAATAAAGTGTTTGCCGTCTTCGGTGACGTACAGCACGCCGCTGTTGGTCAGTACGGTTTTCATACCGGCAACCGGCGCAGGCTGGATGTCGCTGCTGGTGACGCCAAGCTTAGCCAGAGACTGTTTGATGGCGGCGTCATCCGCATGGGCGAAGCCGGTAAATGAGGCTGCCAGCAGGGTGAACAGCACGAAAGACTTTTTCATAATTGATCCTGTTACAATTTGTCGGCACTCACGCACGAGGGTGGTGCTGTTGGTGTAGCTGCCGCAGGCGTTCCGTCGCGACATGGGTGTAAATTTGCGTCGTTGAAAGATCGCTGTGTCCCAGCAGCATCTGCACCACGCGTAAATCTGCGCCGTGGTTTAACAGATGCGTCGCGAAGGCGTGACGCAATACGTGCGGCGAAAGCTTTTCACTGTCGATACCCGCCAGTGTGGCGTAATGCTTGATGCGATGCCAGAACGTTTGTCGCGTCATCTGCTGCGCGCGCTGGCTCGGAAACAGGACGTCGATAGACACGCCATTGAGCAGCCAGGGGCGGCCATGCTCAAGGTACGTCTCCAGCCAGTAAACCGCCTCTTCTCCCAGCGGAACCAGCCTTTCCTTGTTTCCTTTACCGATGACGCGCACCACGCCCTGGCGCAGGCTGATGTCGCTCATCGTCAGGCCAACCAGTTCCGAAACGCGCAAGCCGGTAGCATACAATAGCTCAAGCATGGCTTTATCGCGTAACTCCAGCGGCAGGTCAACAGCCGGTGACTGTAATAATCTCTCAACTTGTGCTTCGCTGAGATCTTTCGGCAGCCGCTGCGGGAGTTTCGGGGACGCCAGCAGCGCGCTGGGATCGTCTTCGCGAATCTTCTCCCGATAAATATGCTGGAAAAGCCGACGCATTGCGCTGAGCAAACGTGCAGAGCTGGTGGCTTTGTACCCCCCTTCTACGCGTTCAGCGAGCAGCGCCTGCAGGTCGTCGCTTTGCGCGCTCGCAAGCGATAGCTCCCGACGCGCCAGCCACTCCACCAGCATGGTGAGATCGCGCCGGTAGGCACTGAGGGTATTCTCGGCCAGATTTTTCTCCAGCCACAGCGCGTCGAGAAACTGTTCAACGAGTGCGAGATCCTTTTCCACATCAGCCCCTTTGATTTTGCAGTCAGGCCATTATGCCTGATTGCGACCGGTTTCTGGTACACTACGCGCAAAGTCATAGCAAGAATTGAGATAGTTACGCGATGAATATTGGTCTGTTCTATGGTTCCAGCACCTGCTACACCGAAATGGCGGCGGAGAAAATTCGCGACATCATTGGCCCGGAACTGGTGACGTTGCATAACCTGAAAGATGACTCGGTCGCCTTGATGGAGCAGTATGATGTGCTGATTCTGGGCATCCCAACCTGGGATTTTGGTGAGATACAGGAAGACTGGGAAGCCATCTGGGATCAGCTCGATTCAGTCAATTTCGACGGTAAAATTATTGCGATGTACGGCATGGGTGACCAGTTGGGCTACGGCGAATGGTTCCTGGACGCACTCGGCATGCTGCACGATAAGCTGGCACCAAAAGGGGCGGCGTTTATCGGCTACTGGCCAACCGAAGGGTATGAATTCACCAGTAAAAAGCCGATTATTGCCGACGGCGAGCTGTTTGTCGGGCTCGCGCTGGATGAAACCAATCAGTACGATCTCAGCGACGAGCGCCTGCAGGCCTGGTGCGAGCAGATCCTCGGCGAAATGGCAGAAAAATTCAGCTAACGCGCGTTACTCCTGCGTCGGCTGTTGCAGCAACATCCGGCGCAGATCCCGCCATTCTGATGCGTCCATACTGTCCGCCGCCAGCCACAGGTGCTGGCAACGTCCGCCCCCCACTTTGCGTAACCGTAACATCATCCCGGCGTTAAGCATCCAGGGCACACCGAGAATATCCCACTCTTTTCCCTGCCAGCGCAGGCGGGAATCCATCAGCAGCTTGATCTCGCCCTGACGCGCGTTAATGCGACGCTGGCTGCGTACGCTGTCAAAAACAACAAACGAAAGTAATAGCAGCCACAGCGGCGTATAGCTGAGCGGCCACGGCATGAGTAAAACGATGGCCGCAACCAGCCCGTGGAGCAATAAAGACATCCACTGCGAGCGCCACGAGACGCGAAGATCAGATTGCCACAGGACCACGTTCCCGATTCCGTGTTTGAATTAATTGCACCATCCGTTGCAACTCGGTGTCGGCGGGTTTGCCGTGGTTCATCAGCCAGTTGAATAAATCCGGATCGTCAGACTCAAGCAGGCGAACAAACAGACGCTTATCATCATCGCTTAAGCTGTCGTACTCATATTCGAAGAAAGGCATGATGGAAATATCAAGTTCACGCATTCCGCGTCGGCATGCCCAGTGAATACGGGCCTTGTTGTTAATATCCATGTTCAGTTTCCTGCATTACGTTTGGCACAGTCGGTACCCCGTTTTCTGTTCTTAATTTCTCTACGGGGACACCAGCTAGTGTAACGTGTTTTTGACCGTTTCATTACTGGAATATTGCGTTTGACGAGCTGGCTTCCAGAATAATCCCTACATAGACAGCGGATTACACTATTTTGCGTAGCGCTACGCATAACCCGTTTATGGCACAAATGGTCTGCTGAAAGCGCTTGCAATGCCTGCAGGCTCTTTTACCATTAGGCATTATCAAAGCGTTAAGCAATTCAGGATACCGTTATGGCCTTTACACCATTTTCTCCTCGCCAGCCCGCCGCCTCTGCGCGTCTGCCGCTGACGCTTATTTCTCTTGATGACTGGGCGCTGGCAACCCTCTCCGGCGCCGACGCCGAAAAATACTTGCAGGGTCAGGTGACTGCGGATGTTGCGCAGTTGACTGAACACCAGCATCTGCTGGCCGCGCACTGCGATCCTAAGGGCAAAATGTGGAGCAACCTGCGTCTCTTCCGCCGTCAGGACGGTTTTGCCTTTATTGAGCGCCGCAGCCTGCGCGATGCGCAGCTCAAAGAACTGAAAAAATACGCGGTCTTTTCCAAAGTCACCATCGCCCCGGACGACGAACATGTTCTGCTGGGCGTGGCGGGCTTCCAGGCGCGTGCGGCGCTGAAAAACCTGTTTGCTGAACTGCCGGATGCAGAAAAACAGGTGGTCAGCGAGGGCGCGACTTCCATCCTTTGGTTTGAATACCCGGCAGAGCGCTTCCTGTTAGTCACGGATGCCGCAACAGCCGAACGCGTGACCGAGGAGCTGCGCGGCGAAGCGCAGCTCAACAACAGCCAGCAGTGGCTGGCGCTGAACATCGAAGCGGGTCTGCCGGTAATTGACGCAGCCAATAGCGCGCAGTTTATTCCTCAGGCAACTAACCTGCAGGCGCTGGGGGGAATCAGCTTTAAAAAAGGCTGCTACACCGGTCAGGAAATGGTCGCGCGTGCAAAATTCCGTGGGGCAAACAAACGCGCGTTGTGGACACTGGCAGGCCATGCCAGCCGCGTACCGGAAGCAGGTGAAGACTTAGAACTGAAGATGGGCGACAACTGGCGCCGCACCGGTACCGTGTTAGCCGCAGTCCAGCTGGACGATGGCCGTCTTTTGGTACAGGCTGTAATGAACAACGACATGGAAGCGGACAGCGTGTTCCGTGTGCGCGACGACGCGAATACGTTGAGTATTGAGCCGCTACCGTATTCACTGCAAGAGTGATGCTCTATCGCCCGGTGGCGCTGCGCTTACCGGGCCTACGGGTGCAAATCCAGGTCGGGTAAGGCGAAGCCGCCACCCGACAACAAACTAAACCTGCCCCACGTACAAATAAATCGCCAAAAAGTGGCACACGCTGCCGCCCAGCACAAAGCCGTGCCAGATGGCATGGTTGTATGGAATGCGCTTGCAGACGTAGAAAATAACGCCCAGCGAGTAGACCACACCGCCCACCGCCAGCAGCGTGACGCCCCCTACTGCCAGCTTAATCGCCAGCTGATACACCACAATCAGCGACAGCCAGCCCATCGTCAGATAGGTGACCAGCGACAACACTTTAAACCGGTGCGCAATGGTCAGCTTAAACAGGATCCCCAGCAGCGCCAGGCTCCAGATAACAATCATCAGGCCGCGCGACAGCGGTGAGTTTAGCCCCACCAGCAGGAAAGGCGTATAGGTACCCGCAATCAGCAGATAGATAGCGCAGTGGTCAAATTTCTTAAGCCATATTTTGGCCCGCTGATGCGGAATCGCGTGATAGAGCGTCGAGGCCAGGAACAGCAGGATCATACTTCCGCCATACAGGCTATAGCTGGTAATAGCCATCGCGCTGGCATTGGTATCCACCGCCTGTACCAGCAATAACACTAAACCGACAATCCCAAACACCAGGCCAATGCCGTGGCTGATGCTGTTGGCTACTTCCTCAGCCAGCGAATATCCCTGTGCGATTAATGGTCTGCTCGCCATACTAAACTCCGGGAAAACTAAAAATGATTATTCATCGCATGACTATGCTAACTGAGAATGATTCCAGTGAACACCTGTTAGCCAAAATAATTTTGGCGTAAATTTTTACAATAAAAATCAAAAACATAAACGAAAAACTCACCTGACATTTGTTCACATAAAAATTTAAGCATTACTAATCAATGGCATAAAATTGGCTCCTGCCGTCTGGCTGCATGATATGATGGATAAATGAGGTCTGAATGAGAGTTTTGCCACTGTGAGTATGTTCACCCACTCCGCCATTGCCAGTCTCAATAACCTGGAAATGATGGTCTACAACTATGTCATCAAAAACCGGGACAAAGTGATGTACATGACCATCCGCGAACTGGCGGATGCGGCTGGCGTCTCAACCACCACTATCCTGCGCTTTTGCCGCAAGCTCAACTGCGAAGGGTATTCTGAATTTCGCGTGCGCTTTAAGCTCTATCTTGAGCAGAACGAGCCCCAGCAGGCGAATTTCGGCGCCAGCGAAATTATCAGCTTCTTTAAAAGCGTGAATAATGAAGAGTTCGACGCGCTATTAAATGACGCGGTAAATATCATTTTGTCCTCCGAGCGAATTATATTTGTCGGGGCGGGCACGTCAGGCTCTTTGGCCAAATATGGCGCACGCTTCTTTTCAAATATTGGTAAATTCAGTAATCATATTGATGACCCTTATTTCCCGGTTACCAATGATATGGCGAAAAATGCGCTGGCGATTGTGCTCTCCGTCTCGGGCGAAACCGAGGAGATCCTGCGCTTCGCCAGCCAGTTCAGCCTGCATCACTGCAAGGTGCTCTCTATCACCAGCCACGAGCACTCGCGCCTGGCAAAACTGGCGGACTTTAATCTCTCCTGGCACGTTCCCCAGACGCGAATTGGCGGCGCCTACGATATCACCACGCAAATTCCCGTCATTTATATTCTGGAATCTCTCGGACGCAAGCTGGCGAAAAAACTGACGGAATAAAACACCCTGTTTTTTCGATGTGACAAATCACAATTTTCGCAAATTGTTATATCGTGACATTCAATTTCGCTTTGCTAGACTCAATGCCAATAAGCCATTTATTGAGAATAGCAGCGATGAAAAAAATAACCTTACCGAAAGATTTTTTATGGGGCGGCGCTGTTGCCGCTCATCAGGTTGAAGGCGGCTGGAACAAAGGCGGCAAAGGGCCAAGCATTTGCGACGTGCTGACCGGCGGCGCACACGGCGTGCCGCGCGAAATCACGCAGGAGGTGGTGCCGGGTAAATACTACCCAAACCACGAGGCCATCGACTTCCACGGCCACTATAAAGAAGACATCAAGCTATTTGCCGAGATGGGCTTCAAGTGTTTCCGTACCTCTATCGCCTGGACGCGCATCTTCCCGAAAGGTGACGAAACGCAGCCAAACGAAGAAGGGCTGAAGTTTTACGACGACATGTTCGATGAGCTGCTGAAGTACAACATCGAACCGGTGATCACCCTCTCCCACTTCGAAATGCCGCTGCACCTGGTGCAGGAGTACGGTAGCTGGACCAACCGCAAAGTGGTCGATTTCTTCGTGCGCTTCGCGGAAGTGGTGTTTGAGCGCTACAAGCACAAGGTCAAATACTGGATGACCTTCAACGAAATCAACAACCAGCGAAACTGGCGCGCCCCGCTGTTCGGCTACTGCTGCTCGGGCGTGGTCTACACCGAACATGACAACCCGGAAGAGACCATGTACCAGGTGCTGCACCACCAGTTTGTGGCCAGCGCCCTGGCGGTGAAAGCCGCGCGCCGCATCAACCCGGAGATGAAAGTCGGCTGCATGCTGGCGATGGTGGCGCTCTATCCGTTCTCCTGCAAGCCGGAAGACGTGATGTTCGCCCAGGAATCCATGCGCGAGCGCTATGTCTTTACCGACGTCCAACTGCGTGGTTACTACCCGTCCTACGTGCTGAACGAGTGGGAGCGCCGCGGCTTTTCCATCAAAATGGAGGCGGGCGACGAGCAGATCCTGCGTGAAGGTACCTGCGACTACTTAGGCTTCAGCTACTACATGACCAACGCGGTGAAGGCGGAAGGCGGCACAGGTGACGCCATTTCCGGCTTTGAAGGCAGCGTGCCGAACCCGCACGTGAAGGCGTCCGACTGGGGCTGGCAGATTGACCCGGTGGGCCTGCGTTATTCCCTGAGCGAACTTTACGAGCGTTACCAGAAGCCGCTGTTTATCGTTGAAAACGGCTTCGGCGCCTACGATAAGGTGGAAGAAGACGGCAGCATCAACGATGACTATCGCATCGACTATCTGCGTGCCCACGTGGAAGAGATGATCAAAGCCGTCACCCACGATGGCGTGGATCTGATGGGCTATACGCCGTGGGGCTGCATCGACTGCGTGTCGTTCACCACCGGTCAGTACAGCAAGCGCTACGGCTTTATCTACGTCAACAAGCACGACGACGGCACGGGCGACATGTCGCGCTCCCGTAAGAAGAGCTTCAAGTGGTATAAAGGCGTGATTGCCAGCAACGGCGAGAAACTTTAACGCCGGGCACCTAACCCTCTCCCTTTGGGGAGAGGGTTAGGGTGAGGGGTTTACTTCCCGCCAGCCAGCTCGATAAAACTGCCCGTAACGTAAGACGCCTTCTTGCTCAGCAGCCAGACAATCGCCTGCGCCACCTCTTCCGGCTGGCCGCCGCGCTGCATCGGCAGTAACGATTTTACGCGATCCACTCGCCCCGGCTCTCCGCCGGAAGCATGGATATCGGTATAAATCAGCCCAGGCCGCACGCAGTTCACGCGAATACCCTGCGCCGCCACCTCCAGCGATAGCCCGGTTGTCAGCGAATCTACCGCGCCTTTAGAAGCAGCGTAATCGACATATTCACCCGGCGCGCCCAGACGAGACGCGGCGGAAGAGACATTCACAATCGCCCCGCCCTTGCCGCCATGCTTGATGGACATGCGTTTCACCGCTTCACGACAGCAGAGAAAGTAGCCCGTGACGTTGGTCGCCAGCACGCGGTTAATGCGCTCTGCGGAGAGATTCTCAATGGTGGATTGCTCAAACAGAATGCCTGCATTATTGACCAGCGCGCGAAGCGGCTCACCTTCACGATCGATGCTGTCAAACATCGCCAGCACCTGAGCTTCATCGCTGATGTCCGCACGCACGGCAAACGCTTTACCGCCGGCCTCAACGATCTGATTGATAACGTCCGTCGCGGCTTTAATGTTGTGGTAATAGTTCACCGCCACGGTGTAGCCTTCACGTGCCAGCTGCAGCGCGGTGGCTTTCCCAATGCCCCGGCTCGCGCCGGTGACCAGTGCAATTGCCATTCACAACCTCCAGATAAAAAAAAGCCGGGTGGCGCTTACGCTTACCCGGCCTACAGTATGGCAAATACTTACTGGTATTCGCTCATCGGCACGCAGGAGCAGAACAGATTACGGTCGCCGTAAACGTCATCAAGACGCTTCACGGTCGGCCAGTATTTGTTTGCCACGCCTGCCGGGAAGACGGCCAGCTCGCGGGAGTAACCGTGGTTCCACTCTGCCACCATCTCGTGCTGGGTGTGCGGGGCGTTGACCAGCGGGTTATCTTCCAGCGTCCATTCGCCGTCCTGCACGCGGTCGATCTCCATGCGGATGGCCAGCATCGCGTCGATAAAGCGGTCCAGCTCGGCTTTGCTTTCAGACTCGGTCGGCTCCACCATCAGCGTCCCCGCAACCGGGAACGACATGGTTGGTGCGTGGAAGCCGTAGTCGATCAGACGCTTGGCGATATCCAGCTCGCTGATGCCGGTCTGCTCTTTCAGCGGACGAATATCCAGAATGCACTCGTGCGCCACGCGACCGTCGCGGCCGGTATAGAGCACCGGGAAGGCAGACTTCAGGCGAGTCGCAATGTAGTTGGCGTTCAGAATAGCCACCTGGCTCGCCTGCTTCAGCCCTTCCGCGCCCATCATGCGGATGTACATCCAGCTGATTGGCAGGATTGATGCGCTGCCGAACGGTGCCGCAGAGACCGCGCCCTGACGGGTCAGCATGCCTTCAATCTGCACCACGCTGTGCCCCGGCACAAACGGCGCCAGGTGCGCTTTCACGCCGATTGGTCCCATGCCCGGGCCGCCACCGCCGTGCGGAATGCAGAAGGTTTTATGCAGGTTCAGGTGCGACACGTCCGCGCCGATAAAGCCCGGAGAGGTAATGCCCACCTGAGCGTTCATGTTCGCGCCGTCGAGGTATACCTGACCGCCAAACTGGTGCACCACTTCGCACACTTCACGGATGGTCTCTTCGTACACGCCGTGGGTGGACGGGTAGGTCACCATGATGCAGGAGAGCTTGTCGCCCGCCTGCTGGGCTTTCGCACGCAGGTCGGCCAAATCGATGTTGCCGTTCTTATCGCACGCGACCACCACCACTTCCATGCCCGCCATCTGGGCTGAGGCCGGGTTGGTGCCGTGGGCGGAGCTTGGGATCAGGCAGATATCGCGGTGACCTTCGTTACGGCTTTCGTGATAGTGACGGATCGCCAGCAGGCCCGCGTATTCACCCTGCGCGCCGGAGTTCGGCTGCATGCAGAGCGCGTCGTAACCGGTCAGCTTCACCAGCCAGTCTGAAAGCTGGTTGATCATCATGTGATAGCCTTCCGCCTGTTCTGGCGGGCAGAACGGGTGCAGTTCGGAGAATTCAGGCCAGGTAATCGGGATCATCTCTGCCGCGGCGTTCAGCTTCATGGTGCAGGAGCCCAGCGGGATCATCGCCTGGTTAAGCGCCAAATCCTTGCGCTCCAGAGAGTGCATATAGCGCATCATCTCGGTTTCGCTGTGATAGCGATTGAACACCGGGTGAGTCAGGATCGCGTCATTGCGCAGCATGCTTTCCTGAATGGAGCGGCTGTCGAGCGCGACCTCTTTGTCGAGCGTATCAACGTCCAGACCGTGAGCGTCGCCCAGCAACACGCTGAACAGGTTCAGGATATCGTCGCGAGTGGTGCTTTCATCCAGCGTAATGCCGACCGCGTTGTGGATGTCGCTGCGCAGGTTGATTTCTGCTGCATTCGCGCGCGCCAGCACGGCGGCTTTGTCTGCCACTTCCACGCACAGGGTGTCGAAGTAGTGCGCGTGGCGCAGCTTGAGGCCCTTCTGCTGCAGGCCGCAGGCCAGAATATCGGCCAGGCGGTGAATGCGACTGGCAATGCGTTTCAGGCCAGCCGGACCGTGGAATACCGCATACAGGCTGGCGATGTTTGCCAGCAGTACCTGGGAAGTACAGATGTTGGAGTTCGCTTTCTCGCGGCGGATATGCTGCTCGCGGGTCTGCATCGCCATGCGCAACGCGGTATTACCGGCAGCATCTTTTGACACGCCAATGATACGGCCTGGCATGGAGCGTTTGAATTCATCTTTCGCGCCGAAGAACGCCGCGTGCGGGCCGCCGTAGCCCATCGGCACGCCGAAGCGCTGCGCAGAGCCGAATACAATATCCGCGCCCTGTTTGCCCGGCGCCGTCAGCAGCACCAGCGCCATAAAATCGGCGGCAACGCTGACAACCACTTTGCGGGATTTCAGCTCGGCAATCAGCGCGCCGTAGTCGTGAACTTCGCCGGTGGTGCCCACCTGCTGCAGCAGCACGCCGAAGACGTCCTGGTGATCCAGCACTTTGTCGGCGTCGTCGACGATCACCTCAAAGCCGAAGGTTTCTGCACGGGTGCGCACCACGTCCAGCGTCTGGGGATGCACGTCCGCCGCCACGAAGAAGCGGTTAGCATTTTTCAGCTTGCTTACGCGCTTTGCCATCGCCATCGCTTCGGCAGCGGCGGTCGCTTCATCCAGCAGAGAGGCGGAAGCGATATCCATACCGGTCAGATCCAGCGTCACCTGCTGGAAGTTCAGCAGCGCTTCCAGACGCCCCTGGGAGACTTCTGGCTGATAAGGGGTGTAAGCGGTGTACCAGCCCGGGTTTTCCAGCATGTTGCGCAGGATAACCGGCGGTAACTGCACGTTGGTGTAGCCCATGCCAATGTAAGACTTATAGCGCTTGTTGAGGCCTGCAATAGCCTTCAGCTCCGCCAGCGCGGCGAACTCCGTGGTGGCTTCCCCTACCTGAGGCGGCGTGGCAAGCTGGATGTCTTTTGGCACAATCTGGCCGATCAGTGCGTCTAATGAATCCGCGCCAACCGTCTTCAGCATCTCCTGCTGTTGCTGAGCATCCGGCCCAATGTGACGTTCAATGAAGGCGCCACGGTTTTCAAGCTGGCTTAAAGTCTGTGTCATGAGCGATGGTTCCTGATACGTGCAGTGAATCGTAGTTATCTGTAACGCTGTTGCCCGGTGGCGCTACCGCTTACCGGGCCCTGTAAGCCGGATAAGCGCAGCGCCATCCGGCACAACGTTATTCGTCTTCCAGTAGTGCTTCGTACGCGGTTGCATCCAGCAGCGCGGCAACTTGCGATTCGTCGCTGGCTTTGATCTTGAAGATCCAGCCGCCTTCATACGGCTCGCTGTTGACCAGCTCTGGCGAATCGCTCAGCGCGTCGTTGACCGCAACAATCTCACCGCTTACCGGTGCGTAGATGTCAGACGCCGCTTTTACGGACTCCGCCACGGCGCAGTCGTCGCCCGCGCTAACAGTCGTGCCCACGTCAGGCAGGTCAACAAACACCATGTCGCCCAGCAGCTCCTGCGCGTGCTCGGTGATCCCTACGGTGTAAGTGCCGTCCGCCTCTTTGCGCAGCCACTCGTGTTCTTTGCTGTATTTCAGTTCTGCTGGCACATTGCTCATTGAAGTTCTCCTGATAAAAATAGTTAGGCGACCGGCTTACCGGCGCGAACAAAAATCGGTTTGGTCACGTTGACCGGCATTTCGCGGTTGCGGATTTGCACTACCGCCGTGTCGCCAATGCCTGCCGGCACGCGTGCCAGTGCAATACTGTAGCCCAGCGTCGGGGAGAAGGTTCCGCTGGTGATCACGCCTTCGCGATGATTGCCGTCAGCATCGGTAAAGCGCACCGGCAGCTCGCCGCGCAGCACGCCTTTTTCCTTCATCACCAGTCCCACCAGTCGTTCGGTGCCCTTCTCGCGCTGCATCTCCAGCGCTTCACGGCCAATAAAGTCACGGTCAGCCGGTTCCCACGCGATGGTCCAGCCCATGTTGGCCGCCAGCGGAGAGACGCCTTCGTCCATTTCCTGACCGTAGAGGTTCATGCCCGCTTCCAGACGCAGCGTATCGCGCGCGCCCAGGCCCGCAGGCTTCACGCCCGCTTCTACCAGCGCACGCCAGAAATCGGCAGCTTTCTCGTTCGGCATCGCAATTTCGTAGCCCGCTTCACCGGTATAGCCGGTGGTGGCGATAAACAGATCCCCCGCCTGCACGCCGAAGAACGGCTTCATGCCTTCGGTGGCGGTGCGCTGCTCGTCGTTAAAGAGAGAGGCGGCTTTTGCCTGCGCGTTTGGTCCCTGCACGGCGATCAGCGACAGATCGTCACGGACGGTGATGTCGACGGCATAAGGTTCGGCGTGTTGGGTGATCCAGGAGAGGTCTTTTTCGCGGGTGGCGGAGTTTACAACGAGGCGGAAGAAATCTTCGGTGAAGTAGTAGACGATAAGGTCGTCAATCACGCCGCCCGAGGCATTCAGCATGCCGGTATAGAGCGCTTTACCCGGCGTCTTCAGTTTGGCGACGTCGTTTGCCAGCAGATAACGCAAAAACTCCCGGCTGCGGCTACCGTGCAGATCGACAATCGTCATGTGGGACACGTCGAACATACCGGCATCGGTGCGCACCGCGTGGTGCTCATCAATCTGCGAGCCGTAGTGCAGCGGCATCATCCAGCCATGGAAGTCCACCATGCGGGCGCCGCATAACACGTGTTGTTCGTACAAAGGAGTCTGTTGAGCCATCTTGTCCTCGTTGAAAAATTCACCGTGAAACCCGGTATCGGCCTCGTTCCCGAATGCCGACGCAAACGTTCTCTTTTACCTGAACTTACCACCGAAACCGGCGGTTAACCATAAGGTAAAACGGGTCATCACATTAGCTTATGACCAAAAAACGCTGAAAAGCCTACAGAGTTATTCACTGGAAAAATGCGATTAACCCCGCACAAAATTAACAATGATCTAACAGGATTTAGCACATGGTGATATTTCGTGCGGAAAAACGGGCCGAATTTCCGTCACGTAAAAATCACGACATGAGAATAACTAATGCGAAAAATGGCGTGGAATTAGAATATTTCAAACGAGGGGATTTCCCCGGCGCAGAGGCCGGGAAAATAAAGTGTGACGGGGATCGAGGTTAGCGTAACCAGTCGGGAAGATCGTTAAGACCCATTGCCTGACGAAGAAGTTGAGGTTTGACGCCGGGAAGGGTGTCGGCCAGCTTGAGGCCGATATCGCGCAGCAGTTTTTTCGCCGGATTTGCCCCGGCAAACAGCTCGCGGAAGCCCTGCATTCCTGCCAGCATCATCGCCGCACTGTGCTTGCGGCTGCGCTCGTAGCGACGCAGATACAGATGCTGGCCGATATCTTTACCCTCACGGTGCAGGCGACGCAGTTCTTCCACCAGTTCCGCCGCGTCCATAAAGCCGAGGTTAACGCCCTGCCCGGCCAGCGGATGAATGGTATGGGCAGCATCCCCCACCAGCGCCAGACGGTGCGCGGCAAACTGACGCGCGTAGCGGCCGGTTAACGGGAAAACCAGCCGCTCGCTTTCAAGCGTGCACAGGCCAAGGCGATTATCAAACGCCACGCACAGCGCCTGGTTAAAGGCCTCCGGCGTCGCCTCCTGCATCTGCTGGGCTTTCTCCGGCACCAGGGACCAGACAATCGAGCACAGGTGCGGATCGGCAAGCGGCAGGAACGCCAGTATGCCGTCGTTGTGGAAAATCTGCCGCGCAACGCCGCCGTGCGGCTCTTCAGTACGGATCGTTGCCACCATCGCATGATGGCGGTAATCCCAGTACGTCAGCGGGATATCGGCCTTGTTGCGCAGCCAGGAGTTAGCGCCGTCGGCACCGACCACCAGACGCGCGGTCAGCATGTCGCCGCTTTGCAGGGTGATAAACGCCTCGTTTTCGCCCCATGCCACCTGCTGGATCTGCGCAGGCGCAACCAGCGTCACGTCGCTGCACTGCTCTGCTTTCTGCCACAGCGCGTGGTGGATCACCGCATTCTCTATGATATGCCCCAGATGGCTATAGCCCATGCTTTCATCATCAAAGGCAATATGGCCAAAGCTGTCTTTGTCCCACACTTCCATTCCGTGATAGCAGCTGGCGCGCTGGGCGACGATATCTGACCAGACGCCGAGACGCGTTAAAAGCTTTTCGCTGGCCGCGTTAATCGCCGACACGCGGAGTTCCGGCGGGGCATCAGATGCGACAGGCTGGGGCTGCTTTTGCTCCAGCACGGCCACGCGCAGGCCGCTGCCCTGTAATCCACAGGCCAGCGCCAGCCCAACCATTCCGCCGCCAACGATGGCAACATCAACATTTTGCACAGTGATAACTCCTTAACGCGCGACCCAACCCAGGGTCCGCTGCGCCAGCACGTCACGTGCCGGAATGAACAGTTCCATCGCCATCAGCCCGAGGTTGCGACCAACAACCAGCGGCGCCCAGCGATTGGCAAAGAGATGGACTAAACCATCGGTGACGCCAATCGTCGCCTCTTTATCGGCCTGACGTCGCGCCTGGTAATGGCTTAGCACCGGGTAAGCGCCACAGTCTTTTTGTTCGCTCCACGCCCGCGAAAGCGTTTCGGCCAGGCTCATCACATCTCGCAGGCCGAGGTTAAAGCCCTGCCCGGCGATGGGGTGGAGGGTTTGCGCCGCGTTGCCGACCAGCGCCACGCGGTGAGAAACAGACTGTGATGCCGTGGTTAACGACAGTGGATAGACCGCACGTTTCCCGGCATGGGTAATACGCCCCAGCCGCCAGCCAAAGGCTTTCTGCAGCTCGGTACAAAAACGTTCGTCGGACCAGGATTTAACCTCTTCGGCCTTTTCCTGCGGGTGGCACCAGACCAGCGAGCAGCGCCCGCCCGTCATCGGCAGCATCGCCAGCGGGCCGTGCTGGGTGAAGCGCTCAAACGCCCGGCCGTTGTGTTCTGCTGCGGTCGAGACGTTCGCGATGACCGCGACCTGCCCGTAAGGCTGCTGCCGCCACTCTACCCCGCACTGGGTGCCGAGCGCCGAGCGCGACCCGTCAGCCGCCACCAGAAGCTGTCCGTCAAGCACGGTGCCATTGTCCAGCGTTACGCTGACCGCGTCTTCACTGCGGGTGAAGCTGGCAACGCGTGCCGGGCAGTGCAGCGTAACGCCCGGCGCGTCCTGCAACAGGCGGAACAGGCGCAGGCCAATATCGTGCAGTTCAACGACCTGACCCAGCGCGTCAATACGGTAATCATGGGCATCCAGCGTCACAAACCCGGCATGACCGCGATCGCTCACGTGCACGGTATTAATGGCGGTAGCGCAGTCGGCGATGGCCTGCCAGATGCCAATGCGGGATAGCTGCTGGCAGGTGCCCTGCGCCAGGGCAATGGCGCGGGAATCAAACCCAGGGTGATTCTTCGCCTGCGGCGCGACGGCTTCAACCAGATGCACCGGAAGCTGCCCCTTCGTCAAATGCGAGATGGCTAACGCCAGCGTGGCGCCAGTCATGCCGCCGCCAACGATAATCACGCTCATACGCGCGCCGCTGCCATCAGCGCCTCGATATCGTCCGCTTTTTTCACCACGCTCGCGGTCAGGTTTTCGTTGCCGGTTTCGGTGATGACGATGTCGTCTTCAATACGAATGCCAATTCCGCGGTATTCCTCTGGCACGTCGGCATCCGGCGCGATGTACAGGCCCGGCTCGACGGTCAGCACCATGCCCGGTTCAAGCACGCGCGAACGTTCAGGGCCGTACGCGCCCACGTCGTGCACGTCCAGCCCCAGCCAGTGGCTCAGGCCGTGCATAAAGTACGGGCGGTGAGCATTCTCGGTAATCAGGGTATCGACATCCCCTTTGAGGATCCCAAGCTTAACCAGCCCGGTAATCATGATGCGCACCACCTCACCGGTCACCTCCTGAATGGAGGTGCCCGGGCGATACAGCTTCAGCGCCGTCTCGAGTGATTCGAGAACGATGTCATAAATCGCCCGCTGCGCTGGCGAAAACTTGCCGTTCACCGGGAAGGTACGCGTGATGTCGCCGGCGTAGCCCTGATATTCGCAACCGGCGTCAATCAGCACCAGATCGCCGTCGCGCAGCGCGCTTTCGTTTTCTGTGTAGTGCAGAATGCAGCCGTTTTCCCCGCCGCCAACGATGGTGTTGTAGGAGGGATAACGCGCGCCGTGGCGGTTAAATTCGTGGTGAATTTCGCCTTCCAGCTGGTATTCAAACATTCCGGGACGACATTTTTCCATCGCGCGGGTGTGCGCCAGGGCGCTGATTTCGCCCGCACGGCGCAGCACGTTCAGCTCTTCTTCAGATTTGAACAGACGCATCTCGTGCACCACCGGACGCCAGTCCGTGAGGGTGGCGGGCGCGGACAGGTTCTGCCGCGAGCCTTTACGCAGTTTTTCCAGCGCGTTGAAAACAATCTCATCGGCGTAGGCGTATTCGCCCTGCGCGTGATAGAGCACGTCGAGGCCATTAAGCAGCTGATAGAGCTGCTGGTTGATTTCGCTAAACGCCAGCGCGCGGTCAACGCCCAGCTTTTCCGGGGCGGCCTCTTGCCCTAAGCGGCGGCCAAACCAGATCTCAGCGGTTAAGTCTCGTACGCGGTTGAAAATCACGCTGTGGTTGTGGGTGTCATTGCTCTTAATCAGCACCAGCACCGCTTCCGGCTCGTTGAAGCCGGTGAAGTACCAGAAATCGCTGCTCTGGCGATAGGGGTATTCGCTGTCGGCGCTGCGCGTCACTTCCGGCGCGGCAAAAATCAGCGCCGCGCTTCCCGGCTGCATGTTTGCCAGCAGCGCCTGACGACGGCGCAAATACTCTTGTTGCGAGATAACCATGACACCCTCCTGTGCGTTATTTTTCTTAATGTAAGGTTGGCTTGCGAACTTCCGGCGCGGTCGGCTGCGAGCGCGTAAAGTTGTCGTGGCACAGCAGCGCCGCCACGCGCACGTACTCGATGATCTCTTCGAGAGACATTTCCAGCTCTTCCTGATCTTCCTCTTCATCGTAGCCAAGCTGGGCGATGTTGCGCAGATCGTCAATCGCTTCACCCGCTTCGCCGGTGACTTTATCAAGCTTAGGCTGGGTGACGCCCAGGCCAAGCAGATAGTGGTTTACCCACCCCGCGAGCGCATCGGCGCGATCGAAGACGCTGACATCGTCGCCTTCAGGCAGATAAAGCTGAAAAAGGAAGCCATCGTCTTCCAGCGAATCGCTGGTTGCCGCGTGCATTTTTCGCAGCGCTTCCGCCAGTTCGTGGCCAAACGCCAGCCCTTCGTTGGTGAGGTCGTGGATCAGCGGCTGCCATGAGCTGTCGCTGTTTCCGCCGCACAGTATGCCGCTGATCAGACCGTGCATTTCGGCAGGGGTAAGACCGACTCCCTGCTGGTTCAGTAACTGGTTTAAATCCTTGTAACCAGGCATTTCGTTCTGTATAGACATACGCATTCGTCATCAAAGGGAGGATATTCATGATATGCTACCACTTTGGACCCTGGTGATACCAGAAAAGGGCTTGTATCTTCACATCAGGGTAGCTATAGTGTCGCCCCTTCGCAGCCCCCGGGGCAGTAAGCGAAGGCAGCGCAGTCAATCAGCAGGAAGGTGGCATGTCTGCACAACCCGTCGATCTCCAGATTTTTGGCCGTTCACTGCGAGTGAATTGTCCGCCTGAACAAAGGGATGCTTTGAATCAGGCTGCGGACGATTTGAATCAGCGGTTGCAAGATCTAAAAGAACGCACTAGAGTCACAAATACTGAGCAGCTGGTTTTCATCGCCGCGTTGAACATCAGCTATGAACTGACTCAGGAAAAAGCGAAGACCCGCGATTACGCGGCTAGCATGGAGCAGCGCATTAAAATGCTCCAGCAGACCATTGAACAGGCGTTGCTTGATCAAGGTCGCAATCCCGAAAGACCGGGACCAAAGTTTGAATAACACTTCGCAGTTGACTATGGTAGAGTAACTGTGAAGACAAAATTTCTCTGAGATGTTTGCAAGCGGGCCAGTCCCCTGAGCCGATATTTCATACCACAAGAATGTGGCGCTCCATGGTTGGTGAGCATGCTCGGTTCGTCCGAGAAGCCTTAAAACTATGACGACACATTCACCTTGAACCAAGGGTTCAAGGGTTACAGCCTGCGGCGGCATCTCGGAGATTCCCTCTCTCTTCTTCTACCGACTACCATGACTCAATTCCCTGAAGTTTCTGCTTCACGCCAGGACATCCGTCAGCTCATTCGCCAGCGTCGTCGCGCCCTTACGTCCGAACAACAAGCACACTTTGCGCAGCAGGCCGCTGCCCGCATGATGGCCTATCCGCCCGTGGTGATGGCAAACACCGTCGCGCTGTTTCTCTCGTTTGACGGCGAACTGGACACCCAGCCGCTTATCGACCAACTCTGGCGCGCCGGGAAAAAAGTTTACCTGCCGGTACTGCATCCGTTCAGCCGGGGCAATCTGCTGTTTCTGCATTACCATCCGCACAGCGAACTGGTGGTGAATCGTCTGAAAATCACCGAACCGAAACTCGACGTGCGCGACGTACTCCCGCTGTCACAGCTGGACGTGCTGATTACGCCGCTGGTGGCGTTTGATGAGCAGGGACAGCGCTTAGGTATGGGCGGCGGTTTTTACGACCGAACGCTGCAAAACTGGCGGCAGTATGGGTTGCAGCCGGTGGGCTATGCGCATGATTGCCAGGCTGTAGAAGCCTTGCCGGTGGAGAAATGGGATATTCCGCTGCCTGCGGTGGTAACGCCAGGTAAAACGTGGCTTTGGTAGCATAAAGCCGGGTGGCGCTTACGCTTACCCGGCCTACAAAAGCTCAACGTAGGTCGGGTAAGGCGTAGCCGCCACCCGACACCACAGACCGCACCATCAGTACAGCAGGCGCGCGCGAATCGTTCCCGGAATGGCCTTCATGCTCTGCAACGCTTTTTCAGCCACGTCTTCATCCGCTTCGATATCAATGACCACATAGCCCATCTGCGAGTTGGTCTGCAGATACTGGGCGGCAATGTTGACGCTCTGCTCGGCAAAAATCTGGTTAATTGCGGTCAGCACGCCAGGACGGTTTTCATGGATGTGCAGCAGACGACGACCGCCGTGCAGCGGCAGAGACACTTCCGGGAAGTTCACAGCAGAGAGCGTAGAACCGTTGTCGGAGTATTTGCTCAGCTTACCCGCCACTTCCAGACCAATATTCTCCTGCGCTTCCTGAGTAGAACCGCCGATGTGCGGCGTCAGGATCACGTTGTCGAATTCGCACAGCGGAGAGTTAAACGGATCGCTGTTGGTGGCAGGTTCCGTCGGGAACACGTCGATGGCCGCCCCCGCCAGATGCTTACGCTTCAGCGCATCGCACAGCGCAGGGATATCGACCACCGTACCACGCGCGGCGTTGATCAGCAGAGATCCCGGCTTCATCAGCGCCAGCTCTTCCGCGCCCATCATGTTTTTGGTGGAGGCGTTTTCCGGCACGTGCAGGCTGACCACGTCGCTCATGTTCAGCAGGTCAGACAGATGCTGTACCTGCGTCGCGTTACCCAGCGGCAGCTTGCTTTCGATATCGTAGAAGTAGACGTGCATCCCCAGCGATTCCGCCAGGATCCCCAGTTGGGTACCGATGTGGCCGTAGCCGATGATACCCAGCTTTTTACCACGGGCTTCGTATGAGCCCGCGGCCAGTTTGTTCCACACGCCGCGGTGCGCTTTGGCGTTAGCTTCCGGGATACCGCGCAGCAGCAGCAGCAGCTCGCCAATTACCAGCTCCGCCACGGAACGGGTGTTAGAGAACGGGGCGTTAAAGACCGGGATACCGCGTTTTGCGGCAGCGTTCAGGTCGACCTGGTTGGTGCCGATGCAGAAACAGCCAATAGCAACCAGCTTTTCTGCCGCGGCAATCACGTCTTCAGTCAGATGGGTACGGGATCGCAGGCCAATGAAGTGGGCATCACGGATGGCGGCTTTCAGCTCTTCCGTGTCCAGCGCGCCTTTGTGAAATTCGATGTTGGTGTAACCCGCCGCACGAAGGCTATCAAGCGCTTTCTGATGCACGCCCTCGACCAGCAGGAATTTAATCTTGTCTTTCTCCAGTGATACCTTTGCCATTTCCCCGACCCTGTTTTTATCTGAACTGATGTTGTGCTGGATTGAAATCCGCTGTAGCCAACATATCAAAAAAAACTATTGCAGCAATATGAACGTTTGCGTCGGCACTCTGAAGAAAAGTCATACAGGGCAAAATGACAGAGTAAAATGCTGAGGAAATTTACAAACGTGGCAGGATCGGCAAAAGAGGCGGAAAAGCGTGACACAAGTCACCAAATTTAGCTTTTCAAAAATTTTTTAGCGGGGGGAGCACTCCCCCCATCAGATCATTTTACGATGGTTTTCACACCGTCAGCCGTACCGATCAGCGCCACATCCGCGCCGCGGTTGGCAAATAACCCTACGGTGACGACGCCTGGAATGCCGTTGATGGCGTTTTCCAGCGCAATCGCGTCGAGAATCTCCAGACCGTGAACATCGAGGATGACGTTACCGTTGTCGGTGACCACGCCCTGACGGTATTCCGGACGGCCGCCCAGCTTCACCAGCTGACGGGCAACCGCACTGCGCGCCATCGGGATCACTTCAACCGGCAGCGGGAAATTACCCAGAATGTCGACCTGCTTGGAGGCATCCGCGATGCAGATGAACTTGTCCGCCACGGAGGCGATGATCTTTTCACGGGTCAGCGCCGCGCCGCCGCCTTTGATCATCTGCATATGGCCGTTGATTTCATCCGCGCCATCAACGTAAATGCCCAGACGATCCACTTCGTTGAGATCGAAAACGGTAATGCCGAGGCTTTTCAGCTTTTCCGTGGACGCATCGGAGCTGGAAACCGCGCCCTCGATCTGCCCCTTCATCGTGCCCAGTGCATCGATAAAGTGCGCCGCCGTTGACCCCGTACCAACACCGACAATGGTCCCTGGCTGTACGTACTGGAGAGCGGCCCATCCTACTGCTTTTTTCAGTTCATCCTGCGTCATGATCGTTTTGCCTGTGGTGTGAAAACTCAGGGCGCATTATAGAACACGTCGAATGGATTTCGTCTGTCAGGAAGGGAAAATTGTGTCATAGTGCAGATTAAGCAAAATTTAGGAGCCAGCCAGAGCAATGAAACGTCCGGACTACAGAACACTACAGGCACTTGATGCAGTTATTCGTGAACGCGGCTTTGAGCGCGCAGCGCAAAAGCTGTGCATCACCCAGTCCGCCGTATCACAGCGTATCAAACAGCTTGAAAATATGTTCGGGCAGCCGCTGCTGGTGCGTACCGTACCGCCGCGCCCAACGGAGCAAGGACAAAAGCTTCTCGCCCTGCTGCGCCAGGTTGAACTCCTGGAAGACGAGTGGCTGGGTGACGAACAAACGGGTTCCACGCCGCTGCTGCTCTCGCTGGCGGTGAACGCCGACAGTCTGGCGACCTGGCTGCTGCCAGCTCTTGCGCCGGTGCTGGCCGACTCCCCTATCCGCCTGAATCTTCAGGTCGAAGATGAAACCCGCACCCAGGAGCGCCTGCGTCGCGGCGAAGTGGTTGGGGCGGTCAGTATCCAGCCTCAGGCACTGCCAAGCTGTCTTGTCGATCAGCTGGGCGCGCTCGACTACCTGTTTGTCGGTTCAAAAGCCTTTGCGGAGCGCTACTTCCCGAATGGCGTCACCCGCGCCGCGCTGCTGAAAGCCCCTGCCGTGGCGTTCGACCATCTGGACGATATGCACCAGGCGTTTTTGCAGCAAAACTTCGATCTGCCGCCGGGCAGCGTGCCGTGTCATATCGTTAACTCGTCCGAAGCTTTCGTGCAGCTGGCGCGTCAGGGCACCACCTGCTGCATGATCCCGCATTTACAGATTGAGAAAGAGTTGAAAAGCGGTGAGCTGATTGACCTGACGCCGGGGCTGTATCAGCGCCGGATGCTCTACTGGCACCGTTTTGCGCCGGAAAGCCGCATGATGCGCAACGTGACTGATGCGCTGCTGGCATTTGGACATAAGGTGTTGAGACAGGATTAAAATGAAAAGCCGGGTGGCGGCTACGCCTTACCCGGCCTATTGATTATTGTGCAGGTTTCGGCTGTGCTGCAACGGGTTCCAGCTGGAACACCACATCAACCTGATCGTCGAACTGAATCGTTGGCTGCTCGTAGGTTTCCTGAGCAGAAACCGGCGCGGCGTCCGCCTTCATCATCCGAACCATCGGGCTTGGCTGGTAGTTAGAGACGTGGTAACGCACGCTGTATACCGGGCCAAGCTTGCTCTTGAAGCCAGACGCCAGCTGTTCCGCCTGATGAATGGCATCATCAATCGCCGCTTTACGCGCTTCGTCTTTGTATTTCTCCGGTTGCGCAACGCCCAGCGACACGGAACGAATTTCGTTCAGGCCGGCCTTCAGCGCGCCGTCCAGCAGAGAGTTCAGCTTGTCCAGCTGACGCACGGTCACTTCCACAGTGCGCACGGCGCGATAGCCTTTCAGGATACTTTTGCCGTTCTGGTAGTCGTAATCGGGCTGGGTACGCAGGTTCGCAGAGCTGATGTCTTTTTTAGCAACACCGTTCTGTTCCAGGAAAGAGAGATATTGCGCAACACGATCGTCTGCCTGTTTTTTGGCGGAAGCGGCATCTTTTGCAGCCACATTCACTTCAATTGCCAGGGTTGCAACATCCGGTACCGCGTCCACGCTTGCGGTGCCTGACGTGACGATGTGCGGGCCATCCGGCAGTTCACTTGCCTGCGCCGACACCGCACCGAAACTTACTAATGCCGCGAGGGCCATCACTTTAAACTTCACTGTCATTCCTCCATGTTGCGAAGAGTGCCCCAACAACAGGGCTCATGCCAGCAAGCTTAGCGGGTCTTGCTCAGTTGTCCATAAGACAAGGATTAGTTGAACAATTCCTGGACGTGGTGAATGCCCTCTTTTGCCAGCTGAAAAGCAATAAACCACATCACCAGCCCCACCAGGGTATTAATAATGCGCTGGGCTTTGGCAGTCCGCAGACGAGGCGCCAGCCATGCCGCCAGAATGGCGAGACCGAAGAACCAGAGGAAAGAGGCGCTAACCGTGCCGAGCGCAAACCAGCGTTTCGGCTCAACGTCCAGCTGTCCGCCCAGGCTGCCCAGCACTACGAAGGTGTCGAGGTAGACGTGCGGATTTAGCCAGGTGACCGCCAGCATGGTGACGATAATCTTCCAGCGGCCCTGCTTCATGACTTCCGCGCTCGCCAGTTCGAGGTTGCTGCTCATCGCCGTTTTCAACGCACCGAATCCGTACCACAGCAGAAACGCCACGCCACCCCAGGTCACCAGCGCCAGCAGCCAGGGGGACTGCATCAGCAGCGCGCTGCCGCCAAAAATGCCGGCGCAAATCAGCAGCAGATCGCTCACCGCGCACAGCAGGGCAATCATCAGATGATACTGGCGGCGAATGCCCTGATTCATTACGAAGGCGTTTTGCGGGCCGAGGGGTAAAATCATGGCCGCACCTAAGGCAAGCCCTTGAAAATAATAAGATAGCATGACGATTTTCTCGCAGTGTTGTTCTGGAGGCTGACTATACTGCGCGAATCACATTAGAGGAAATGGATAATATTAATTGGGTATTAGCGGAGCTTATGAAAGTAAAGCCCGGTGGCGCGAGCGCTTACCGGGCCTACGGGTGACGTTATTCTGCTTCTTTGACTTTTTTGACGTTTACGTCCATCTGCGGGTAAGGGAAGCTGATGCCGTTGGCGTCGAAATCGCGCTTGATGCGCTCCAGCACATCCCAGTAAACGTTTTGCAGATCGCTGCTTTTGCTCCAGATACGCACCACGAAGTTAATAGAGGAAGCACCCAGTTCGTTCAGGCGAACCGTCTGCTCGCGGTCCTTCAGAATGCGGTCGTCAGAGGCGATGATATTCGCGATCAGCGACTTCACCTGATCGATATCGGAATCATACGCCACGCTGATGATTAGCTCGTTACGACGCACCGGCTCGCGGGAGAAGTTAATGATATTGCCCGCTATGATTTTCCCGTTCGGTACCACCACAATACGACCATCGACGGTACGCAGGGTGGTAGAGAAAATCTGTACCTGCAACACGGTACCGGCGATGCCGCCAAGGTCAACATATTCACCGGAACGGAACGGACGGAAAGTCACCAGCAGTACGCCCGCCGCCAGGTTTGAAAGCGAGCCCTGCAGTGCCAGACCAATGGCCAGACCGGCGGCGCCAAGAACGGCAATCACGGAGGCGGTTTGCACCCCAACACGGCCCAGCGCGGCAATCAGCGTGAAGGCGATAATGCCGTAGCGCACCAGTGCGGAGAGGAAGTCAGCCACCGTGGCGTCAATGTGTCGCGCGACCATCACACGGTTGACGGCGTTCGACACGATACGCGCCACGATCATCCCGACGATGATGATGGCAATCGCCGCGACAATGTTCACGGCATAGCTCAGCAGCAGGGCCTGGTTGCGCACCAGCCAGTTGCCGGCGTTATTGATGCTGTCTACAACATCGAGTTGTTCCATTTATTCTTCCTTTTGTTAAACCAAAACACAAAATCCATCCCCCATGGAGACAGGCAGGTCAGTAAAGGGTAAACAAAAAGCACCGGCTTTGCCAAACAGATCACAAAAACAGGTCTGACAGGGTATTGAAAAAACATAAAAAAAGGCCCGCATTTGCGGGCCTTCTGATGCTGTCAGCAGCTCAAATTACAGAACGTCGATTGCGTTCAGTTCTTTGAAAGCCTGCTCCAGACGGGTCACCATGGACGTCTGAGCAGCGCGCAGCCATACGCGTGGATCGTAGTATTTCTTGTTCGGCTGGTCTTCGCCTTTCGGGTTGCCCAGTTGGCCCTGCAGGTAAGCTTCGTTCGCTTTGTAGTACTGCAGGATACCGTCCCAGGTTGCCCACTGGGTGTCGGTATCGATGTTCATTTTCACTACGCCGTAGCTTACGGAGTCTTTGATTTCCTGAGCAGAAGAACCGGAACCGCCGTGGAAGACGAAGTTCAGGCTGTTGTGCGGCAGGTTGTGTTTCTTGGAAACGTATTCCTGAGAATCGCGCAGGATGGTCGGGGTCAGAACCACGTTACCTGGCTTATAAACGCCGTGCACGTTACCGAAGGACGCTGCAATGGTGAAGCGTGGGCTGATTTTGCTCAGCTCGGTGTAAGCGTAATCAACGTCTTCTGGCTGGGTGTACAGGGCAGAAGCGTCCATGTGGCTGTTGTCCACGCCGTCTTCTTCACCACCGGTGCAACCCAGTTCGATTTCCAGGGTCATGTCCATTTTGGCCATGCGCGCCAGGTACTTAGAGCAGATCTCGATGTTTTCGTGCAGTGACTCTTCAGACAGGTCGATCATGTGAGAAGAGAACAGTGGCTTACCGGTTGCCGCGAAGTGTTTTTCACCCGCGTCCAGCAGACCGTCGATCCACGGCAGCAGTTTCTTCGCGCAGTGGTCAGTGTGCAGGATAACTGGAACACCGTAGTGTTCAGCCATCTGGTGAACGTGGTGCGCACCAGAGATAGCACCCAGGATAGCAGCACCCTGAGGAATGTCAGTTTTCACGCCTTTACCTGCGATGAACGCAGCGCCGCCGTTAGAGAACTGAACGATAACCGGTGCTTTAACTTTTGCAGCGGTTTCCAGTACGGCGTTGATGGAGTCGGTACCTACGCAGTTAACTGCTGGCAGAGCGAAGTTGTTTTCTTTAGCTACCTGGAACACTTTCTGTACGTCATCACCAGTGATAACGCCAGGTTTTACGAAATCAAAAATTTTAGACATGTTGCTTAGTCCTGTATCTTCGGCCGTTAGAAAAGGTGCGAGCTCTTAAAAGCGCGCTGAAAATTGGGCAGGTTTCCCTGCCCTTGAATGGCTTACTTCTTAGCGCGCTCTTCGAGCATTGCTACTGCTGGCAGTACTTTGCCTTCCACGAATTCGAGGAATGCGCCGCCACCAGTGGAGATGTAGGAGATCTTGTCAGCGATACCGAACAGGTCGATTGCTGCCAGGGTGTCACCACCGCCTGCGATAGAGAACGCTTCGCTGTCTGCGATTGCGTTAGCCACGATTTCAGTCCCTTTGCGGAAGTTCGGGAATTCGAACACGCCAACAGGACCGTTCCACAGGATAGTTTTTGCGTTTTTCAGGATTTCAGCCAGTTTCTGTGCAGAAACGTCGCCCAGGTCCAGAATCTGCTCTTCGTCTTTGATGTCGTTTACAGATTTCAGGGTCGCGGTTGCGGTTTCGGAGAACTCGGTCGCCACGCGAACGTCAGTTGGAACCGGGATATCACAGGTACCCAGCAGGCGTTTGGCTTCGTCAACCAGGTCTGCTTCGTACAGGGATTTACCCACGTTGTGGCCCTGAGCGGCAACGAAGGTGTTCGCGATACCACCGCCCACGATCAGCTGGTCAGCGATTTTAGACAGGGAATCCAGAACGGTGAGTTTGGTAGACACTTTAGAACCACCAACGATAGCGACCATTGGGCGAGCAGGTTCTTTCAGTGCTTTACCCAGTGCTTCCAGTTCGTCAGCCAGCAGAGGACCCGCACACGCGACGTCTGCGAATTTACCGATACCGTGGGTAGATGCCTGCGCACGGTGCGCTGTACCGAATGCATCCATCACGAATACGTCGCACAGTGCAGCGTATTTTTTGGACAGGGTTTCGTCGTCTTTCTTTTCGCCTTTGTTGAAGCGAACGTTTTCCAGAACAACCAGCTCACCTTCGGCAACGTCTACGCCGTCCAGGTAATCTTTAACCAGGCGAACCGGGTTGGACAGTTTGTCTTTCAGGTAATTAACAACCGGCAGCAGAGAGAACTCTTCGTTGTACTCGCCTTCAGTTGGACGGCCCAGGTGGGAGGTGACCATCACTTTAGCGCCCTGCTTCAGAGCCAGTTCAATGGTTGGCAGAGATGCACGGATACGCGCGTCGCTGGTCACTTTGCCATCTTTAACCGGTACGTTCAGATCGGCACGGATGAAAACGCGTTTACCTGCCAGATCCAGATCGGTCATCTTAATTACAGACATGGTGAATCCTCTCGTTGATTCTTAAAGTTTTGCAAGCGCAAGGTGCGCTCTACCTGAAACCTTTTGCGGCCATGGCTAACGTGGTGTCGAGCATTCGGTTAGCAAAGCCCCATTCGTTATCACACCAGACCAGCGTCTTGATAAGGTGCGCACCACTGACTCGCGTCTGCGTGCCATCCACGATGGCGCTGTGCGGGTCGTGGTTAAAATCTACTGAGACCAACGGTAATTCCGTATAGTCAACTATACCATGAAATGCTCCCTGTGCCGCTTTTTGCAGCAACAGGTTGACTTCACAGGCTTTTACCGGTTTTTTCACCGTCACGCTGAGGTCGATTGCGGTGACGTTTATCGTCGGAACCCGCACGGCAATCGCTTCGAAACGGTCATTAAACTGCGGAAAAATTCGGGTGATCCCTGCAGCCAGTTTCGTGTCCACCGGGATGATTGACTGGCTCGCCGCGCGAGTGCGTCGTAAATCCGGGTGATAGGCGTCGATAACCTGCTGATCGTGCATGGCGGAGTGAATCGTGGTTACGGTGCCGGATTCAATGCCATACGCATCGTCTAACAGTTTGATGACCGGAATAATGCAGTTGGTGGTGCAGGAGGCGTTGGAAACAATGCGGTGCTCGGCTTGCAGCTCATGCTGGTTGACGCCAAACACGACGGTCGCGTCGAGGTCGTGACTGCCGGGATGAGAAAACAGGACTTTCTTCGCGCCTGCTCTCAGATGCGCTTCGCCGTGTTCGCGGTTGCCATACACACCGGTACAGTCAAGCACGACATCCACACCCAGTTCACGCCAGGGTAGCCCGGAAATGCTGTTCTCATGCAGCACACGAATAGCGTCATCACCCACAAAAAGCTGATCTCTTTCCTGGCGCACATCCCAGGCGAAGCGTCCGTGGCTGGTGTCATACTTCAATAAATGCGCCATGCCAGCAGCATCCGCCAGTTCATTGATTGCCACCACGGTGATTTCCGCCCGACGTCCGGATTCATACAAAGCACGAACCACATTACGCCCGATGCGACCGAAGCCATTAATCGCTACGCGTACGGTCATAGATCTCCTGCAAAGCAATCCCTGAGTTTGAGGTGGCTGAAAGAGTAATCCAGCGACGCCCGAAGGGGAATCTTTGCTATCACAAACTGCGATTGATTGGTCAATTGTCGAACATTTAATCGACTGAAACGCTTCAGCAAGAATAAGCGAATCGGGGAATAAAAGGAATGTCTGTCCAGATGAATAAGCGAGCTATATGACTTGCGTCACATTTTCGTTGGAATAATGACGCAAAAAAAGCCGGGTAAGTGCTAGCGCTTACCCGGCCTACTTTTGAGCCATTTGTAGGCCCGGTCAGCGTAAGCGCCACCGGGCAAAACGGCGATTACAGCAGTTCTTTCGCCTTAGCGACCACGTTCTCAACGGTGAAGCCGAACTCTTCGAACAGCTGTTCTGCCGGAGCAGACTCACCGAAGGTGGTCATACCGACGATAGCGCCGTTCAGACCCACGTATTTGAACCAGTAGTCAGCAATACCCGCTTCCACCGCCACGCGAGCGGAAACCGCTTTAGGCAGTACAGATTCACGGTAAGCGGCATCCTGCTTGTCGAACGCATCGGTAGACGGCATGGAGACCACGCGCGCCTTCACGCCTTCGGCAGTCAGTTTTTCCCATGCTGCTACAGCCAGTTCAACTTCAGAACCGGTCGCGATGAAGATCAGCTCAGGCTGGCCCGCGCAATCTTTCAGCACGTAGCCACCGCGGGCGATGTTTGCCAGCTGCTCAGGGGTACGCTCCTGCTGCGCCAGGTTCTGACGGGAGAGGATCAGCGCGGTCGGGCCGTCCTGACGCTCAACGCCGTATTTCCACGCCACCGCAGATTCAACCTGGTCACATGGACGCCATGTGCTCATGTTCGGGGTTACACGCAGGGAAGCTACCTGCTCTACCGGCTGGTGAGTTGGACCATCTTCGCCCAGACCGATGGAGTCATGGGTGTAGACCATCACCTGACGCTGTTTCATCAGCGCAGCCATACGCACGGCGTTACGTGCATATTCCACGAACATCAGGAAGGTAGAGGTGTACGGCAGGAAACCACCGTGCAGAGCGATACCGTTCGCGATAGCGGTCATACCGAACTCACGTACACCGTAATGGATGTAGTTACCGGCACTGTCTTCGTTGATTGGCTTAGAACCAGACCACAGGGTCAGGTTAGAAGGCGCCAGGTCAGCGGAGCCGCCCAGGAATTCTGGAAGCAGCGGACCGAACGCTTCAATCGCATTCTGAGATGCTTTACGGCTGGCGATTTTAGACGGGTTCGCCTGCAGCTTCGCGATGAATTCGTTGGCTTTAGCGTCGAAGTCAGACGGCATATCGCCTTTCATACGACGGGTGAATTCAGCCGCTTCCTGTGGGAACGCCTTCGCATAGGCAGCGAATTTCTCGTTCCAGGCCGCTTCTTTCGCCTGGCCCACTTCTTTAGCATCCCACTGAGCATAGATCTCAGACGGGATTTCGAAGGCAGGGTGTTTCCAGCCCAGTGCTTCACGGGTCAGTGCGATTTCCGCGTCGCCCAGCGGTGCGCCGTGGGAGTCATGGGTGCCCGCTTTGTTCGGAGAACCGAAGCCGATGATGGTTTTGCACATCAGCAGGGACGGTTTGTCGGTGACTGCGCGAGCTTCTTCTACTGCACGTTTAATCGAGTCAGCATCGTGGCCGTCAACACCACGCACAACGTGCCAGCCGTAGGCTTCGAAACGTGCGGCGGTGTCGTCAGTGAACCAGCCTTCAACGTGACCGTCGATGGAGATACCGTTGTCGTCGTAGAACGCCACCAGTTTGCCCAGCTTCAGGGTACCAGCCAGGGAGCACACTTCGTGAGAAATGCCTTCCATCATGCAGCCGTCGCCCAGGAAAGCGTAGGTGAAGTGGTCAACGATGTCATGGCCAGGACGGTTGAACTGCGCCGCCAGGGTCTTCTCGGCAATCGCCATACCCACAGCGTTAGCAATGCCCTGACCCAGCGGGCCGGTGGTGGTTTCTACGCCAGCGGTGTAGCCCACTTCCGGGTGACCTGGAGTTTTGGAGTGCAGCTGACGGAAGTTTTTCAGCTCTTCGATTGGCAGATCGTAGCCGGTGAGGTGCAGCAGGCTGTAGATCAGCATAGAGCCGTGGCCGTTAGACAGCACGAAACGGTCGCGGTCAGCCCATGCCGGGTTCTGCGGGTTGTGGTTAAGGAAATCACGCCACAGGACTTCGGCGATATCAGCCATACCCATAGGGGCACCCGGGTGGCCGGATTTGGCTTTCTGTACTGCGTCCATGCTCAGCGCACGAATAGCATTAGCAAGCTCTTTACGTGAGGACATTTTAACTCCAGATCGGACTGTTAAAGGCCATGCCCTTGACGACAGCGCGTTTTGGGCTACGCCGGAAAAAAGTGCCAACAATGTAACCCAAGCCGCAGGGCATGTACATGGACCATTCTTTTGCAGCTTAAGAAATCTCTGGATCATGCTCGCATGTTGCGCAATCTGCTCGCCCGCGCCTGTAGATATTCCTTATACTTATCCCGCCCCGGCTTCGTTGCGGGGGCACTTTTCGGATTTTATTCAGTTTAACGAGTACGGAAGCAACCTCATGAAAATGCGTGCAATAGTGCTGGCCCTGGGTACAACGCTCGTGCTGAGCGGCTGTCAGAATATGGACTCTAACGGTCTGATGACCTCAGGTGCAGAAGCCTTTCAGGCCTACTCCCTGAGCGACGCGCAGGTTAAAGCGCTGAGCGATCAGGCCTGTAAAGATATGGACGGAAAAGCCACGCTTGCGCCGGCTGACAGTACCTACACACAGCGTCTGAATAAGATTGCTTCCGCGCTCGGCGATAACATCAACGGCCAGCCGGTGAACTACAAGGTTTACATGGCGAAAGACGTCAACGCCTTCGCGATGGCTAACGGCTGTATCCGCGTCTACAGCGGGCTGATGGATATGATGACCGACAACGAAGTGGAAGCGGTTATCGGCCATGAAATGGGTCACGTTGCGCTCGGCCACGTGAAGAAAGGGATGCAGGTTGCCTTAGGCACCAACGCCATTCGCGCGGCGGCGGCCTCTGCGGGCGGCATCGTTGGCAGCCTGTCCCAGTCGCAGCTTGGTGACGTAGGTGAAAAACTGGTTAACTCCCAGTTCTCGCAGCGTCAGGAGTCCGAAGCGGACGACTACTCCTACGATCTGTTGCGCAAACGCGGTATTAATCCATCCGGTTTAGCCACCAGCTTCGAAAAGCTGGCAAAACTGGAAGCGGGTCGCCAGAGCTCCATGTTTGACGATCACCCGGCCTCAGAAGCGCGCGCACAGCATATTCGCGACCGAATGGCCGCTGACGGAATTAAATAATTTTGGAAGGAGGCAATTTTGCCTCCTTTTTATTTCGCATGAATTGCTAACTAAATCGCACGTATCGGTAACACCTCTGAAAGCCCCGTCAAATCTACCCTTTCCGGCTGAAACGTCTGGTCACATATTTATTGCAATCGTTAATCTTTCCGGTAATTATCAAACGCGCAGTAATTCAATTTAATATATTAAGACAGAGACGTTCCCTCCGTGAAAAAAGAATTATCATTAATTGCTTTTAGTTTATTCGCCGCATTACCCGCCGCTGCAAGCCAGCAATCTGACAGCAAGGGTTTTATCGACGACAGCCATTTAGACCTGTTTTTACGCAATGCGTATATCAGCCGTGACTACCATCAGGGCCAGCAGGATAAAGCCGAATGGGGTCAGGGCATCATCGCCACCTTTGAATCCGGCTATACCGAAGGGCTGGTGGGCTTTGGCGTGGACGGCATCGCGCAGTACGGCGTGCGCCTGGATGGCGGTCGCGGCAAGAGCGGTGCGGGAGGTATCGACTTCTTTAAACAGGAAGACGATGGCCGGGCCAAATCCGATTTAGCGAAATTTGGCGCTACCGCCAAAATGCGGATCTCGAATACCGTGCTGAGCTACGGTAACCAGCGTCCTGAACTGCCTATCGTTAACGCCGACAGCTCCCGCCTGCTGTTTGAAAGCTACACCGGTGCCATGCTGACGTCTAAAGAGATCGACGGGCTGGAAGTGAACGCCGGTTATTTCACCGACGAGCAGCGTAAAAGCGACGACCGCCACGACAGCGGCCTGAAAAGCCTGACTTTCGGTGGCGCAAGCTACCAGTTCAACGACCAGTTCAGCGGCGCGCTATACGCCTCTCATAACGAAGAGGTGATGAACAAACAGTACCTGGGGCTGAATTTCAAACAGCCGTTCAGCACCGGGCAGCAGCTGGTGCTCGACTTTAACGGCTATAACTCGCGTCTGGATCAGGGCTACGCTGACAGCCTCGACACTGGCCGCAGCAACACCATCTGGAGCCTGGCGGCGAGCTACATCTGGGATATTCACACGTTCAAAGTGGCGTACCAGCAGAGCAGCGGCAGCACAGGCTATAACTACGGCGGATATCGCGACAAGGGCGGCGTGGGCGACGGCGGCAACACCATCTGGCTCGCGAACTCCTACTGGTCTGACTTTAACGGTGAAGACGAGCGCTCATGGCAGGCATCCTACGGTCTGGACTTCGCGGGTCTCGGCCTGCCGGGCCTGAGCTGGACCACCGCCTACGTGCGCGGCGACAATATCAAGACCTCTGAAACCAGCAACGGCAAAGAGCACGAGTGGTTTAACCAGATCCAGTACCAGGTGCAGGATGGCCCGGCAAAAGATCTGAAGCTGAAACTGCGCTACTCCGTGCTGCGCGTCTCCAGCAACGCCAGCGACTATAACGTGGGCGGGGACGAGATCCGCGCCTACGTGGAATACCCGTTTAACGTGTTCTGATAAAACAAGCCGGGTGGCGGCTTCGCCTTACCCGGACTACTGTTTTCTCCCTCTCCCCGTGGGAGAGGGAAAACCGCTAGTAAAGCGTTTTCTGCGGCGGCCCGGCAAACTTCAGGGCGCCTATCTGCTCCATCCGCACTTCCACCACCGACGGCCCCGGCATAGCCAGCGCCTCCGTCATGACCGCATCAAAGTCCTCGGCCCGCTCAACGCGCCAGGCCTGTAAGCCAATCGCCTGCGCCAGCAGGGTAAAGTCCGGCGTGTGCAATTCGTTGTAATACTGTCGCCCGCCGAAATACTTATCCTGAATGCCGCGCATGACGCCGTAGCCCCCGTCGTTCATGATCAGCAGCGTCACGTTAGCTTTCTCCTGCGCCAGCGTCGCCAGCTCGCCTAAATTCAGGCTCAGGCCACCGTCGCCCACCAGCCCCACCACCTTACGCTGCGGGTTGGCAATCGCGGTACCAATCGCCATTGGCAGCCCCATGCCAATCGCCCCGGCCAGAGAGTGAATGTTCATCAGCGGGCCGTTAGCGCGAAACAGACGACTGCCCCACAGGCTGCCGGAAACGGTGATATCGCGCACCAGCAGGCCGTCCTGCGGCAGGGCTTTTTCAATGGCGTCGTTGAGCTTCGCATAGGCGCCGCACTGCTCGCGCAGGCCCTGTTCAGCCTGCGAGACCACCTGCTGCACCTGCGCGTCCCACTGGGCGTTGCCCCACTCGCGGCCCTGCGCTTTTTCAGCCAGCGCGCCAAGCAGCGCTGAACAGTCGGCTATCAGCGTGTTATCCATCAGATAGTTACGGCTCGCCGCCGCCGGGTCGATATCAATCTGCACGCGTGGAGACGGCAACTCCAGCGTCCAGGAGCGGGTTTCGTTGCTGCGCAGGCGAGAACCGGCCACCAGCGTAAAATCACACTGCGAAATAAGCGCCTCAACCGACGGCGAATTGTGGAACGCCCGCAGGCTGGCGCGATGGCCGTCCGGCAGCACGCCGCGCGCGTGGGTGCTGGAGATCACGGTGATGCCCGCATCCGCCAGTTTTTTCACCGCGTCAGCGCTGCCCAGCGCCCCGCCGCCCAGCCACAGCAGCGGCTGTTTTGCCTGCCTGAGCTGCGCCCATAAAGCATCCACCATCGCGGGATCCACGGCTGCAACCGAAGCTGGTTTCACCGGTGCGGTCACCAGCGACAGCGGAATTTTCGCACCCTGAATATCAATCGGGATCTCCACGGAGACCGGCCCGCACGGCGGGGTCTGCGCGTCCTGAATGGCTTTATGCAGGGTGGCTATCGCCTGGCTGGCATTGCTGATGCGGTACGCCCGTTTTGAACTGGCCTTCAGGAAGGTCAGCTGGTCGCGGGTCTCGTGGATAAACCCGGTGTCGGCATCCAGCCAGGCCTTTTCCACCTGCCCGGTTAAATGCAGCAGCGGCGTGCAGGCGTTCATCGCCTCCACCAGCGCGCCTACCGCGTTCCCCGCCCCCGCGCCGGTGCTGGTCAGCGCCACGCCGAGGCCGGAAAACCGCCCGTGGGCGTCGGCCATGGTGACGGAACCCGCCTCGCCGCGTGCGGGCACGAAGCGGATTTTGCCCCGCTGCCCTACCGCATCCGCGATCGGCAGGTTGTGAATGGAGATGACGCCGTAGATGGCCTCAACCTGATACTGCTCCAGCGTTCTGGCGATGGCGTCGCCGACGGTTATCATTTCGCTCATTGCTCACCCTTTCTCAGTCGCACCAGTGGTTGACGCTGTTACCCGTCGCCAGATAAATGCTCTTTTGCTGCATCCAGGCTTTCAGCCCCTGAATGCCCTTTTCGCGGCCCAGACCGCTCTCTTTAAAGCCCCCGAACGGGGTCGAAATCGCAAAAACTTTGTAGGTGTTGATCCACACCGTACCGGCCTCCAGCTGCTCGCTCAGGCGCAGCGCCCGCCCGGTGTCACGGGTCCAGATCCCTGCCGCCAGGCCGTAAACCGAGTCGTTCGCCTCGCGGATCAACGCCGCTTCATCGCGAAACGGCATCGCCACCAGCACCGGGCCGAAGATCTCCTCCTGGCAGGCGCGGGCGCCGTTCGTCAGCCCTTCGATAATGGTCGGCTGGAAGAAGCTGCCGTTTGCGAGGTCAGGATCCGCCGGGCTCTCCCCGCCGCACAGCACCCGGCCCCCCTCGCGCTTCGCCAGCTCGACGTATTCCTGCACGCTCTGGCGATGTTTCTCATTGATCAGCGGCCCAACGTGAACGCCGTCGGTGAAGGGGTGCCCTACGCGCAGCCCGCGAGTTAATTCCAGCAGCCGCGCCATCAGCGGCGCGTACAGGCTTTCGTGGATAAACAGCCGGGACCCGGCGATGCACGCCTGCCCTGCTGAGCTGAAAATACCGTAGCAGATCCCGCGCGCGGCCTGCTCAACGTCGGCATCCTCCAGCACGATGGTCGGGGATTTACCGCCCAGCTCCAGCGACGCCGGGATCAGCTTTTCCGCAGCCACGTGCGCCAGATGGCGGCCCGTGGCGGTGCCGCCGGTAAAGGAAATTTTTCGCACGCGGGGATGGCGCGCCAGCGCGTCGCCAATCACCGAGCCTTTGCCCGGCAGCACGCTCAGCAGCCCGGCGGGCAGCCCGGCCTGTTCAAAAATGCGCGCCAGCTCCAGCGCCATCAGCGACGTGGCTTCGGCTGGCTTGAGGATCACCGCGTTCCCGGCGGCGATGGCCGGGGCGACCTTCTGCATCTCGCTGGCAATGGGCGAGTTCCACGGCGTGATAGCCGCCACCACGCCGAGCGGCTCATAGCGGCTTAGCGTCAGCAGATCCGGCTGGCGCGGCGTGGGCAGCTCCCCTTCCAGCAGCTCGCAGGCGGCGGCGAAGTAGCACGCCGTTCCCGCCGCGCTCATCACCAGCCCGCGCGCCTCCGCCAGCGGCTTGCCGTTATCCCGGCTCTGCATCTGCGCCAGCTCGTCCGCGCGGGACTCAATCAGATCCGCCACCTTGTGCAGGATCTTCGCCCGCACGTGCGGCAGGCTGTTGCGCCAGGCGGGATCGCGCCACGCGCGCTCGCCGGCCTCGATCGCGTCGTGCAGATCGTCAAGGTTTGCCGCGTTCAGCGTCGCATTGATCGACCCGTCAGCCGGGAAGTGGCTCTGCATCGGGTTGCCACCGCCGCGTCGCCACTGGCCGCCGATAAAAATATTCAGATCGTCCATCGTCACTCCTTAGCTCAGGGCCAGCTCGCGGCAGGCGCGCACCGCGCTGAGTGCCGCCAGGGTGGAGGTTTTAGGGTTAGACGCCAGCGGCAGCCCGCTCAGCTCCAGATGGAATTCGCCAAACAGCCCTTCTACGTGCAGCGTGTGGGTGTTACGTTTCGTTGCCGGGTCAACCATCAGCTGCACGCGGGTTTCATCCATCCCGACGCCGCCGAGCGCCACGGTCGCCGCCACGTTGGCGTTCGCCGGGAACAGGCGCGCCGCCTCGCGGGCGCTGCCTTCAAAAAAGACCTTCGCCTCTGAGACCGCGTTAAGATCGATAAGCTGCTCGGCGTAGCTGCCGCGCCAGCTGGCCGGGCTTTTACGCGACTGATAGGTGACGCGCTCAAGCCCGCCCTCCTTCGCCGCCGCCAGCCCGTCGATGCCGGCCACCGCCCCGGAAAGCAGCGTCAGTTTTCCGCCCGCCGCGAACAGGCGCTGCTCCAGCGCGCTGTCCGCCAGCGCGCCGGTGGAAATGACCGCCAGATGCCAGCCGCGGCGCAGAATCGCTTCGCCGTACTGCGCAACCGCCTGCTGGCTGGCGCACTCCAGCACCAGATCGGGCGTTTGTGCGCACGCCATCGGCGAGGTCAGCGCCTCGACCGCATCGCCAAACTGGTCGCGAATGGCGGCATGGTGAGACGCGCGTGCCACGATCCAGCCGATAGCCACGCCGGCGGGCAGACGCTCAATCACCGCCTGCGCCATGGCGCCATAACCAATTAACATTACCTTTTTCATGATGCGTCCTTACAGATGGCGGCAAAAGCCGCCGGAAACGTCCAGCGCCGCGCCGGTGGTAAACGAGGCCAGCGGCGAGGCGAGGAACAGCAGCGCCTGCGCGGGTTCCTGCGGCTTGCCGAGGCGCGCCATCGGAATGCCGCGCTTGCGCGCGATCTCCGCCGTCCACTCCGGCCAGCTCTGGCTTTTATCCGCCCGGCTTTCAAAGCGGCGCTGCCACTGGCCGGACTCGACCATACCGAGCAGTATGGAATTGACGCGAATCCCTTTGCCTACCAGCTCTTTCGAGAGCGTCAGCGTCATGTTCAGCAGCGCGGCGCGGGCTGCCGACGTGGCGATCATGTGCTCTTCCGGCTGAAGCGCCAGCAGGGAGTTCACGCAGGTGATGGAGGCGATGTCGGACCGTTCCAGCAGCGGCTGAAACGCCTGCACCGGATTAATGACGCCAAACAGTTTGAGTTCGGCTTCGTGCAGCCACGCCTCGCGCGGGGTGTCATGGAAGTGCGCCACGTAGCCCTGACCGGCGTTGTTGATCAGCATATCCGCCGCGCCAAAGCGCGCCTGCACCGCATCCGCGAAGGCCTGCACCTCGTCGGCGCTCAGCACGTCGCAGCGGTAAGAGTAAATTTCCCCGTCGGGGTATTCGTTGTGCAGCGCCGCATGCGCGCTGGCGAGCCGGTCCGGGTCGCGGCCACAGAAGGCGACTCTCGCCCCTTCGCCCAGCAGCAGGCGCAGCGTTTCAAAGCCAATGCCGGACGAACCGCCGGTAACGACCGCTACGCGGCCGTCAATGTGTGCATTCATCGCGCACCTCTTCGTTAATGCGTAAAAGCTGTTGATTAAAAAACGCGTCGTTATCGAGATAGCTCGCGTGTCCGGCCTGGGGAATCGCGGTAAACGGCATGCCGTAGCGCAGCGCCAGCCCCTGTACCAGCTCGGGCTGCGTGATCGCGTCCTGCTCGCCGCACCAGACTTCAAATTGTCCGGCGTAACGCGTAAGCCAGCCGTGAATGTCATCATGCGCCAGCATCCACGCGGCAGCGAGGTAGCCTTCGGGGCGCAGCCTGCGCATGCCCGCCGCGACGGTTGCGATATCTTCTGCGCTCGCGCCGGGGCGCAGCAGCTTCGCGGCGCGGGTCTGGGCGAGGATGTCGCCGCCGAGCGCCATCTGCTGCTCGCGATTACGCCAGACCTGCTCTCGCTGCTCCGGCGCGGCATTACCGTAGCCCTGCGCGGCGTCCGCCAGCACCAGATAAATGACGCGTTCAGGGAACTTCGCCGCAAACGCGCTGGCCACCAGCGCCCCCAGGGAATGGCCCACCAGTACCGCCTGCCAGACGCCTGCGCGGTCGAGCATCGCCGCCAGCGCGTCGGCGTAATCTCCGGCGTTCGCCCGCTCAACCGCCAGCATCGGGCTTTCGCCGTAACCGGGCATGTCCCACGCCAGCACGCGAAAACCGTTAAGCGCCATCTGCTTATGCCAGGACGCAGCGCCAGAGCTGATCCCATGCAGCAGCATCAGCGGGATGCCGCTTCCCTGTTCACGAAAACCCGTCATGGCGCCCCCTTAGTTCCGCTTCACTTTTGAGAGCGGATGATCGGAGGGATAGGTCGGGATTTCCGGCTTGTTGGTTCCCAGCATGACGCACATCAGCGCCTCTTCTTCCCCGTGGTTAAACAGGCCGCGATAGATGCCCGGCGGGACGGAGATCAGGTCACGCTCGCGCAGCACGGTTTCGGTGTAGTTATCGCCGTCCTGGATCATCAGCGTGATCTGCCCTTTGAGCATGAAGAACACCTCCTCCACGTCGTCGTGCAGGTGCAGCGGCCCTTCGCACTTCGACGGCAGCACCATGGTGGAGAAGGTAAAATGGTCCGCCTGCACGGTGTTGGTGTCGTTCGCCACGCCGGTTGCTCCGGTGCCGATGTAGCGCATCTGCGCCCGGCGGTATTTCGGGTCAAAATCGGCCTGGAACTTCAGCGCGTTCCAGTCGTATTTACGGCCTTCGAAGCGCGCGATGCGCGACTCGACCCACTCTTCCATCGTCAGGTGGTCAGGTTTGATGCCTGTTTTGTTGGTTACGGTTGAATCAGTCATGACACTCTCCTCAGTAACGTCTCAGCAGCGGCAGTAACAGGACGCAGCCCACCGCCGCCATCACCGCCAGAAAAATCAGCCCGGAATCCATGCTGTGGGTGAAAGCGATCAGCGCGCCCATCACCGCCGGCGACAGCGCGCCCGCAAAGTTTCCCAGCCCGTTGAAGATGCCGCCCGCCGTGGCGCTCACCCGGGGATGGGTGGCCTTCGCCAGCAGGGCGAAAATGTTGGGGGCGCCGGTGCCCCACATAAAGGTGCTGAAGCTCATCGCCGCGATGATGGCAAGCGGGGTATCAAGGTGCATCACCGCCGCCAGCCCGACGGCCGCCCCCGCCATCGAGATAAAGCAGGCCGCCGCGCGCTTATCGACCCGGTCAGAGAGCCACGCGCCAATCACCTCTCCCGCCAGCATGGCGATGAACGGCATCGACGACAGCCAGCCCGCGTGCTCCAGGTGGATGCCTTTGCCCTTAATTAAGTAGCCAGGCAGCCAGCCGTTGATGCCCCACAGGTAGGTCAGAAAAGCGATGTTAAAGATGCAGATGATCCAGAAGTGCGGGCTAACAAACAGCTCGCTCCGCGCCGCGCGCCGCTCGTCCTGAGACGCCTGCGAGGTACCGGGTTTTGCTTCCAGACGGATCCCGCGCAGGCCAACGCGCACAAAGATAAGCACCGGCACGGTCAGCATTGCCATCACAAAGAAGGTGCTCTGCCAGCCGAAGGTGTTCAGCAGCCAGAGGGAGAGCGGGAAGCCAATCGCCGCCCCTACCGGCGTGCCCAGCAGCCACAGCATGGTGGCGCGTGCCTGTAAATGCTGCGGGAAGTTGTGGCGCACGATGGCGAAAGCCAGCGGGAACAGCGGCCCTTCCGCCACGCCCAGCAGGATGCGCAGGACGATCATCAGCGTGTAGTTATGGGTAAAGCCCATCGCCACCATCAGCACGCACCAGATCGCCATCATCCCGGTGAGCAGGCGCAGCGGCGCGATTTTGTCGCCTAAACCGCTCAAAAATACCGACGAAAAGCCGTAACTCAGCAGGAAGGCGCTCATCAGAATGCCGAGGCGCGTGGTGTCAAAATCGATGCCCATCGCCTGCTGGAAATGGGTGTCGGAAAAGAGCGCCGCGATGCTGATTTTGTCGAAAAAGGCCAGCAGCACGCAGGCCAGCAGCGACAGCGGGATGGCCCAGCGCACCGCTTTTTCAGGCGTGCGGGTTCCCTCACCGCTCGCCTCAACGGGTGCGGTGTTGGTCTCTAATGTGGTCATGTCTCCCCCTACGGGTGCGGGTTAGCTATCGCAATGACATCAGTGAAAAAGCAGGATCGGCGAGCGGTACGTCCGACAGGTCCCGCCCCGCCGCCATCCAGCGCTTCGCCAGCTTGACGGTGCGCGCATCGTTGAACGCCACCAGCTGCGTTAGCCGACCGTTGTCGTCCAGCGAGAAGTACAGCACCTCTTCACGCACTATCGTTCGGCTGCCCGGCTGCGGAATGCCGAGGATCTGGATGTTGTGCTGATATTGATCCGACCACAGCCACGGCGCGTCGTCGTAGCCTGGCGCATCGGGGTTAAGCATGGCTTTCGCCGTCGCCACCGCCTGATTCTGGGCGAAGGCCCAGGACTGAATGCACAGGCCGTAGTGATGGTGCTGCGCGACGTCGCCGGCGGCAAAGATGAACGGATCGGACGTGCGCCCCTGGGCGTCCACCACGATCCCCCGCTCGGTGCGAAGTCCCGCATCGCGCGCCAGCTCCAGATTGAGATCGACGCCGATCCCCACCACCACCGCGTCAAAGGTTTCGCGCTGGCCGTCCCAGTGGATGACCGGCAGGCCGTTATCGTCCTCCAGCTCCAGCGCGCCGCAGCCGGTGCGGATATCCACCCCCTGCTCGCGATGGATGGCTTCTAAGCGCTGCGACACCTCGCCGCTCACCGAGCGCATGCACAGCGCGGGCTGCTGCTCGAACAGCGTGACCGCCACGCCGCTTTTGCGCGCGGAAGCGGCAATCTCCAGGCCGATCCAGCCGCCGCCGACAATCGCAAGTCTTTTACTTTCCGCCAGGCGCGCCTTCAGGCGCTGCGCGTCCTGCCAGTGGCGCAGAGTGTAGACCTGCGGGTGCGCCGCCCACGCCTGCGAAGGCAGGCGCGCCCGCCCGCCGGTGGCCATTAAAAGAATGTTGTAACTAAGACGTTCGCCGTTGCTTAAACGCACGGTTTTCGTTTCACGATCGACTGATTCAGCACGCAGCGGGCGGTACCAGGTCAGGTTCAGCGCCTGCTGTGCTTCTTCGCTAAACAGCCGCGGGAGCGCCGCGTCCGGCTCCAGCAGAGACGCTTTCGACAGCGGCGGACGTTCGTAGAAATCCCACTCCTCTTCCGCCACCACGCAGATCTCGCCGTCGAAGCCCTCGTCGCGCAGGGTTTTCGCCGCCCAGCCGCCCGCCTGACCGCCGCCGATAATGACAATGCGCGACGTCATACCGCCTCCGGCTTTTTCTGCTGGCGGCGCGTGTCGTGGTCAATCCCGCCTTCTACCGCCCATTCGGTAAAGGAGACCAGGGAGTGCTCCAGCTCGCGCGGCTGCCAGTTTTCCGTCAGATAGTCGTCGTTGGTGTAATACTCAAACGCGCCGCCGGTCGGGCTATTGACGTACCAGAAATAGGCCGACGACACCGGATGGCGGCCCGGCCCGATAAAGGTGCTCCATTCATTTTTATTCATCGCGATACCGCCGCCGATCACCTCGTGGATGTCGCGCACGGTGAAGGCCACGTGGTTGAGGCCGCGCTTGCGGTTCGGCAGTTGCAGCAGGAACAGGTTGTGATGTCCGCCGCGCACCCCGCAGCGCAGGAACACAGCGCGGTTGATGTAGCGGTCCGAAACCTGGAAGCCGAGCACCTCGCGGTAGAATTTCTCCACCGCCGCCAGCTCTTCTACGAAGAACACCACGTGCCCGACGTTGATCGGCTGCGCGCGATCGTAAACCGGGCTGGGCGTGTCGATGCGGCGGGCGTCGCCCCACTGGTTAATCGGCTCAACGTTCAGCTCCACGTCAGTCTGCTGGCTGACCTGCACGCGCAGGGTCATGCCGTTCGGATCGAGGCATTCCAGCGCGTCGCCCACTTCACGAAAGCCGGGCTGCTGCGCAAGCTTCGGGCGCAGCGCGTCGAGATCGGACTGTGCGGCCACCGCCCAGGTCATGCGGCGCAGGGTGTTGCCCGCTTCAAACGCCGGCGGCAGGTCGGGGCTGTCGATGGGGTTCAGCTCCACGCGCGCGCCGCTCAGGGTGGTAAAACGCTGGCCGCTGGCATCGCCCGTCAGGCCAAAATCACGCATAAATTTGGCGCAGTGCGTCAGGTCTTCCACGCCAAATTCCAGCTTTTCAATTCCGGTTACACTCATCGTTCGTTGCCTCATCTGGCCCAAATTGGGCGTAAAACATGCCCGACGCAGTCAAGCGCCTGACGTTAACTCACTGATTTAACTGGCCTGTGACAGGTACCCTAAGAAGCCAGAAATTTTATCCGCCGCGAGGCGAACCTCGTTTTGCAGCCGCTCGCGGTCGGTCTGCGGGATCTCTTCCGACGGCACCAGAATGCTGACCACCGCCGCCACGCGTCCGCTTCGGTCATACACCGGGTAGACGATGGAGGAGATGCCGTGGCGGAAGAAGGATTCGCCGATGACAAACCCGCGGGCTTTGTCCTGCTGCACCATCTGCCACAGGGCCTCGCGGTCGTGAAGCTGCCCCGGCGTGTTGCCCGGCAGGCGCTCGTGCGGGAACAACTGTTCGAAATCGGCGCGGGAAATATCGGTCAGCAGCATGCGGCCCAGCGAGGTGCAGTGCACCGGCAGGCGGGTGCCAATGCTGACCTGATTGATGCGCGACCCGGCGGCGCTGACGCGGGCGATGTAGATAATGTCGCGCCCGTCGCGGATCGCCAGATGGCTGCTGCACTGGCTGACGTCGCGCAGCTGCTCGATCACCGGCTGGCCGACCTGCGCCACGTCCAGCGAGGCGATGTACTCAAAGCCGAGACGCAGCACGTTCATGCCCAGCGAAAAGGTATTGGTGCGCGCGTTGCGCTCCAGAAAGCCCATGTACTCCAGCGTCTGCACCACGCGATAGGCGGTCGCCTTCGGCATATCCACCAGCCGGTGCAGCTCGGCAAAGGTCAGATCGCGATGCTGCTCGCCAAAGGCCAACAGCAGCTGTAAACCGCGCTCCAGCCCCGGCACCAGATACTTCACTTCCTGATCGTTTGCCATAATCGCTACACCTTAGTTAAAGACAAAACCGCCGTTGACCGGGATCAGCTGCCCGGTGATAAACCGCGACAGATCGCTTAACAGCCAGACCACGCTGCCGGTGACGTCTTCCGGCTGCTGCGCGCCGGCTAACGCGCGGCCATTCTCGTAGAGCTGATGGCGCTCGGCCGGAACATATTCGGTCGCCTCGACGCGGGTTAACCCCGGCGCGATGGCATTAATGCGTATACGCTTTTCACCCAGTTCGCGTGCCATTGAGCGGGTCATGGCAATCACGGCGCCCTTACTGGCGACGTAGGCCATCAGGCGCGGCGCGCCCCACAGCGCGGTGTCGGACGCAACGTTCACGATACCCGCGCCCTCGCGCAGCAGCGGCACCGCGGCGCGCGTCACCAGCCACGTGCCTTTGACGTTGACGCTCATCACCCGATCCCAGAGATCCGGATCGTAATCGAGCATATTTTTGCCGCCGACGCCGGTCGCCATCGCCGCGTTGTTCACCAGGCCATCAATCTGACCCTGCTCGCCAATCGCGCTGAACACCTGCTCAATGGACTGCGGATCGGCCAGATCGATAACGTGCGGTTCGATCGCATAGCCCCGCTCGCTCAGGGCGTGGGCGCTTTCGGCCAGCTCACCCTTGAGGATGTCGCACATCACCACCGCCGCGCCCTGCTCCGCGCAGGCTTTGGCAAAGTGAAAGCCCAGCCCGCGCGCGGCGCCGGTTATGACGATGCGCTTGCCGCTCAGCAGCCCGTTCATCAGGCGGCTCCCTGCTGTTCTTCGCGCATCGCCAGCTGCTCTTTGGCGGCCTTTTGCATCATGCGGCGCAGGCGCGAGAGGCCGACGTCGTGCTGATACAGGTATTCATGGTCGCGGGCGTTTGGCGCCAGGCTTTCCAGCACCACGCGGTCCTGCTCCAGCACTTCCCAGTGCAGTTTTTCCAGACGGTTGCGGTACATGAAGCGCCACATGTCGCGCTGCCAGCCCTGCACCCGGCGAATGCGCCAGAAGAAGACTCGGCAGTTGTCGTTATCTTCCGGCACCACCATGCCGACGATAAAGAAGTGGCCGCCCGGCCCGAAACGCTTCTTGTACGGAATGGAGAGGCGCATCCAGCAGGTGCCGCTGTTGCCCAGCTCCACCCAGTCAAAGTTGACGCCGCTCTGCCCTTTCTTCTCGAAGATAAAGCCGGTTTTGGTCGGCTGGAGCACCATGTCGGCCTTGCGATCCCCTTCCGCCATTGAGTGCGACGAGGAGTGCAGATAGGTGCCGTGCATCGGGTCCATCACGTTTTCCAGCGCGTACTGGTAATTGCATTTCCACGCGGCGGTGCAGAGGAAGTTGCTGAAGCTGTCCGTATCGGCGAGCTCGTCCGGGAAGGTCAGCTCGTCCGGCTGCTGGTCCGCGGTGACGCCAAACCACAGAAAGATTGCGCCGTGCGCCTCCTGCACGTTGTAGCTGCGCACGCACTGCTGGCCGACCAGCGGACATTTGTCCACGGCGGGCACGTCTTTCACCTCGCCGTTGCCCGCGACCTCCACGCCGTGATACCAGCAGGCAATGCGGTCGCCCAGGTTCCAGCCCATCGACAGGCGTGCGCCGCGGTGCGGACAGCGGTCCTCCAGCGCCTGCACTTGGCCGTCTTTGTTGCGCCAGACCACAATCTGTTCGCCCAGGCGGGTAATGCCCACCGGTGCAGACTGCACCTCCCAGCTCGCCAGCACCGGATACCAGAGGCCGCGCAGACCTTTATCGAGATAGTGTTGTACGGTAGTCGTCATCGCGTTGCCCTCAGTAGCCGTTAACCTGTAAGAATGCCTGGAAGCTGGCCTCGCTCCACGGCTCGCCCTGCTGATCGTGCATGCGCACCGCGTTCAGCCCGTTCACCAGCTCCGGTAAAGTTTCAACTCCCTGCTCGAAGAGATCTTCCAGCGTGGCGATAAGGTTCACTTCCCAGCTTTCCGGCTCGCGGCTGCGGGTCTGCCAGATCAGGTTCTGGTAATCACCCGGCTTATGGATCGCACCGTTACCGCCCTCAGCCGGTGGGGCAAACTGACGGCTTTCCGGCAGCGCCGGGTTGTAGTTCAGGGTGTCGCTCATGCCACGGTCTCCTCGACGAAGGTAATCTGAATCTGGTTTTCAAAAACCCGAACCGGGTAGCGGTTGAGGTTGCGCCCGCCGGGGCCGTGCAGGCACTGACCGGTTTTGACGTCGAATACCGCCTCGTGCAACGGGCATTCCACCTTGCCGTCCTCCACGAAGCCCTGGCTCAGCAGGGCATAGGCGTGGGGGCATACGTCTTCCAGCGCGTAATATTCACCGTCAATCAAATACACGCCGATCTCTTTACCGTCGACGTTGCCGCTAAAAGGGAAATCTTCCTGTACTTGTTCTGCGTCACATACGCCTATCCAGCTCATCACGATCCTCCAGGCTTTTGTTTCATATATGAAACTCTGTTTCTTATTTAATACGGTCAATATAAAAGCGATGAATGTTTCGTCAAGCCGCAATGTGACGAATTTGTTAATCAAACAGCAATTAATTAACTAAGTGTGCAAAGGATCACGAAAAAATGCAGCGATATGAAATTTTCATTATTTCGGTGTGAAAGAATACGATTTATCGATGGCCTTAAATTTTAATAAACAGTGATTGACTTCTTTTCTTTTTGTTCCTTAAAAATAAAAGAAGTGAAAAACATCGTGTTTCACCTGTGAAACTTAATTTTATTTTTTCTTTAATAAACAATGAGTTTCACAGGTGAACCATTTTACACACGTGACAATCACGCGCATAAAAATAGAAATAAGCGAAAACATAAGGCAGGCGTTATGACGGCAAGATGGCAGGGCACAGTGGCATTGTTATTACTGATTATTATTTCCTACGTTGACCGGGTGAATATTTCTGTAATGATTTTAAACCCGGAATTTGCTCAGCATTTTCAGCTAAATGAAAACAGAATGTTACAGGGAATGCTTATGACCTGTTTTCTGCTGGGTTATGGATTTTCAGCTTTATTATTAACTCCGGTTATTGAAAGCAAACTCCATTATCGACAGGGATTATTGAGCAGCATAGCGATTTGGGCAGCGGTATGCGCCATTTCCCCGCTGCTCGGATCGCTGATGGGCATGCTCGTCGCGCGCACGATCCTGGGGATCGCTGAGGGGCCGCTCTTTTCGCTGAAAACGCGCTTCATCAGCGATCACTTTAGCGCGCAGGAGATCGGCAAACCCAACGCCGTGACCGCGCTGGGGGTCTCGCTCGGGCTGGCCGTGGGCTTTCCGCTGGTAACGTGGCTGATGGCGCATCTCGGCTGGACCGGATCGTTTTATGCCCTGGCGGTACTGAACCTGGTGCTGGGCGGCGGCCTTGTCTGGCGCTTCCTGCCCGCGCCGCAGGGTGCGGAGCAGATCAAAAAACCGGGCTTCGCAGAGACGTTTTCGCTTGCCTGGCAGACGCCGCTGCTCGGGTGGATCCTGCTGGTGGAGATTGCCACCCTGAGCTATCTCTGGGGGAGCAGCGCCTGGCTGCCCGCGTGGCTGCGCGACGAGCATCATTTCTCGCTGCACGCCACGGGCATGCTTGCGGCCATTCCCTTCCTGCTGAGTCTGGGCTCGAAGTTCCTCGGCGGGGTGCTGCTCGACAAAATGCGCCCGGAACAGGCGCCAATGCTGTTTGTGGTGGGCGGCGCGCTGACGGCGCTGTCCGTGGTCGCACTGATGCTCAGCCATCAGCCAGCCTGGCTGGCGCTGTTTATGCTCTCGGCGAATATCTTTTGGGGGCTACAGGGGGCGGCTATTCCGGCGGTGATCCAGCATCACGCCGCGCGGGAAGCGGTGGGCAGCGCTTACGGCATTATCAACGGGATCGGCAATATCTGCGCGGCGTTTATTCCGCTGCTGATGGGGATGGTAATGAGGTCGGTAGGGTCAGTCAGCTCAGGCTTTTCGGTACTGGTCGTCTCGCAGGTAATCACCCTGCTTGCCGGGGGAATGTTGCTGCTGCGCATGCGTCGCGCAGCAGCAATCAGCGCGTAAGGCTTATTCGCCTTTTTTCGCGGCCTGGATGTAGAGCATTTCCAGCGCCAGGGTCGCCGCGGCAAGCGCGGTGATCTCGGACTGGTCATAGGCTGGTGCCACTTCCACCACGTCCATCCCAACGATGTTCAGATCCTTCAGGCCACGCACCAGCTTGATGGCGCGGTCTGACGTCAGGCCGCCAATAACCGGCGTACCGGTACCCGGTGCAAACGCCGGATCCAGGCAGTCGATATCGAAGGTCAGATACACAGGCATATCGCCGACGATCTGCTTAACCTGAGTCAGAATATCGTCCACGCCGCGATCGTTCACCTGGCCCGCGTCCAGCACGGTGAAGCCGTTGTCTTTGTCGAACTCGGTACGGATGCCGATCTGCACGGAGTGGTTCGGGTCGATCAGCCCTTCGTTTGGCGCAGTGTAGAACATGGTGCCGTGGTCGAATTCGCAGCCGTTCGCGTAGGTGTCGGTATGCGCGTCAAAGTGCACCAGCGCCATTTTGCCGAAGTGCTTCGCGTGGGCGCGCAGCAGCGGCAGGGTCACGAAGTGGTCACCGCCGAAGGAGAGCATGCGCTTGCCGGCAGCCAGCAGTTTCTCGGCGTGCGCCTGCAATTTTTCGCTCATTTCGCGCGCGTCGCCGAAGGCGTACACCAGGTCACCGCAGTCCACCACGTTCAGGCGCTCGCGCATGTCGAAGTTCCACGGGAAGCGGTTGTGCTCCCAGGCCAGGTTGGTGGAAACCTGACGGATTGCCGCCGGGCCGTGACGACCACCCGCACGACCGGAGGTTGCCATGTCGAACGGTACGCCGGTGATCACCCAGTCCGCATCGCTGTCGTACGGCTGGAAGTTCATTGGAAGGCGTAAAAAACCAAACGCGTTAGATACCAGAGAGTTATCGTACTGATGACCTAAAGTGCTCATGTCCTGACCTCTTTTAACGTCGATACATTAAAAACAGATGAAAAAAATCCCCTCCGCGTCGTTAAACCCGACGAGGAAGGGATTGATTCGTAAATCGCATATTGGGGCGAATTATCGCCGGTAATTCATACGGGTTCAAGTGAGTATAGGGCATTGTGCGGTCTGATGCCCTCACCCCAACCCTCTCCCACCGGGAGAGGGAGGATTTACTACTCGTCTTCCAGGTAGGTGTACCCGTACAGACCCGCTTCAAACTCTTCCAGGAACTGCTGCTGCAAGGCATCGTCCAGACCGGTGTTTTTCACCTGGTCGCGGAACTGGGTGAGCAGTTTTTTCGGATCCAGCTGCACGTATTCCAGCATATCCGCCACGGTGTCCCCTTCATCGGACAGCTCAACCTCGACGCTGCCGTCAGGGAAGACAAACACGTCAACCGCTTCGGTATCGCCGAACAGGTTGTGCATGTTGCCGAGGATCTCCTGATACGCACCCACCATAAAGAAGCCCAGCATGGGCGGGTTCTCCGGATCGTACTCCGGCATTGGCATCGTCGTTGCGATACCGTCACCGTCAACGTAATGGTCAATCGCGCCGTCAGAGTCACAGGTGATGTCCAGCAGCACCGCGCGACGTTCCGGGGCGTGGTTCAGCCCTTCCAGCGGCAGAACCGGGAACAGCTGGTCGATACCCCAGGCATCCGGCATCGACTGGAACAGGGAGAAGTTGACGTACATTTTGTCCGCCATACGCTCCTGCAACTCGTCGATAATCGGACGATGCGCGCGGTTGCTTGGGTCGAGCTGTTTCTGCACTTCATGGCACATGTTCAGATAGAGCTGCTCCGCCCACGCGCGCTCCTGCAGGCTGAAGGTGCCCGAAGAGTAGCCGACGTGAATATCGTGCAGATCCATCTGGCTGTCGTGCAGCCATTCGCGCAGGGAGCGACGCGTGCCCGGCTCGTGCATCTCCTGCCAGGTTTCCCACATACTTTGCAGAGAGCGTGGCGCATCGTCTGCCGGAGGCGTCGCTTCGGTGATTTCACTCCGCTCAACGCCGATGATGTTAGAGACCAGCACCGTGTGGTGCGCGGTAACCGCGCGGCCGGACTCGGTGATCACCGTCGGGTGCGGCAGGCCGTGCTCTTCACAGGCATCGCCAATCGCCCAGATGATGTTGTTGGCGTATTCGTTCAGGCCGTAGTTTACGGAGCAGTCGGACTGCGAACGGGTCCCTTCGTAGTCCACGCCCAGGCCGCCGCCCACGTCGAAGCACTGAATATTCACGCCAAGCTTGTGCAGCTCAACGTAGAAACGGGCTGATTCACGCACGCCGGTGGCGATGTCGCGAATGTTGGCCATCTGCGAACCGAGGTGGAAGTGCAGCAGCTGAATGCTGTCCAGACGCCCGCGCTCGCGCAGGATCTCCACCAGCTGCAGCACCTGGTTCGCCGCGAGGCCGAACTTGGATTTTTCACCGCCGGAAGACTGCCATTTACCGGAACCCTGCGACGCCAGACGCGCACGCACGCCGAGGCGTGGGATCACGTTCAGACGCTCGGCCTCTTCCAGCACGATGGCAATTTCGGTCATTTTCTCGATAACCAGATAGACCTTGTGGCCCATCTTCTCGCCAATCAGCGCCAGACGAATGTACTCGCGGTCTTTATAGCCGTTACAGACGATCACCGACCGAGTCATGCCCGCGTGCGCCAGAACCGCCATCAGCTCCGCTTTGGAGCCTGCTTCCAGTCCCAGCGGTTCGCCGGAGTGGATCAGGGATTCGATTACGCGGCGGTGCTGGTTCACCTTGATCGGGTAAACCAGGAAGTAGTCGCCGTTATAGCCGTAGGATTCACGCGCGCGCTTGAACGCGGCGTTAATGGAACGCAGGCGATGTTGCAGGATCTGCGGGAAGCAGAACAGTGCAGGCAAACGCTGGCCCTGCGCTTCACGGGCTTTCACCAGCTTAGCGAGATCCACGCGCGCTTCAGGGACGTCCGGATCCGGGCAGACGCTGATGTGGCCCAGTTCGTTGACGTCGTAGTAGTTATTGCCCCACCAGGCAATATTGTAAGTGCGCAGCATCTTGCTGGCTTCCTGGGAGCTCATCGCAACCTCCTGCATAGAACGTAGTACACCCTGTTCGCCCGCTGACGAAGGCGAAAAAGAAGACATGTCGTCAGACATAGCGAACCTCAACTCTTTGTATTAAGTGTAAAACAGTTGACTACTATCGCAGCGTTATACGGCGATAACAACCCATAAACGGCTCCGTTTCCCAGCAGAGTATGCTGAAATCCAGACCGTGCGACCGGTTTCTTATTCATATCATTGTAAAACACGTATCCGAACTCTGTATGACAAGGTTCGGCGAAACCACGAGAAAACTCTTGTATTAACAAGAGCGCCCTTGTTCAGTTTTCACAGAGCGTAACCGGCCCTTGAATCCTGAGAAGCGCCGAGATGGGTATAACATCGGCAGGTTTGCAGACTAGAAATGCGGGTTGCGGGAATCAATGGCGCGCCAGAACGGCAGCGCTGAATTAGCGGAAAACGATGGTTCATTATCTCGTATCACCTCCACGGCCGCCTCTGATGAAACGGACCCCAAGCCAAAGCTAAAAGTTCACTGCTTAACCCGGCTGGAAGTGGCGACACGATGTATTCATCGAGCGCTGATTTTATATGAGCCGCGCGCCGCGTTTTATACCGAGAAGGGGGCTAAAAAGCAAAACAAAAATACGCGTGTTGCCAGCAGCGTCAGGAAAAATTTCCAGCAACCATTTCAACGCAGTGAGAGATGAATCAAAAAAAACTGGAAATCGGGCGAAGAAGTGACCTAAAATAGCCATCCAGATGTTAATCCATCTATACTGATTAACACTCATACTGCCAGTGTCAAAAACCTGCAGGCCTTGGTAGAATTATCTCCTTTGGCTATTCCACACAGCAGCTTGAGCTAACCAAATTCCTCTTAGGTGAAATAAAACATGGCAAAACACCTGTTTACGTCCGAGTCCGTATCAGAAGGACATCCTGATAAAATTGCTGACCAAATCTCCGATGCGGTACTGGATGCGATCCTGGCGCAGGATCCTAAAGCGCGCGTAGCGTGTGAAACCTATGTCAAAACCGGCATGGTTCTGGTTGGCGGTGAGATCACCACCAGCGCATGGGTTGATATCGAAGAGATCACCCGTAACACGGTGCGTGAGATCGGCTATGTGCATTCTGATATGGGCTTTGATGCCAACTCCTGCGCGGTACTGAGCGCGATTGGCAAACAGTCTCCGGACATCAACCAGGGCGTTGACCGTGCCGATCCGCTGGAACAGGGCGCGGGCGACCAGGGCCTGATGTTCGGTTATGCAACCAACGAAACCGACGTGCTGATGCCAGCGCCTGTGACCTACGCACACCGTCTGGTGCAGCGTCAGGCTGAAGTGCGTAAAAACGGCACCCTGCCGTGGCTGCGCCCGGATGCGAAAAGCCAGGTCACCTTCCAGTACGACGACGGCAAAATCGTCGGTATTGACGCTGTGGTGCTGTCTACCCAGCATGCCGAAGAGATCGATCAGAAATCCCTGCAGGAAGCAGTGATGGAAGAGATCATCAAGCCGGTACTGCCGACCGAATGGCTGAGCTCAGCAACCAAATTCTTCATCAACCCAACTGGACGCTTTGTTATCGGCGGCCCAATGGGCGACTGCGGCCTGACCGGTCGTAAAATCATCGTTGATACCTACGGCGGCATGGCGCGTCACGGTGGCGGCGCGTTCTCCGGTAAAGATCCGTCTAAAGTTGACCGTTCTGCCGCGTACGCTGCACGTTATGTGGCGAAAAACATCGTTGCTGCCGGCCTGGCCGACCGCTGTGAGATTCAGGTTTCCTACGCTATCGGCGTGGCTGAGCCAACCTCCATCATGGTGGAAACCTTCGGTACTGAAAAAGTGCCTTCAGAACAGCTGACCCTGCTGGTGCGCGAGTTCTTCGACCTGCGTCCATACGGCCTGATTCAGATGCTGGATCTGCTGCACCCAATCTACCAGGAAACCGCTGCATACGGTCACTTTGGTCGTGAACATTTCCCATGGGAAAAAACCGACAAAGCCGCTCTGCTGCGTGAGGCTGCCGGTCTGAAGTAATCGACAGCCGAGAGTATTAAACAGGCCAGCCTTTGTGCTGGCTTTTTTTATGTCGGGTGGCGGCTAAAGCCGCACAACTGAAAGCGATTACACCGCACCGGCACCACTCCGCTTTCAGAATAATCTCTTTGCATGTTCGCCTTTCTTCTGCTGTTACATTTCCTTTCAGTTAAGTCTGAAATTCAAACAAACGCGATGCGCATCACCTCGTTTACCTCTATATTTTCAAAGCTTTAATAATTTTTACGGTTGCACGTTAGTGTAACCGATTACACCATTGTGATTAATCTCACATATTTTTATGGGTCGCTCACCTACCCTTATCATCAATAAAACTGATAACCCAACTGGAGGGCATAATGCCTGACAATAAAAAACAGGGGCGTACGTCCAACAAGGCGATGACTTTCTTCGTCTGCTTCCTCGCCGCCCTGGCAGGATTACTCTTTGGCCTGGATATCGGCGTCATTGCCGGCGCTCTTCCCTTCATCGCAGACGAATTCCAGATTAACGCGCATACCCAGGAATGGGTGGTTAGCTCCATGATGTTCGGTGCGGCCGTTGGGGCCGTCGGCAGCGGCTGGCTCTCCTTCAAGCTCGGACGCAAAAAGAGTCTGATGATCGGTGCGATCCTCTTCGTCGCCGGTTCGCTCTTCTCCGCTGCCGCCCCTAACGTTGAAGTGCTTATTCTTTCCCGCGTGCTGTTGGGCCTTGCGGTGGGCGTGGCGTCTTACACCGCCCCGCTCTACCTCTCCGAAATAGCGCCGGAGAAAATCCGCGGCAGTATGATTTCCATGTACCAGCTGATGATCACCATCGGTATTCTCGGCGCTTACCTGTCCGATACCGCGTTCAGCTACAGCGGCGCATGGCGCTGGATGCTCGGCGTGATCATCATCCCGGCTATTCTGCTGCTGATTGGCGTCTTCTTCCTGCCGGACAGCCCGCGCTGGTTTGCCGCCAAACGTCGCTTCGTTGATGCCGAACGCGTGCTGCTCCGCCTGCGCGATACCAGCGCGGAAGCGAAAAACGAGCTGGAAGAGATCCGCGAAAGCCTGAAGGTAAAACAGTCCGGCTGGGCGCTGTTTAAAGAGAACAGCAACTTCCGTCGGGCGGTGTTCCTCGGCGTGCTGCTGCAGGTGATGCAGCAGTTCACCGGGATGAACGTCATCATGTACTACGCGCCAAAAATCTTTGAACTGGCGGGCTACACCAACACCACCGAGCAGATGTGGGGCACCGTCATCGTGGGCCTGACCAACGTGCTGGCGACCTTTATCGCCATCGGCCTGGTGGACCGCTGGGGACGTAAGCCAACCCTGACGCTGGGCTTCCTGGTGATGGCGGCCGGTATGGGCGTCCTCGGCACCATGATGCATGTGGGCATTCACTCCCCAACCGCCCAGTACTTCGCGGTGGGCATGCTGCTGATGTTTATCGTCGGGTTTGCGATGAGCGCCGGTCCGCTGATTTGGGTACTGTGCTCTGAAATCCAGCCGCTGAAAGGGCGTGATTTTGGTATCACCTGCTCTACCGCAACCAACTGGATTGCCAACATGATCGTCGGCGCAACGTTCCTGACCATGCTCAACACCCTGGGCAATGCCAACACCTTCTGGGTCTACGCCGGTCTGAATATCTTCTTTATTGTGCTGACCATCTGGCTGGTTCCAGAAACCAAACATGTTTCTCTGGAACATATTGAACGTAACCTGATGAAAGGTCGTCCGCTGCGCGAAATCGGCGCCCACGACTAATCCTCTTGCGGGAGGCGCCTCTTGCGCCTCCCCGCTTCCCGCTTTATGCTCTGCCCCTATGAAAGCTCCCCGTCTCCCCATCGCCATTCAGCAAGCCGTTATGCGCAGCCTGCGGGAAAAACTTGCCCAGGCGAATCTGAAACTCGGCCGCAATTACCCTGAACCGAAGCTGGTCTATCAGCAGCGCGGCACCGCAGCCGGCACCGCCTGGCTGGAATCGTACGAGATCCGCCTGAACCCGGTGCTGATGATGGAAAACCAGCAGGCGTTTATTGAAGAAGTGGTGCCGCACGAGCTGGCGCACCTTCTGGTATGGAAGCATTTTGGCCGCGTCGCACCGCACGGCAAAGAGTGGAAGTGGATGATGGAAGCGGTGCTCGGCGTTCCGGCGCGCCGTACCCATCAGTTCGAGCTGGAATCGGTGCGCCGCAATACCTTCCCCTACCGCTGCCAGTGCCAGCAGCACCAGCTTACCGTCCGCCGCCATAACCGCGTGGTGCGCGGCGAGGCGACCTACCGCTGCGTCAAATGCGGCGAACCGCTGATTGCGGAGTAATCACCTGAACTTTCAGGAACTTTCCTGATCTGACTGATTGCATACAGGAACAACATTCGTTACGTTGCGGGCTCGTTTTGACACGGAGTGTAAGATGTCCCGTAATGTTTCTCTCGCGGTCGCTTTTCTGGCGACGGCGCTTTCCGGTCAGGCCCTGGCCGACGGTATCAACAGTTTTTCCCAGGCCAAGGCAGCAGGCGTGAAGGTGAACGCCGATGTGCCGGGCGATTTCTACTGCGGCTGCAAAATTAACTGGCAGGGCAAAAAAGGGGTCGTTGACCTCGAATCCTGCGGCTATAAGGTGCGTAAAAACGAAAACCGCGCCAGCCGCATCGAGTGGGAGCATGTCGTTCCGGCCTGGCAGTTTGGTCACCAGCGCCAGTGCTGGCAGGACGGCGGACGTAAAAACTGCGCCAAAGATCCGGTTTATCGCCAGATGGAAAGCGACATGCATAACCTGCAGCCTGCGGTTGGTGAAGTGAACGGCGACCGCGGCAATTTCATGTACAGCCAGTGGAACGGTGGCGAAGGCCAGTACGGCCAGTGCGGTATGAAGGTGGATTTCAAAGAGAAAGTCGCCGAGCCCCCTGCCCGCGCGCGCGGCAGCATCGCCCGCACCTACTTCTACATGCGTGACCGTTATGACCTCAACCTTTCACGCCAGCAGACGCAGCTGTTCAATGCCTGGGATAAGCAGTATCCGGTGACGGAATGGGAATGCCAGCGCGACGAACGTATCGCCAGAGTCCAGGGGAATCATAACCCGTACGTCCAGCGGGCTTGCCAGGCGCAAAAGAGCTAACCTACACTACGGCAATTCGCTTATACCGCATGACATATGGAATTTTTGACTATGCGCATTCCCCGCATTTACCACCCTGAACTGATTACCGCAGGCCGCGAAATCGCCCTGTCTGACGACGCCGCCAACCACGTTGGCCGCGTGCTGCGCATGGGGGCTGGCCAGGCAATACAGCTGTTCGACGGCTCTAATCAGGTTTTCGACGCGGAAATCACGCGGGCGGATAAAAAAAGCGTGCATGTGAATGTCTTGCGCGGCGAAGTGGACGACCGTGAATCGCCGCTGCACATCCACCTTGGGCAGGTGATGTCGCGCGGAGAAAAGATGGAGTTCACCATTCAAAAATCCATTGAGCTGGGTGTAAGCCTCATTACGCCACTTTTTTCCGAGCGCTGTGGCGTTAAACTGGATGCGGAACGTCTGAACAAAAAGATCCAGCAGTGGCAGAAAATCGCCATTGCGGCCTGCGAACAGAGCGGTCGCAACCGTATTCCGGAGATCCGCCCGGCGATGGATCTGGAGGACTGGTGTGCAGAAGAGGATAGCGGGCTGAAGCTCAATCTTCATCCGCGCGCCAGCGCCAGCATCAATACGCTGCCGCTGCCCGTTGAGCGCGTACGCCTGCTGATTGGTCCCGAAGGCGGCCTGTCGGCGGACGAAATTGCGATGACGGCGCGCTACCAGTTTACTGATATTCTGTTGGGACCTCGCGTTCTGCGCACTGAGACAACGGCACTCACGGCCATAACCGCGCTACAGGTACGGTTTGGCGATCTGGGTTGAAGTATTAACGGAGAAGAACATGATAAAGCTCGGCATCGTGATGGATCCCATCGCAAACATTAACATCAAGAAAGACTCCAGCTTCGCCATGCTGCTGGAAGCGCAGCGTCGTGGCTATGAGCTCCACTATATGGAGATGAACGATCTTTATCTGATCAACGGTGAAGCCCGCGCACGCACCCGCATCGTTAACGTCGAGCAGAACTACGACAAATGGTACGAATTCGGCACCGAGCAGGACATTGCCCTGGCCGACCTCAACGTCATCCTGATGCGTAAAGATCCGCCGTTTGACACCGAATACATCTATAGCACCTACATCCTTGAGCGTGCCGAAGAGAAAGGGACGCTGATCGTCAACAAGCCGCAGAGCCTGCGCGACTGCAACGAGAAGCTTTACACCGCCTGGTTCTCTGACCTGACGCCGGAAACGCTGGTAACCCGCAGCAAAGCGCAGCTGAAAGAATTCTGGCAGAAGCACGGCGACATCATCATGAAGCCGCTGGACGGCATGGGCGGCGCGTCTATTTTCCGCGTGAAGAACGGCGACCCGAACATTGGCGTGATTGCCGAAACGCTGACCGAGCTGGGCACGCGTTACTGCATGGCGCAAAACTATATTCCAGCGATCAAAGATGGCGATAAGCGCGTGCTGGTCGTGGACGGTGAGCCGGTGCCTTACTGCCTGGCGCGTATCCCACAGGGTGGCGAAACCCGCGGTAACCTGGCGGCAGGTGGCCGCGGCGAGCCGCGCCCGCTAACCGAAAGCGACTGGGAAATTGCCCGCCGCGTTGGCCCAACGCTGAAAGCCAAAGGCCTGATCTTCGTTGGCCTGGATATCATCGGCGATCGCCTGACTGAAATTAACGTCACCAGCCCAACCTGCATTCGCGAAATCGAAGCGGAGTTCCCGATCTCGATCACCGGAATGCTGATGGACGCTATCGAAAAACGTTTACAGAAATAAACTGTGACAGCGCCTGGGTTTATCCCCATACTGGGCGCTGTCGCTTTTTAAACCAGGAAACAGTACCTCTGACAATGAATTTACAGCATCACTTTCTTATTGCCATGCCTGCTCTCCAGGATCCGATTTTTCGCCGCGCAGTGGTTTATATTTGTGAATACAATGAAGACGGCGCGATGGGTATTATCATCAACAAACCGCTGGAAAACCTGCAGGTTGAAGGGATTCTGGACAAGCTGAAAATCTCGGCTGAAGCGCGCCTGCCGGAAATCCGGCTTGATAAACCGGTGATGCTGGGTGGACCTCTTGCCGAAGATCGCGGCTTTATCCTGCATACCCCGCCGGTATTCTCTTCCAGCATTCGCATCTCCGATAACACCGTGATCACCACCTCGCGCGACGTGCTTGAAACGCTGGGCACCGCTGAGCAGCCTTCCGAAGTGCTGGTGGCGCTGGGCTATTCGTCGTGGGAGAAAGGCCAGCTTGAGCAAGAGATCCTCGATAACGCCTGGCTTACCGCACCTGCGGACATGAATATTCTGTTTAAAACCCCTATTGCCGATCGCTGGCGTGACGCGGCAAAGCTGATTGGCATTGATATTCTGACCATGCCTGGCGTAGCGGGGCACGCGTAATGAGCGGCACCCTTCTCGCCTTCGACTTCGGCACCAAAAGCATCGGCGTCGCCGTGGGTCAATGGATCACCGGCACCGCCCGCCCGCTCACGGCGCTGAAAGCTAACGACGGCACGCCGGACTGGAACCTTATTGAGCGCCTGCTCAAAGAGTGGCAGCCGGACGACGTGATTGTCGGCCTGCCGCTGAACATGGACGGCACCGAGCAACCGCTTACCGCCCGCGCGCGTAAATTCGCCAATAAAATCCATGGCCGCTTTGGCGTCTCCGTGAAGCTTCACGACGAGCGTCTCAGCACCGTCGAAGCGCGTGCAGGCCTGTTTGAACACGGTGGCTTCCGGGCGCTCAACAAAGGCAGCGTAGACTCCGCTTCAGCCGTTATCATCCTCGAAAGCTACTTCGAACAGGGCTTTTAAACGCAGGGGCCTACAGCCGCCCCTGTGCCCGTCTCTCCGCCAGGCTCTGGTCAAAGTTCTGCATTCCCGCCTGCTGGCCGGTTTGAATGATGCCGGGCAGCTGCCACGTCTTCCCCTCACGAATCAGATTCGCCGCCGCCGCGGTATTTACCAGCAGCTCGTACAGCGCGACGCGCCCGCCCTGAAGATCGGGAAGCAGCTTTTGTGCCAGCACTGCCCGCAGGCTGCCAGCCAGCTGGTTACGCACCGGATCTTTCTCCTGCGCCGGGAACGTATCGACCAGCCGTTCAATCGCCTGTGCTGCCCCGCGCGTGTGCAACGTCGCCAGCACCAGATGCCCGGTCTCCGCCGCCGTCAGCGCCAGGCGGATCGTTTCGCTGTCGCGCAGCTCCCCCAGCAAAATAACGTCCGGGTCCTCGCGTAACGCACTGCGCAGCGCCTCTGCAAATGACGGGCTGTGCTGGCCTATCTCCCGCTGCTGAATCAGGCAACGTTCACTCTGGTACATAAACTCCACCGGATCTTCAAGCGTGAGGATATGGCCGTCAGTATGGCGGTTGAGGAAGTCGACCATTGCGGCCAGCGTGGTGGATTTACCGCTACCGGTCGCTCCCGTTACCAGAATCAACCCGTTGTCGCTGGACAACAGTTCGGGAATAGCGCGCGGCACCCCAAGCGAAGGGAGCTGCGGACAGGAACGCGGCAACAGCCGCAGGGTAACGGAGATGCCCTTCATCTGCTTAAACGCACTGCCGCGCAGACGCTGGTCTCCTGCGACCGTCACGGCAAAATCGACCTGCCCGTTTGCCCACCATGCGCCCTGCTGTTCGTCGTTGAGCCACGCCTTTAGCAACGCCCCGACATCCGGCGGCGGAAACGGGGCCGGCTCAAGGCGGCCCAATCTGCGCCAGCGCGGTGGTGAATCACTGCACAGGTGTAGATCGGAGACGTTATGCTTTACACTAAGGGCCACAATTTCTTCCACATCCATAGACTACTCCTCGGAAAATGAACGACATTGCGCATAACCTGGCACAGGTCCGGGACAAAATCTCAGCCGCTGCAACGCGTTGCGGCCGTGCTTCAGAAGAAATTACGTTGCTTGCAGTCAGCAAAACCAAGCCTGCGAGCGCTATCGCAGAAGCGATTGCTGCAGGTCACCGGGCGTTTGGCGAAAACTACGTGCAGGAAGGTGTGGATAAAATTCGCTACTTCCAGGAGCAGGAGACGTCCGATCTGCAATGGCACTTTATTGGTCCCCTGCAGTCGAACAAAAGCCGTCTGGTGGCAGAGCACTTTGACTGGTGCCATACCATCGACCGTCTGCGTATTGCTTCCCGTCTGAGCGACCAGCGCCCGGCGGAGATGCCTGCGCTTAACGTGCTGATTCAAATAAACATCAGTGATGAAAACAGCAAGTCCGGCATTGCGCTGAGCGAGCTGGATGCGCTGGCAGCAGAGGTGGCCGCCCTGCCGCGCTTAACCCTGCGCGGGCTGATGGCCATTCCGGCACCTGAGTCAAGTTATGAAAGGCAGTTTGCCGTGGCACAGCAAATGGCTGTAGCATTTGAGGCGCTTAAAGCGCGCTATGAAACGGTAGACACGCTTTCACTGGGCATGTCGGATGATATGGAAGCCGCCATCGCGGCAGGCAGCACTATGGTGCGCATCGGCACAGCCATTTTCGGTGCGCGCGACTACACCAAATAATAAGGAAACCTGAGGAACGCCATGAAGACGTTGACTTTCCTGCTCTCAACGGTCATTGAGCTGTACACGATGGCGCTTTTGCTGCGCGTCTGGATGCAGTGGGCCCGCTGTGACTTTTACAATCCGTTCTCCCAGTTTGTCGTGAAAATCACGCAACCTGTTGTCGGACCGCTGCGCCGTATTATCCCGGCCATGGGCCCCATCGACAGCGCTTCGCTGCTGGTGGCGTTTATTCTGAGCGTGCTCAAAGCCATCGTGCTGTTTATGGTCATCACCTTCCAGCCGATTATCTGGATTGCCGCCGTTCTGATTCTGATCAAAACCGTCGGTTTGCTGATCTTCTGGGTACTGCTGGTGATGGCGATCATGAGCTGGGTAAGCCAGGGGCGTAGTCCGGTAGAGTACGCCTTGATTCAGCTGGCCGAGCCGCTGCTGCATCCGATCCGTAACCTGCTTCCGTCCATGGGCGGCATCGACTTCTCCCCGATGATCCTGGTGCTGCTGCTCTATGTGATCAACATGGGGATCGCCGAACTGCTCCAGTCTACGGGCGATATGCTGCTGCCGGGGCTGTGGATGGCGCTATGAGTGCAGTAAGCACCTGCGCCGTCGGGCTGGTTTTACGGCTGTATATTCAGCCGAAAGCCAGCCGTGACAGTATTGTTGGGCTGCATGGCGACGAGCTAAAGGTCGCCATCACCGCCCCACCGGTCGATGGCCAGGCGAACGCGCATCTGACCAAATATCTGGCAAAACAGTTTCGCGTCGCCAAAAGCCAGGTCATCATTGAAAAAGGTGAACTTGGGCGGCATAAACAGGTAAAAATCCTTAATCCTCAATCTATCCCGACGGAAGTCGCGGCTCTGACAGAACAGGACTAAACCATGCAGAAAGTTGTTCTCGCGACCGGTAACGCCGGTAAAGTGCGCGAGCTGGCCTCGCTATTAAATGATTTTGGGCTGGACGTGGTGGCTCAGACCGAGCTGGGCGTGGAGTCCGCCGAGGAGACGGGCCTGACGTTTATCGAAAACGCCATTCTGAAAGCGCGCCATGCGGCGCAGGTAACCGGCCTGCCCGCGATTGCCGACGACTCCGGTCTGGCCGTGGATTTCCTCGGCGGCGCGCCGGGAATTTACTCCGCGCGCTATTCCGGGGTGGACGCCACCGACCAGCAGAATCTGGAAAAGCTGCTCGTGGCCCTGAAGGACGTTCCCGACGAACAGCGTACCGCGCAGTTCCACTGCGTGCTGGTCTACATGCGTCATGCAGAAGACCCGACGCCGATTGTCTGTCACGGCAGCTGGCCGGGCGTGATTACCCGTGAAGCGGCGGGCAACGGCGGCTTTGGCTACGACCCGATTTTCTTTGTCCCGACCGAGGGCAAAACCGCTGCGGAACTGACCCGCGAAGAGAAAAGTGCGATTTCCCACCGTGGACGCGCGCTGAAACTGTTACTGGAAGCACTACGTAATGGCTAATTTGCCGCCTCTGAGTCTTTATATTCATATCCCGTGGTGCGTGCAGAAATGCCCGTACTGCGATTTCAATTCGCACGCGCTGAAGGGCGAAGTGCCGCACGATGACTACGTCGCGCATCTGCTGGCCGACCTGGACGCCGATGTGCCGTACGCACAGGGACGTGAAGTTAAGACCATTTTTATTGGTGGCGGTACGCCGAGCCTGCTGTCAGGCCCGGCAATGCAGACGCTGCTGGACGGCGTGCGTGCGCGCCTGAACCTGGCGGCGGATGCAGAAATTACGATGGAAGCCAACCCCGGCACCGTTGAGGCCGACCGTTTTGTCGAGTATCAGCGCGCGGGCGTGAACCGTATCTCCATCGGCGTGCAGAGCTTTAGCGAGCCGAAGCTGAAGCGTCTGGGGCGCATTCACGGCCCGGAAGAGGCCAAGCGCGCGGCGAACCTGGCAACGGGGCTTGGGCTGCGCAGCTTTAACCTCGATTTGATGCATGGCCTGCCGGATCAGTCGCTGGAAGAGGCGCTGGACGATCTGCGCCAGGCCATTGCGCTGAATCCACCGCACCTGTCGTGGTATCAGCTCACCATTGAGCCGAACACGCTGTTTGGCTCGCGCCCGCCGGTGCTGCCGGATGACGACGCGCTGTGGGATATCTTCGAGCAGGGCCACACGCTTTTGACCGCTGCCGGGTATCAGCAGTATGAAACGTCCGCCTACGCGAAGCCGGGCTTCCAGTGTCAGCACAACCTGAACTACTGGCGTTTTGGTGATTATCTGGGGATTGGCTGCGGCGCCCACGGCAAGGTGACCTTCCCGGATGGTCGCATCCTTCGCACCGCCAAAACCCGCCACCCGCGCGGATTTATGGAAGGACGCTACCTTGAGCGTCAGCACGACGTTGAGGCGGCGGATAAGCCGTTTGAGTTCTTTATGAACCGTTTCCGCCTGCTGGAAGCCGCGCCGCGCGCGGAGTTTTCGCTGTACACTGGCCTGGCGGAATCGGTGATTCGTCCGCAGATTGACGAAGCGCTGGCAAAGGGGTATCTCACCGAGAGTGAGGAATGCTGGCAGATCACCGAGCACGGCAAGCTGTTCTTAAACTCCCTTCTTGAGCTGTTCCTCGCCGAAGATTCCTGAAGGCTGATTCAGGATTTCGCATCCCGTTCTGCCGGCTAAGGGAAAGGCTGGCAGAGTATGGGGATGGAAAAATCAAAACAACTCCGTAAACAAATGACGCCCGAAGAGTTACGCCTCTGGTATTTACTCAGGGGACGCCGCTTCTTTGGCTATAAGTTTCGCCGCCAGATGCCGATTGGTGCATATATCGTGGATTTTGCCTGTTTTAAGGCAAGGCTGATTATCGAGCTGGACGGTGGCCAACATCAGAATAACGAAACCTATGATTCACGTCGTACTGAATTTTTGAATGCGAACGGCTGGGAAATACTACGGTTCTGGAATAACGAATTCAGGACAAACGAGGAGGAGGTGTTAATGGCTATCAGGCAACGACTGCGCTGCCTGATGCCCTCACCCTAGCCCTCTCCCACAGGGAGAGGGAACAATTACACCCTCTCCCCTGGGGAGAGGGCTGGGGTGAGGGGCCCAGCGCGCAGCGAACTTACTTCAGCGTCCCCACCAGCGCCTTCCGGCTGTCTTCCAGCGACACCACGCGTTTACACACGTCTTTGCCGAACTGCTGGAAATCATCTTCCTGGTTCTTCCATTCGTTCTGAATGGAAGTCTGCAAGCCGCCCAGGCTGCCCAGCACGCCCTGCAGCGGGTTACCGCCGCCTTTCAGCACGGCTTTGGCGCCCATCTCGTTGATGCTGTCCTGCAGGATGCCGCCCATCGCCTGGTTCACCAGCTGCTGGCCGTCAGCGCGGACCTGATCGATCGCCTTATAGTGGAACGTCAGGCCATCAGAGCGCGTCTCGATAATGCGGTTCATCTGCTCTTTGAGCTGCTTGTCGAGCTTCGTAAGGCGGGAGCGCATATTACTGCTCTCCCCCACCTCTTTAGTGATGATTTTGTCCAGCGCGACGCGGCTCTTTTCGACGCGCGTCAGGGCGCCTTCATTAATCCATGGCAGCGCGGTACGCAAATCGGCCTGATAATCTTTCGCCTGCTCACGCTGTGCGGCAGTCAGGTTGTACTGTTTGCCGTTAAAGGTGACGTTCCCTTCCGGCGTAATCACCAGATTGCCGTTCTCGCCTTTGACCTGCACGGTTTGCGGGCTTAACACCACGTCATCACGCGGGGTGACGCTACATTGATAATCCGCATGGGCGGTGAATCCGGTTGCCATCAAAGCAACAGCCAGCAACGTTTTGCGCATCTTAAACACTCCCTCAGACAAAATGGGCCAGCTAATGCTGGCCCGCTTACTGCTTTATTAGTCCCACCAAACGTCGAAAAGTTCGCTCACGCGGACATCTTCCAGCTTGTGCTCTTCAAGCCATTTGCGAACCAGGGCCTGATGTTCTTCGGTGCATTTGCCCACTTCCTGGGTGCAGATCAGACCTTCCCATGCCAGGTAGCCGCTACCGTCGAAGGCCAGCTTGTTAGGCTCGATCACCTCGTTGATGAACGCATCAACGTCCTGGTCGATCTGCTCAACGCTGGTGCCTTCCGGGAAACGCCAGGCAACGGAGAAGCCCACTTCCTGGAATTCTTCGATGTGCATCTTTTTACGCAGACGACGGCTACGATTCTTTGCCATTATTTCACCCTCTCGAACATTAAGTCCCATACGCCGTGACCAAGACGATGGCCACGCTGTTCAAATTTTGTCACCGGACGCGATTCCGGACGCGGTACGTAGTCGTTGCTCTCGGACTGATTTTTGTACCCGTCCAGAGACGACATCACTTCCAGCATGTGTTCCGCATAAGGTTCCCAGTCGGTCGCCATGTGGAAAACGCCGCCCAGCTTGAGCTTGCTTTTCACCAGCTCGGCAAACGGTGCCTGAACGATACGGCGTTTATTATGACGCGCTTTGTGCCATGGGTCAGGGAAAAAGAGCTGAACCATGTTCAAAGAATTGTCAGGAATCATTTTGTGCAGCACTTCCACCGCGTCGTGACACATCACGCGCAGGTTCTCAACGTCCTCTTCGTGGGCCGTTGCCAGGCACGCACCGACGCCCGGGGAGTGTACTTCAATGCCGAGGAAGTTCTGCTCCGGGCGCGCTTTCGCCATAGTGACCAGCGAGGTGCCCATACCAAACCCGATCTCCAGCGTGACGGGCGCGTCGCGGCCAAACAGCTCGGTAAAGTCGAGCGGCTGCTCGCTGAACTCAACGCCCATCACCGGCCAGTAGTTGTCCAGCGCGTGTTGCTGCCCTTTGGTCAGGCGGCCCTGACGGCGGACAAAGCTGCGAATACGGCGCAGCGGGCGACCGTTTTCATCAAATTCCGGTGAAATGACGTCGTTTTTCATAAAAGAGTTGTCTGCTTGTGAGAATGTTCGGGAAACGGGCATTATCCAAAGTTAAGGCTTCTATGCAAGCATGGGAAAGATCCGGTTTACAGCAGATTGACGCTGTGCTGCAATCTGCGTCCCTGATTATGCGAATCGATGACCATGCAAGCCTCTCAATTTTCAGCCCAGGTGCTGGACTGGTACGACAAATACGGGCGTAAAACCCTGCCCTGGCAAATTGAAAAAACGCCCTACAAAGTATGGCTCTCCGAGGTGATGTTGCAACAAACGCAGGTCGCCACCGTGATCCCTTACTTCGAGCGTTTTATGGCACGCTTCCCGACGGTCACCGACCTGGCAAACGCGCCGCTGGACGAAGTACTGCACCTGTGGACCGGGCTGGGCTATTACGCCCGCGCGCGCAACCTGCACAAGGCCGCGCAGCAGGTCGCCACCCGCCACAAAGGTAAATTCCCGGAAACCTTCGACGAGGTTGCCAATTTACCCGGCGTCGGACGTTCAACCGCAGGCGCGATCCTCTCCCTTTCATTAGGCAAGCATTTCCCGATCCTCGACGGCAACGTGAAGCGCGTGCTCGCACGCTGCTACGCCGTTGACGGCTGGCCGGGTAAGAAAGACGTTGAAAAACGCCTGTGGGAGATCGCTAAAGCGGTCACCCCGGCGAAGGGCGTAGAGCGTTTTAACCAGGCGATGATGGATCTTGGCGCGATGGTCTGCACGCGCTCAAAACCGAAGTGCGAACTCTGCCCGGTGAACAACCTCTGCGTGGCGTATGCCAACCAGTCATGGGCGCAGTATCCGGGTAAGAAACCCAAACAGACGCTGCCGGAGCGCACCGGCTATATGCTGCTGATGCAGCACGGTGACGACGTCTTCCTCGCCCAGCGTCCGCCGAGCGGTCTGTGGGGTGGTCTATACTGCTTCCCACAGTTTGAAGATGAAAACTTGCTGCGTGAATGGCTTAAACAGCGCGGCATTGCGGCAGATACCCTGACGCAGCTGACCGCGTTTCGCCACACCTTCAGCCATTTCCATCTGGATATAGTACCGATGTGGCTTCCCGTGTCCTCATTCACCTCCTGCATGGATGAAGGCACCGCTCTCTGGTATAACTTAGCGCAACCGCCATCAGTCGGGCTGGCGGCTCCCGTGGAGCGCCTGTTACAGCAATTACGTGCCGGTGCAATGGTTTAGCATCGGCAACACAAAGAGGAATACGTATGGCCAGAACCATTTTTTGTACTTTCCTGCAGCGCGACGCTGAAGGCCAGGATTTCCAGCTCTACCCGGGCGACCTGGGCAAGCGCATCTATAACGAGATCTCCAAAGAAGCCTGGGGACAGTGGCAGAAAAAACAGACCATGCTGATCAACGAGAAAAAGCTCAGCATGATGAACCCGGAGCACCGCAAGCTGCTGGAGCAGGAGATGGTGAGCTTCCTGTTCGAGGGCAAAGACGTCCACATCGAAGGCTATACGCCGCCGGAAAAATAACAGCGTGCGGGTGAAACCCCGCCGTTAAAGCAAACACAACACGCACTCCCGGAATGATGAAAAAACTTTTAGCGCTAGCCCTTGTTGCGCCGTTGCTGGTCTCGTGCTCGTCCAAAAAAGGCGATGATTACAATGAAGCCTGGGTCAAGGACACCAACGGTTTTGACATTTTGATGGGGCAGTTTGCCCATAACATCGAGAACATATGGGGATTTAACGAAGTTCTTATTGCCGGACCGAAGGACTACGTTAAGTACACCGACGCCTATCTGACCCGTAGCCACATCAACTTTGATGAGGGTACGATCACCATTGAGACCATCGCAGGCACCGACCCTGCGGCACGGCTGCGTCAGGCGATCGTCAAAACCCTGCTGATGGGTGACGATCCGGGATCTATCGATCTCTACTCCGATGCGGACGACATCACCATTTCGAAAGAGCCGTTCCTGTACGGTCAGGTTGTCGACCAGACCGGACAGCCGATCCGCTGGGAAGGTCGCGCCACGAAATTTGCCGACTACCTGCTGCAGACGCGCCTGAAGAGCCGCTCTAACGGCCTGAAGATTATCTACAGCGTTACCATTAACCTTGTCCCGAACCACCTCGACAAGCGTGCGCATAAGTATCTGGGCATGGTGCGTCAGGCGTCGCGTAAGTATGGCGTGGACGAGTCGCTGATCCTGGCGATTATGCAGACCGAATCCTCGTTCAACCCGTACGCGGTGAGCCGTTCCGACGCGCTGGGGCTGATGCAGGTTGTCCAGCACAGCGCCGGTAAAGACGTCTTCCGCTCGCAGGGGAAATCCGGCACGCCGAGCCGCAGCTACCTGTTCGATCCGCAAAGCAATATTGATACCGGCACGGCCTATCTGGCGATGCTGAACAATGTCTATCTCGGCGGAATTGATAACCCGACGTCGCGTCGCTACGCGGTAATCACCGCCTATAACGGCGGCGCGGGCAGCGTGCTGCGCGTCTTCTCGAATGACAAAGTGCAGGCTGCGAACATCATCAACAGCATGGCGCCGGGGGATGTTTACTCCACCCTCACCACCCGCCACCCGTCTGCGGAATCCCGCCGGTACCTGTATAAGGTGAATACGGCGCAGAAAAACTATCGTCGTCGATAATCAACACACCTTCTCCAGCAAGGAGAAGGTGTTCTGCTTCCCCTCTCCCTGTGGGCTGAGGGATCCCCAGTAATTTTTAAGCAGAAGCATTAACGTTGTTTCAGAACGATTTAAGGCTTTCAGCGATGCTCTGGTCCGGCTGTAAATCGCTGAGGCGTTTCCTGCAGGCCGGGGCGAGGCGCAGGGATGCGCCGAGAGGGCGGGCTTTACAGGGATGTTACCTCCGCCCGTCCCCGATAAGCCGAAAGGAATTAGCCGAAGGTACCGCGTAGCGGCGATTTACCGCCGGGAGCCCGGGTCGCCAGGGCGGTGGCGATTGAGCCGCCCTGGCACGTTCACCGAAACAGCATTTACAGAGTAGCAAGGAACATAAAGTGAACGGAATGACCTCCACTGCCGTATGTTCCCCTCACCCTAACCCTCTCCCCAAAGGGGCGAGGGGATTGTTCAGTGCTCGCATTAATTTATGGGGATTCCTCTGCCCTGTGGGAGAGGGTCAGGGTGAGGGCATCAGGCCGCACCTATCCTCCACCCATACGAAAATGTTATTTGCATCACAATCCAAACTGCAAATTAATGTGGATTGCATTTTTTTGCGGGAGGTAACAAAACATATCGTTGCCAACTGATAGAATTGCATCAAATAACAACCCTGAATGTTCCTATAACAACATATCTCCCGCTCACTTGTGAGGAAAGTAACATGAACCTTAAGCTGCAGCTTAAAATCTTGTCGTTTCTGCAGTTCTGCCTGTGGGGTAGCTGGCTGACTACACTCGGCTCCTATATGTTTGTGACGCTCAAGTTTGATGGTGCGTCAATCGGTGCCGTCTACAGCTCGCTGGGTATTGCGGCTGTTTTCATGCCAACGCTGCTCGGTATCGTGGCGGATAAATGGTTAAGTGCGAAATGGCTGTATATGCTTTGCCATCTGGTGGGTGCGGGGACGCTGTTTATGGCGGCCGAAGTGACCACGCCGGGGGCGATGTTTATGGTGATCCTGCTTAACTCGCTGGCGTATATGCCAACGCTTGGGCTGATCAACTCCATCTCCTACTACCGCCTGAAATCTGCCGGCCTGGATATCGTCACCGACTTCCCGCCAATCCGTATCTGGGGCACCATCGGCTTTATCATGGCGATGTGGGGCGTGAGCTTCGCGGGCTTCGAGCTGAGCCATATGCAGCTGTATATTGGTGCTGCGCTCTCCGTACTGCTGGCGCTGTTCACCCTGACGCTGCCAACCATTCCGGTATCTAACCAGCAGAAAAACCAGAGCTGGAGCACCATGCTTGGCCTGGATGCCTTCGCCCTGTTCAAAAACAAGCGCATGGCGATCTTCTTTATCTTCTCCATGCTGCTGGGCGCGGAGCTGCAAATCACCAACATGTTCGGCAACACCTTCCTGCACAGCTTCGATAACGATCCGCTGTTTGCCGGGAGCTTTATCGTTGAGCACGCGTCGGTGATGATGTCCATCTCGCAGATCTCCGAGACGCTGTTCATCCTGACCATCCCGTTCTTCCTGAGTCGCTACGGCATCAAAAACGTCATGCTGATCAGTATCGCCGCGTGGATGCTGCGCTTCGGCCTGTTCGCCTACGGCGACCCGAGCGCGTTCGGCACCGTGCTGCTGGTGCTGTCGATGATTGTTTACGGCTGCGCCTTCGACTTCTTCAACATCTCCGGTTCGGTGTTTGTGGAAAAAGAGGTGAAGCCTGAAATCCGCGCCAGCGCGCAGGGCATGTTCCTGATGATGACTAACGGCTTCGGCTGTATTCTGGGCGGCGTGGTGAGCGGTAAAGTGGTTGAGATGTACACCACCAACGGTATCACCGACTGGCAGCCCGTGTGGCTGATCTTCGCGGCGTATTCGCTGGTGCTGTTCTTCGCGTTCCTCGCGCTGTTCAAGTACAAGCACGTTCGCACAGCGCACGGTACACAGCCGATTGCGCATTAATCCTTGATGGCTTTTGCCCGGTGGCGGCTTCGCCTTACCGGGCCTACAAAAGCACGGAGAGTAGGCAGGGTAAGCGTTAGCGCCACCCGGCTATTTTATTGCAGAGAGCATCCACCCCACCGACAGCAAATCCGCGCTGCCGCCCGGACTCAGGTTTCGTTCAATCAGTGCCTTATCCATCTTAAGCAACGCGTCGCGATCCCAGCCGTTAGCCAGCAGTTTCCGCGCATAGCCCTGAACGTAGCGCAGCCCCTGAATGCCGCCGCGTGACACGAGATTACTGTCCTGATTGACCGCCATCAGGCGCAACAGCAGGCCGTGAAGCGACTGTCCGTTCCACTGCCCCAGCGCCTTACGCACCGTCGCAAAGCCGCTCTCCGCCTCGCCTCGCGCCCCGGTTAAGCCGTACTGCTGAAACTGCCGCTCGCCCGCCGTCGCCTGCCCGCTGCGCGCTGCCAGCTCCCGCGACACCAGCCCGCTGCAGATGTTACTCACCTCACAACAGAGGCTGTCCGCAGAGACATTTTTCACACGCCCGGCAGCGAAGCACAGCAGGCCGAGAGCAAAAATCCCGCCCTTATGCGTGTTCACGCCGTTCGTCGCGGCGTACATCGCCTGCTCGCAGGCCATCCCCATCGGGCGGATAATCCGCAGCTGTGCGTCAGCGGGTTTATCCGCATGCACGTTACCGAGTTCAGCAAAGCGCGAAAACCACGGTGCAATCGCCGCGATGCTGCGGACAAACAGCGCGTGGTCCATATCGCGATGGGAACCGTTGTTGAGCTTGTCCACCAGCCCCGGCTTGGGCGTCAGCTCCAGCTCCTGCCACAGCGCCGCTTCGGCAAGCGCGGGCACATCAACCGGGCGCGGTTTAGTCGCGAGCAAACCAGTCATCGATCGTCTTCTCCACGCGGGAAACTACCTGCTCAACGGGATGGCGCCGCGAACGGGAGCAGGCATGCGCGGGCTCGTCGCAGATCAGACAGCGCCTGAGGTTTGCCCCCAGCGACTGACGCCCGACGTGGCCGTGCTGAGGGCAGATCACGTCCAGATCCCACAGCCTGCCGAGCGGGTGCGTCTGCTCCAGTTCCGCGCAGTGCGCTTTGATTTCCGCCGCCGGATGGGCGACGCACCAAAAGGCTTCCGGTCCGGTGGGCAGCCACAGCACCTGCCGGTCCAGCACCTGCCAGCGGTTCTCCCACAGCAGCTGGTCGCACATCTGGAGCGCCACGCCCATGGTGTTGCGATAGCGCAGGCTGTCCTTGATTTCCCCTGGCGTGACCAGCGTTAGGGAGATCACCGGCTGTTTATAGTGCTCAAGCATGTCAGCCTGACGGGCTGCGCGACGCTCTTTCGCCGCCAGCAGTTCCTCCAGGCTGACACCCGCCCGCACGGGTGTCGCTAAAATCATACTGACTCCTTCACCTGTCGTACGGTGTCGATCACGCTGCCGTCGCGGTAGCGGATCACCCCGACGATTTTGTCTGTAAATTCAATCGGTTTCGGTACGCCGGTCAGGGAAATCGCCCGCTCATAGAGCGCGCTGATGTCCACTACCTTCAGCCCGGCCTCCAGCAGCCGCTCGCGGATCTCCTGGCGCGCCGGGTTGACTGCAATACCGTGGTCGGTGACCAGCACGTCGATGCTCTCCCCCGGCGTGAGGCGCGTGGTGACGCGCTTGACCACCGTCGGAATGCGGCTGCGCAGCAGCGGCGCGACCACGATGGTCAGGTTGGCTGCCGCCGCCACGTCGCAGTGTCCGCCGGATGCGCCGCGCATCACGCCGTCGGAGCCGGTGATGACGTTGACGTTGAAATCAACGTCAATTTCCAGGGCGCTGAGGATCACCACGTCGAGCTGGTCGCAGCTTGCCGCCTTGCTGCCGGGGTTGGCGTAGACGTTGGTGGAGATCTCTACGTGGTTCGGGTTGCGCGCCAGCGAAGCCGCCGCCTGGCCGTCAAAGCACTGGGTGTCGAGCAGCTTTTCGATAAGCCCCTTCTCGTGCAGATCCACCAGGCTGCCGGTGATGCCGCCGAGCGCAAAGCGCGCCTTCACGCCGCTGCGCTCCATCTTCTCTTCCATAAAGCGGGTGCAGGCGGTGGCCGCCGCGCCGGAGCCGGTCTGCATCGAGAAGCCCGGTTTGAAATAGCCGGAGTGTTCAATCACGTCCGCCGCATAGCGGGCGATCATCAGCTCGCGCGGGTTGCTGGTGACGCGCGCCGCGCCGACGCTGATTTTCGCCGGATCGCCCACGCTCTCCACCTGCACGATGTAGTCCACCTGGTCCTGCACCAGGCTGGCGGGCATATTCGGGAATGGCACCAGCTCTTCGGTCAGCAGCACCACCTTACGGGCAAAGTGCGCGTCCACCATCGCGTAGCCGAGCGAGCCGCAGCACGATTTACCGTGCGTGCCGTTAGCATTGCCAAACGCATCGCTGCACGGCACGCCGAGAAACGCCACGTCGATATTCAGCTCGCCGCCCTGGAGCAGCTTCACGCGCCCACCGTGGGAGTGAATCTGTACCGGCTCGTCCATCAGCCCGTGGGAGATGGCGTCCGCCAGCCTGCCGCGCATGCCCGAGGTGTAAATCCGGGTGATGACGCCGCTTTCAATATGCTCGATCAGAGCGTCGTTGCAGGTCATCAGCGAGCTGGAGGCCAGAGTCAAATTTTTAAATCCCATCCGCGCCAGCAGCGCCACAACGGTGTTGATCACCCGGTCGCCTTCGCGAAAGGCATGGTGGAAGGAGATGGTCATCCCGTCCTGCAGGCCGCTGCGCGCTACGGCTTCTTCAAGGGAGGCACATAGCTTGCGGTTGTGCTTCGCGTCACTGTCCGCCAGCCAGGGCGTCGCGCTGTGGGCAGTATCAAAGGGTTTCAGGTCCCGCAGATGGGGGAAGTTTACGTGGAGAAGTTCAGTCTGATTCATTTTGTCATCCTTACCGACGCACGCCGGAGGCCGCCGCGCGCTCCAGCACCACCTGCGCGTGGTTAATAATCGGTGCATCCACCATTTTGCCGTTGAGCGACACCACGCCCAGGCCGTTACGCTCGCCCTCTTCTGCCGCCTCAATCACCCTTTTGGCATGATCCACCTCTTCCTGCGTCGGTGCATAAGCGTTATGCAGCAGGTCAATCTGGCGCGGGTTAATCAGCGATTTGCCGTTAAAGCCCATCTTGCGGATCAGATCGACCTCGCGAAGGAACCCGGCCTCGTCGTTAACGTCTGACCACACCACATCGAAGGCGTCGATGCCCGCGGCGCGAGCGGCGTGCAGCACGGCGCAGCGGGCATAGAACAGCTCGGTGCCGTCGCCGCGCTCGGTCTGCATGTCCATCACGTAGTCAAAGGCGGCCAGCGCGATGCCGATGAGGCGCGGGGAGCTGCGGGCAATCGCCACGGCATTGATGACGCCAATGGCCGACTCAATCGCCGCCATCACGCGGGTGGAGCCGACCTCGCGGCCGCACTCGCGTTCGATGCGCTCAAGATGGCCTTCCAGCTCGTAGACGTCGTCCGGGGTGTCGGTTTTTGGCAGGCGGATCACGTCCACACCCGCGCGCACGGCGGCTTCCAGATCCAGCAGGCCAAACGGCGTGCTGAGCGGGTTAATGCGCACCACGGTTTCGATATCCTGATACATAGGGTGCTGTAGCGCGTGGAAAACCAGCATGCGCGCGGTGTCCTTCTCACGCAGGGCGACGGCGTCCTCAAGGTCAAACATGATGGAGTCGGGGCGGTAGATAAACGCGGTGGAAAGCATGGCGGCGTTGGCGCCCGGCAGGAACAGCATACTGCGGCGGAGTTTGCTCATTTCAGCGCCTCCCAGTTGATGGCCCGTTCATCGGCGGCACGCATCAGCGCGCTTTGCAGGCGGGCGCGAATAACACAGTCCAGCGCCCCTTTGTCTTCAATAATGATGAGCCCCTGGCGCACGTTCATGGCGCGCAGCGTGTCGTTGACCACCTGGCGAATGTGCTCGCCAAACTGCTTAATCACTTCACTGTGGATGACAATCTCCAGCTCTCCGTGAGCGGGGGCGATTTTCACCATCAGGTCGCTGGACTCCTGCGTTCCGGCCAGCGCCTCCCTTACAATATTCATGATAAATTCCTGATAGTTATGCGACTTCCGCACTCGCACGATAGTGTGTTTCGAGATGCGCGAAGGTGGAGTCCGGGACGATCTCCCGGATCCGGGAAAACTGCTGTGTCTTGAGTAAACGGCGAACTTCGGACGCCGAAATGGCGTTGCCGGTGGCCTTGATGCGCGGCATTTCCACCACTTCGATATGCGAGGCCAGCAGGTCATGCAGCGTCTGGTTGTACTGGCGGGTGATGTCGCAAAACGGCTCCGAGCCGATGAAGCGGTGCGTGATGCCGAGCGCCGGGGCGATGAAGTCCCGGAAGATCAGCACGTCGATCTCGCTCCACGCCTGCTGCACTTTTCCGGTCTCCTTCAGGAAGTAGGCCGGGAAGGTGGCGCGGGAGATGATGTACTGCGAGCCTTCATGCACCACCACGTTCGGCAGATGGGCTACGCCCGCGCGCACCATCTCGAGACGCGCGCTGAACGGGAAGAACGAGGCGTCTTCACGCACCACGAACAGATGCAGGGCATCGCACCGCGCCGCCGCCTGCTCCACCAGATGGCGGTGGCCGAGGGTGAACGGATTGGCGTTCATCACTATCGCGCCAGTTTTCTCCCCGTCCTTTCGCATCCGGCTTAAGGTACGGCAGTAGCGCGCGATCCCCTGCGGGGTGTTCTCCATCAGCACCGCGTTGTTCCCGCTCTGGGCAATTGGCCAGAAGCCGCTGCGGGCAAAGCGCTCCCGGTTGCACGGACGGGTGCAGAGGAAGAGGTGAAAATGGCCGCGCTCCAGCGCCGCATTTTCCACCTCTGCCAGCAGCCGCGCGCTGAGGTTTTCCCCACGAAGCTGCTCGTTGACCGCCACGCATTTGATGACGTTGCCGGCAAGTCCTGCGCAACCCACCAGCTGCGCGCCGGACCAGGCTTCGACAAACAGCGTGATGTCGTTGTCCAGGCCAAGGCCGCTGTCTGCCAGCAGGTAGCGGATCTGGCTTAAGCGTTCCGGGTGTTTCGCCACCAGCGTCTGGCGAAAATCGATGGGTTGACTGTTCATGCCGCCTTTCTCAGTGTGCCGCCGCAAGCCCGACGGCTGGCGCTTCAACAATCACGTTGCTTAGATGACCGATATGCTCGATCTCCACCTCAATGCGATCCCCCTCTTTCATAAACAGCGGCGGGTTACGCTTTTTACCCACGCCGCCCGGGGAGCCGGTGATGATCACGTCGCCCGGGCTTAAGCGGGTAAAGGTGCTGATGTACTCGATGAGCTCCGCGACCTTGTGGATCATGCTGCTGGTGTTGTCCTCCTGCACCATGCGGCCGTTAAGCCAGGTGCGGATCGCCAGGCTGTGCGGGTCCGGTATCTCATCCGCCGTCGCCATCCAGGGGCCAAACGCCCCGGTCTGACGCCAGTTTTTACCGGCGGTGAACCAGGTGTGCTGCCAGTCGCGGGCTGAGCCGTCCATGTAGCAGCTGTAGCCCGCCACGTGGCGAAGGGCGTCATCGCGGCTGATGTTCTCCCCACCCTTACCGATGATCACCGCCAGCTCGCCTTCGTAGTCGAATTCGCTGGAGTGGCGCGGCTTCAGCACCGGCTCGTTGTGGCCGGTCTGTGAGTCCGGGAAGCGGACAAACAGCGTCGGAGCCGGGTTGTGCTGGTCAAACTCCTTGCGTTTGTCGGCGTAGTTCATGCCCACGCAGAGGATTTTTTCCGGCTGCACGATCACCGGTAAGAAGGTGATGGCGCTCAGCGGCACGTCCACCGCGTCGTTCAGGTAACGGGTGGCCTGCGCCAGCCCGTTGCCCTGCAGCAGCGCTTTAAGGTCGCCGTAGCGGTCGCCGAGACGGCGGCCTAAATCAATCACGCCCTCGGCCTGAACGATGCCGTAGCTGCGTTTTCCCTGGTATAAAAAGCTTGCGAGTTTCATTGTTTTTTCCTGAATACTTAGACGAGGAAGTTGCCCAGAATCAGCAGTGAGACAGAGACGTTAATCGCCCCGCCGATACGGGTAGCAATCTGGGCGAACGGCATCAGGCTCATGCGGTTGCCTGCGGTCAGTATCGCCACGTCGCCGGTACCGCCCTGTCCGCTCTGACAGCAGGAGACGATGGCGACATCAATCGGGTGCATACCAATCTTTTTACCGACGAAGAACCCGGTCGCCACCAGCGCGGAGACGGTGCTGATAATCACCAGCAGGTTGCTGACGGTGAACGCCGCGACCAGCTCGTGCCACGGGGTAATGGCCACGCCAACGGCGAACAGGATTGGGTAGGTCACGGAGGTCTGGAAGAATTTGTACACCACCTGCGAGCCCTCCAGCAGGCGCGGAGAAGCGCCGTTGCAGAGCTTCACCAGCACCGCCATAAACAGCATGCCAACGGGCGCAGGCAGGCCAATCAGCTTGTGGCCGAGCATGCCCAGCATGTACAGCAGCACCGCCAGCAGCGCGCCGGAGGCGATAGTCGTCACGTCCGCTTTACCGGAAAACGCAGGCTGAGAGACGGTGGCATCGGCATTCGCGCGGTTAGGCATCAGCTGGCCTTCACCGGTCAGGTGCGGGTAGCGTTTACCGAGCTGGTTCAGGCAGCCGGAGATGATGATTGCCGTCAGGCCGCCGAGCATGACCATCGGCAGCACGCGGCCGAGCGCTACGCCCTGGTCCATATGCAGCAGGGTGGCATAGCCGATGGAAAGCGGAATCGCCCCTTCCCCGACGCCGCCCGCCATGATCGGCAGAATGATAAAGAAGAAGATCTGGAACGGCTCCAGGCCCAGCGCCAGCCCCACGCCCATGCCAACAATCATGCCGACGATTTCACCGCACAGCATCGGGAAGAAGATGCGCAGGAAGCCCTGAATCAGCACCGTGCGGTTCATGCTCATGATGCTGCCGACGATAATGCAGCAGATATAGAGGTAGAGAATGTTGGTGGATTTGTAGAATTTGGTCGTGGATTCCACCACCACGTCCGGCAGCAAACCGTAGTAGACCAGCGCGGAAGGGATAAAGGTGGCGCAAATCGCCGCCGCACCAAGCTTGCCGACAATCGGCAGGCGTTTGCCGAACTCACCGCAGGCAAAGCCGAAGAAGGCCAGCGTCACCACCATCACCACGATATCGCTCGGCAGCTTTCCGCCCAGGCAATCAATCGCGATCAGCGCGCCCGCCAGAACGAACAGCGGCAGAGGAATAATCCCGATTTTCCAGGTATCCATAATATGCCACCACCGCTCCTTGAGGGATGGCCGCTGAATTTCAATCGGGTCGTGGGTAACAGAGAAAGAATCATCAGTTGTGCTCATAATAAGCCCCTTAGTTATTTTGTGCGTTCAGCTTAGAGTCACAAAGGCCTACTTTATGTGAGGAATGGCATATTAAAAGCGAAGTTTTAATGGCAGCTATGGTTTTTATGGTTTCTTTTATTTAATGTGATTTATGCCTTATTTATTATCGTGGTTTTTATGGTTTCTTTTCTGAATTGAACGACCAAATAACATTTAACTTAGCAGCATGAAGATCATAAGCCTTCTGGACAAATCATTTACAGCCCTTGCTGTGCAAGGGATCACAAGTTTCCCGCAAAGCGGACATCCGCATGAAAAAAGATGATATATTGACGATCTTTGCCGCTACTTTTCGTGATGGTTATGAAAGTCTCTTTCCAGATTAAGCTGTTTATTTCGCTCGTTGCCTTTTTCTCAGTGCTTTTTGTGCTGCTGGGCGGATATTATTATGCCGATGTCGGAAAACAGCTTTATCAGGAAATGAGTGCGCGCGCTAAAATACAGGCGGAAGAGATTGCGCTTATTCCGTCATTGCGTACTGAAGTTGAACAAAAAGATATCAACGCCATTCATGATTTCATGCAGAAAATGGCCGCGCACAGCGACGCCAGCTTTATTGTCATTGGCGATAATGCGGGACGGCATCTTTTTCACTCCGTCTTTGCCGACAGGGTGGGCACGACGCTGGTCGGCGGCGACAATGAAGCCGTATTGCAGGGGAAAAGCACGACAACCATACGTAAAGGCGGGTTGGGCATTTCACTGCGCAGTAAAGCGCCCATTTTCAACGACGCCGGGCAGGTGGTCGGCATTGTTTCAGTTGGCTATCTCACCAGCTACCTGGACACCATTACCGTCAGTAAAGTGGTCAATATCCTGATTGCCGCCGTGCTGCTGCTGATCGCCCTCTTTGTCTTCTCCTGGTTCTTTACCCGTAGTATTAAGAAGCAGATCTTCTCCCTGGAGCCACGAGAGATCGGTCTGCTGGTGCGCCAGCAAAAGGCGATGATGGAGTCCATCTACGAAGGCGTGATTGCCATTGATAACGAACGGCGCATAGAGGTGATCAACCAGGCGGCGCGCAAGCTGCTGGGCCTGAGCCAGCCGGCCCGGGAACTGCGCGGGCAGCTGATAAGCCAGGTGATCGATCCGGTCCCGTTCTTCGACACGCAGACGATGCTGGCGAAAGATACCCATGACGAGATTTGCCGCTTTAACGATCTCACGGTGATTGCCAGCCGGGTACACATCATGCTTGAGGAGTCGCTGCAGGGCTGGGTGATCACCTTCCGCGATCGCAACGAGATCGACTCTCTCAGCAGCCAGCTCAGCCAGGTAAAACGCTACGTCGATAACCTGCGCATTATGCGTCATGAGCAGCTGAACCGGATGACCACCCTCTCCGGCCTGCTGCATATGGGCCGCTATGAAGAGGCCATTCGCTACATTCAGGCGCAGTCGGAGCATGCTCAGGAGCTGCTGGACTTTATCTCCTCCCGCTTTAGTTCCCCGACACTTTGCGGGCTGCTGCTGGGAAAAGCCGCCCGCGCGCGTGAGAAAGGCGTCGAGCTGAGTTTCGACCCGGCCTGTCGGCTGGACAAACCGTTCCTGCCGCTGGGAGAGCAAGAGCTGATTTCGATTATTGGCAACCTGCTGGATAACGCCATCGAAGCGACGCAGCGATCGCCGCTCCCGCATGCGCCGGTGGAAGTGCTGATAAAACTCAGCGAGCAGGAGCTGATTATTGAAGTGGCCGACCAGGGCGTTGGCATTACCCCGGCGATCCGTGACCGGATATTTGAACGCGGCATCACCACCAAAACGCGGGGCGATCACGGGATTGGCCTGTATCTGATCGAAAGCTACGTCACGCAGGCTGGCGGCACAATAGAAGTTGCCGATAACATGCCGCACGGGACCATTTTCTCACTGTTTATCCCGGCCTCGGGAACCGTCCGGCAACTGGAAGATACCGACTATGCAACATGAACTTATCGACGTACTGATTGTTGAAGACGAGAACGAACTGGCACAGCTGCACGCGGAGCTTATCGGTAAACATCCGCGCCTGAGGCTGGTGGGGATTGCCGCGTCGTTGGCCGACGCGCAGCGACAGCTGGAGAGCAAACAGCCGAAGCTGATGCTGCTGGATAACTACCTGCCGGACGGCAAAGGCATCACGCTTATCAGCAACCCGATGCTGGCCCGCGCCAACTGCTCGGTGATTTTCATCACCGCCGCCAGCGATATGGACACCTGTAGCCAGGCCATTCGAAACGGCGCGTTTGACTATATCCTTAAGCCGGTCTCCTGGAAGCGGCTCAGCCAGTCGCTGGAGCGTTTTGTGCAGTTTGCCGAACAGCAGCGGGTCTGGAAGATTGTCGACCAGCAGAACGTGGATTCACTCTATCAGTTACAGGCGAAAAACTATCGTCTGGACAACGGCAGCAAGGGAATAGAGGAGAACACGCTGGCGCGGGTGCAAACGCTGTTTAACAGCAAGGCGGCGCACTGCTTTACGGTGGATGAGGTGGTGAGCGAGACGGGGCTGAGTAAAACCACCACCCGACGCTATCTGGAACACTGCGTGGAGGTGGGTTTTCTGACGGTGGAGATGCTGTACGGGAAGATTGGGCATCCGAGAAGGATGTACCGCCGCGCAGAAGCCTGACGAAGTATTATAGGCCCGGTAAGCTTGCGCCACCGGGCCTACGTTCAGACATTCAATACGTACCCATACAGCCGCTTAATCCCGTCCGCATCCTTCTCGCTGTAAACACCCTGCAACTCCGGCGAGAAGCCCGGCAGCATATTAATGCCCTCTTCCAGCGCCAGGAAGTAACGCTGTACCGCCCCGCCCCAGACTTCTCCCGGCACCACGCACAGCACGCCTGGCGGGTACGGCAGCGCACCTTCGGCGGCAATGCGCCCTTCAGCGTCACGAATACGCACCAGCTCCACGTTCCCGCGAATGTACTCCTGGTTGGCATCCTGCGGGTTCATCACTACGGCGGGCAGGCTCTCCCGGCGGAACATCGCCTTCTGTAGATCCTTCACGTTAAAGCTGACGTAGAGATCGTGCATCTCCTGGCACAGTTGACGGATCGTGTAGTCGCGGTAACGCACCGGGTATTTTTGGTAGATGGTCGGCAGCACGTCGGCGAGCGGCGTGTCGTCTTCAATATGCTGCTCAAACTGCCCCAGCATCGCCACCAGCTGCGCCAGCTTCTCGCTGCTTTCGGCAGGCGTCAGCAGGAACAGGATCGAGTTGAGGTCGCACTTCTCCGGCACGATGCCGTTTTCGCGCAGGTAGTGGGCGAGAATGGTCGCCGGAATGCCGAAATCGGTATAGTGACCTGTTTCTGCATCAATGCCCGGCGTGGTCAGCAGCAGCTTGCACGGGTCGACGAAATACTGCTCGCTCGCATAACCCTCAAATCCGTGCCATTTGGCCCCCGGCTCGAAGCTAAAGAAGCGACGCTCGCTCGCGATGACCTGCGTGGGGTGATCCTGCCATGGCCGCCCCGCCACCACCGGCGGGATAAACGGTTTGATCATATGGCAGTTGGCGATGATGGCCTTGCGCGCCTCAATGCCCAGCTCGACGCACTCCGCCCACAGCCTGCGCCCGCTCTCGCCCTCGTGAATTTTGGCGTTCACGTCCAGCGCCGCAAACAGCGGATAAAACGGGCTGGTGGAGGCGTGCAGCATAAACGCGTTGTTCAGCCGCTTGTGCGGGCAGAAACGCGCCTGACCGCGAAGGTGATTGTCTTTTTTATGGATCTGCGAGGTTTGCGAGAACCCGGCCTGCTGTTTGTGCACCGACTGGGTCACGAAAATACCCGGATCGTTCTCGTTAAGCTCCAGCAAGAGCGGGGACGTTTCAGCCATCATCGGAATAAACTGCTCGTAGCCCACCCACGCGGAGTCAAAAAGGATGTAGTCACACAGATGGCCGATCTTGTCGATCACCTGGCGGGCGTTGTAGATCGTCCCGTCGTAGGTGCCAAGCTGAATGATCGCCAGGCGGAACGGGCGGGCCTCGTCGGCCTTTTCCGGCGCCGCCTCGCGGATCAGATCCCGCAGATACGCGTCATCAAAGCAATGCTCGTCGATCCCGCCGATAAAGCCAAACGGATTGCGCGCCGCCTCAAGATACACCGGCGTGGCGCCCGCCTGGATCAGTGCGCCGTGGTGGTTAGATTTATGGTTGTTGCGGTCGAACAGCACCAGGTCGCCGCGGGTCAGCAGCGCGTTGGTCACCACCTTGTTGGCCGCCGACGTGCCGTTCAGCACAAAGTAGGTTTTGTCCGCGTTGAATACTTTCGCCGCGAACTTTTGCGCGTGCTTGGCGGAGCCTTCATGGATCAGCAGATCGCCCAGCTTAACGTCCGCGTTGCACATGTCGGAGCGAAACACGTTCTCACCGAAGAAATCATAGAACTGTCGCCCTGCCGGGTGTTTTTTGAAAAAAGCCCCGTGCTGGTGGCCCGGACAGGCGAAGGTGCTGTTGCCCATCTCTACATACTGGCTCAGGGTATCGAAAAAAGGCGGCAGCAATTCCTCTTCGTAACGGCAGGCGGCGCTCTCCAGTTCCAGAAACTCCTGAGCTTTACCCGAGATAATCGCCGTGACGCCATCAGGCACCTCTCCAGGCTCTTGCGAGAACATAAACACCGGTAGCTGAAAGCCCGTACGCTTCAGCAACGCGAGAATGCCGCTGTAGCTTTCAACAACGGTAATGACGACTGCCGCCACATCGGTGAAATCGGTGTTATCCAGCGTCACCTTTTCACGGTGCGTAGAAACTTTGGATACCAGCTCATGGCTGACGGCAATTTTCATGGTTTTCATAAGCGCAAATACCCTCACCGAGCGGTGAGACAGGGAGGAGAAAATTCGCGCAATAATGTCACCTTTTATTTTCACGCGCAAGAAGGAATCAGTATGCACGAAACCACCCAAAGCTAAGGCTCGCGCAGCCCTGACGTGCCATAATAATGCAATATCAATGAGTAAATAACAGGAGTTAACCGTGGTTATCGGGCCATTTATTAACGCCGGAGCCGTATTGCTGGGCGGCGTACTGGGCGCAGTGTTGAGTCAGCGGCTGCCGGAGCGTATCCGTTCATCCATGCCCTCTATATTCGGCCTGGCATCCTTAGGCATCGGCATCCTTTTAGTGATCAAATGCGCCAACCTGCCCGTCATGGTGCTGGCTACACTGCTCGGCGCACTGATTGGCGAGTTTTGCTATCTGGAAAAAGGCATCAATAGCGCGGTGGGCAAAGCCAAAAACCTGATTGCCCGACCGGGTAAGGCGAAACACGGCACGCACGAGTCGTTTATTCAGAACTACGTCGCCATCATTATTCTGTTTTGCGCAAGCGGCACCGGGATTTTCGGCTCGATGCAGGAAGGGATGACGGGCGACCCAAGCATATTGATTGCAAAAGCGTTTCTCGATTTCTTCACCGCCACCATTTTCGCCACCACGCTTGGCATTGCCGTTGCGGCGATTTGCGTGCCGATGCTGCTGATTCAACTCGCGCTTGCCACCTGCGCCACCTTGATTCTCCCGCTGACCACGCCAGCGATGATGGCGGACTTCACCGCCGTCGGCGGCCTGCTGCTGCTGGCGACGGGCCTACGTATTTGCGGGATCAAAATGTTTGCTGTGGTGAATATGCTGCCCGCATTACTGCTCGCCATGCCGCTCTCTGCGCTCTGGACGCACTTTTTCGCTTAAGATTGCGGCGAAATGGCGAGAGATTGCGCAGTCTGTAACGAAAACAACATTTTTCGTTGACGGCAACGGGCAGATCGGGTTTAATGCGCCCCGTTGCCCGGATAGCTCAGTCGGTAGAGCAGGGGATTGAAAATCCCCGTGTCCTTGGTTCGATTCCGAGTCCGGGCACCACTTATTTATAACCCTCGCTTCGGCGGGGGTTTTTGCTTTCTGAGTCAGCAACTCGTTGTTTGAACAGTAGTTACACCCTTATCTCTCCTCCGGCCCCGCTTCCCGGTGGTACAACTGGCGTGTTTATCGCCTTTACCGCCACACAGAAGCAGAAAAACCTGACCTTCACCAATCTATTTGAGCATTACAAATGCACATATCAACTGGACAGAGCCCGACAGAGCGGCATCACGTATCCGTGATTACACCCCATCGGCTAACTGTTTTATTAGATTGATTGGTGGTAAATCCATTCGGGACATCCTGAAAAGTGACCTGTCGGCGTTCCGTACACTGCTGGAACAGTCCCAGGCTAACCGCAGTAAAGTAGGCCGAGGAACGAAGCTGTAAAAAGCGACTTCTACTTCAGACACCGTAACCACATTGCTACTATATTGTGTGTGCGTTGGCACGCATGGCTGTCAGGGGGGCGTTTATCAGTCTAAGCAGAGGCCGGTAAAGCAATTGAGAGGAACTACAATGGATGCAGCATTACTTAACATGATGCGCTCAGGTGGAAGAAATAAAGCCTGGGCGGAAACGATGGTGAATATGGAAGCCAGGAAACTGGTAAATACAGCCAACACTCTGTCGGCTTTTCATCTCAGCGATAGTTTGACTCGAATGAAGTTTGTTCAGGAAATTCGGGACCTCATAGAAAATCAGTTTACGTTAGCTCGTCGGGCTAAATCAGATGAAGAATGCATGGAATGCGTTAAGATTCTCAGAGAAGAAAACAGTAACCTGCTGGAACAAGCGCGTTTATTAAGAACGAAGGCAGCGAAGCTTTACGCTAAAGTCGAGTTTATCCGAGAGAATAACAAAATTGTTGGGTATGTGATCTCGGCTGTTAGTGTTGTCCTGGCCGGTGCTGAAATAGCCGCAGGATTTACCCTCATAGGCACTATGACCCCTCTCGGGGTTCTTGCTGGTGCGATTCTGGTTACTGACGGGGCAAACAGCATCAGTAAAGAAGTGGCTCGCTACGCAACTAACAACACTACCAGTGAAGGGCTGGTCGCGAATGCCGCGATGTCTACAGCTGAGTTTATGGGCTTTAGTCGTGAGAATGGGTTAGGTGTCTACAAATCAATTTCACTGGCCGCTAATGCGTACACCATTTTTGGATTGTTACGGCGACCTGGTACCTGGCGACTGTTTCGTTATCTCCCTGCTGACTATTACCGAAAGGTGAGCACACTGAGCCGCCCGCAGCTTACAATGAAAATAGCGGGTTATGGCGTGAAAGCTAAGATTATTTTTGATCTGTTGTCCGTCAGCGACCCGTCCCAGAATTAGTCAGCATTTTACGATAACGCCAGGATTTGTAGCCAAGTTTTGCTGGCGTTATATACCAGATGAAAGGTAGTACAATCAATAACGTGAGTGCAAGTGTCAGGCTTGTATCCTTGGATGCAAGTAAAAGAGTTAAAGCCAGTATGATGAAGGCAATAATAGTTATCCACTTCATAGCCTTAAAACGATTGGCCAGATCATGAGTTACGCTATCAAACGAACCACCGTAATTTTCAATATTGTTTTTTAGCTTTTGAAGATCTCGTTTGCTAAAACCTGATTTTAAAAGTGCCTCTTCGCTGGTCATTCTGTTATCCGTCCCATAACTCACTGAAACCTGTGACGAAGTTTAACTTAATTTGGCGGATAAATCGCTACCTGACGATATTCATCAAATTTATATATATCAACGAGTTGAAGATATCTTAGAGTATACGCTCGAAAACTGACATTATTGCCCACTGCGGAACTTCGCTGGTAGCAACTTTAATGACTCCTTCGGGGCCGTTTCCAACATCTCCCGCCCTGCCCGGTAGAAGCAACATGCAGATCACCACAGGAGGCATCATGCACGATGAAATCATTAATCAGGCCCGCGAAATCCTCCCTCAGCGGCTCAACCATACCGACACATTGGCATCACAGCAGGACACCGCGTACTATCTGGCCCTACAGTGAAGCGCAATGCTGCTATTATCTATTCCCCTATCCACGACACCCTGACCACTGCGTCAGCAGCGCATGCAGTTTAGCCGGCTCCAGAGGCTTGCGCAGCACCAGATACCCTTCCTGCTCCGCCTCCAGCAGAACAGGCGAATTAAATTCGCCGCTGACCATCGCGCCGCTCATGTCCGGCAGACGTTCAAAAAGCGCTTTCAGGATGTCAAAGCCGCTTTCGCCGGATCGCAGGCGCTGGTCGCACAGCACGGCAAACGGGGTGAAGCCGTCGTCGATGATGGCGAACGCTTCTTCAGCGGAGGCCGCGCAGCGCACCTTGATTCCCCAAACGCTCATAAGGCTCTCCCAGGCTGACGTCACCAGCGGGTCGTCATCGACGACCAGGCAAGAACCGCGCAGCGGCGCATAGCGTACCGGCGCAGAGGCGTTGTTATCGGCGGGCGGGATGTCCGTCGCGATCTCTTCGCCAGCATATTGAGTGAAGCGCATCCAGAAGCGTGAGCCTTTACCTTCTATGGATTGCATCCCGTACTTCACCTTCATCAGCCTGGCACAGCGGGCAACCACGGCGAGGCCCAGCCCGTGTCCGGCGCTGTCGATCTTCCAGGCCAGTTCGGGGCGGTAGTAAGGGGAGAAGATTTTACCTTTCTCGTCATCAGCGATACCGACACCCGTGTCCCACACCTCCACCAGGCACTCGTCACCGCGCGGTCGGATGGCAACCAGCACGCCACCCTGCTGCGTGTAGCGAAGGGCGTTTTGAATCAGGTTAATCAGAGATTGTCGCACCAGCAGCGGGTCGCCCATCACGTGGATGCGGCGTTTGGGTCGACGGGTGGACAGCCTAAGTGCACGGCTGTTGGCCTCTTCGCGAAACAGCGTGATCACCGAGTCGAGCAGAGCGCCGATGTCCACTTTGGTAGGGGCAGTGAGCACTTTCCCGGATTCAATCTTGCTGAGGTCGAGCAGAGAATTGAACATCAAATGCACCGAGCGAACGCTCTGCTGCAGGTCAAGCAGCTGGGGCGTCAGGCTGTCGTCCCGGTTTCGGTGGATAATCGCTTCGATCAGAAAGCCCATGGCGTGTACCGGCTGACGCAGGTCGTGGCTGGCTGTCGTCAGGAACTGATTTTTATCCAGCAGCGCCTGCTCCGCTTCCTCTTTGGCCTGGCGAAACTGTTCTGCCAGGCGTGAGCTTTTTTCCTCAAGCAGCGCTTGCTGAATAAAGTACGCGTGCGACGTTAACGCATGGCGGTAAATGGCGAAACCGTACAGCAGGTTCAGCATCAGCACAATGAATATCAGCTCGTCCAGCCGCCAGATGATGCCGATATTCAATACTCCCCAGGAGGCGAAGAAAAAACACGTAAAGGTGCTGATGACTGGCGTCAGATGCGTCGCATTGGCGGCGACGATGGCGGCAATACTGATATTAAGGAGCAGGAAAAAGTCAAAGTTCTGCGTCTGCGGAGTAATTAAATAGAGAGATGAAATCCCCAGCCCGTGAATAAAAGCGATCTTATTTATGCGCGGAAGCCAGCGGCGCAGGACGTCCTCTTCATCATGCTCTTTCACTTCGCGCTGGTAGCGTCGGTGCAATATGCGGATCGCCACGGCACATAGCAGGTAAATAATTATCCAGATAATGGTTAGGCCAAGTTCATCGCCCAGCAAATAGATCCAGATGGCAAAAGGAATACCGACAAATGGCACCGCGCTAAAGCTGAACACCAGCCGCAAAAAAGTGTTGTTTAGCAAACGGATCTGAGCGGGAGATGAGATACCATCCTTCTGTAAGCTCTGGAAAAACCTCATTCTGATGATTCCCGCTTGCCATGCAGAAGCGTGATGGCTTCGACCCGGCTGTTAACGCCTATCTTTTTCAATATATTGCTGATGTGTTCTTTGACCGTGGGCTCAGAAATTGAAAGCTGCGCGGCGATTCGTTTATTTGGCAGGCCGCGCATAATCATATTTAAAACGTCTATTTGTCGCGGCGTTAAGTTAAATTTACTTAACTTCTCATTATTCGATTCAACGGGAAAATCGTTTCTCTCAGGAAACCAGGTCAGATTATCAAGGAGTGCACAAACGGCCCGTGAGAACATTTCAGGCGGTTCGCTTTTCAATACAAATCCGTGTCCCCCGGCGGCGTGAACTTTCTGCCAGATGTCATTATTGTCATCCCCGCTGACCACCAGGAACCGTACCTGTGGGTAATGTTGTTTTACTTCTTTGAGTAATTTCAGTGCCGTTCCGGACGAAAGCCAAAAATCGATTACCAGCAAGCGCGGCGGGCCATTATCCCTAATTTGACGGTAGCAATCTTCCTCATTCGTCACCACGCTCGCCTGCTTAAACTGGCAATGTGAAATCAGAAAATTAGCGATGCCGCTTGCTACCAATGGATGGTCATCAACGACCAACGCATAATTCTGCCCCAAAGGATCCTCCTTTTACCTTCGCATATCTGAGTGTACAGATGAATTATTATCTACCCACCCTACTTTAGGAGGGTTTTTTCGATTAGGAAAGGGAAATATATTATTCGCTGATTTGGGTAATTGAAAACATAAATACAATCAGTGAAATTAACTGATTGGATATCAAGGATAATTTATGAAAAAACCACTCATCTTTTTAAGCGTTACGTTGATGCTCGCCGGTTGTTCCACGCTAAAAACCGATCAGGCTATTCCACTCCTGCAGGCGGAGACCGCTAAAATGCTGGGGTTGGGCTCATCGGATGAAATAACCGTTACCAATGTTAATGGCGCCCAGCCGGACGCACTGGGAGGGCAAAAACTGTCTTATCGCGCTACGACGGAAAAAGGGCGTATTTTCGATTGCTCATCAATGATGATGCCGGGGATTTTAGGATCCGCCCCGACGCTCAGCGCACCAACCTGTACCCCTGTTGTCACGCATAAATAATTAACGGCAAATGAAAAGGCGTACATAAATAACGCCTTTTATATTTTCTGACGTATCTGAGTTTTCATAAAAACGATTTTCCAGACATCACGCTAATGAGTACGGAGATAGCCCGTGAATAACTCTACATCGCATGCTTTAGCGGTTAAGACGCCGCTTTCCAGACTTTACCTCGCTCTATTTTCCGCGCCGCTGTTACTGCTTTCACCTGCCGATTTCGCGCGCGCAGCCGATGCCATTTTTGATGGCGAGGCGCGTATAACCGAAACGCTGGGTTACACCGGAGATGTTTACGTTGGACGTAATCAACCCGGAAACCTGCTGATTGATAATGGCAAAATCACCGCCTATAACATCAACATCGGTCGGCTGTTCGACGGCCAAATTTATGAAAGCGTGGTCACGGTCCGTGGGCCAAACGCTGAGCTTAACGCGGTGAACGATCAGTACGTTCTGCGCGGCGACCTGAATCTTGGCCTCGGCACCCTGCGAGTCGAAGAAGGCGCGCTGGCCAGCGCAAAAGAAATTGTTGTCGGCACCACCCGCGGCTACGACAGTCACCTTATCGCCACTGGCGCCGGCTCTCGCGTGACCAGTAATTTTCTCAGCGTAGGTACCGATCTGGGGGCACGCTCCACGCTGGCGATTGAAGACGGCGCGGCGCTCAGCACCGCCTACGATGCGCGCATCGGCAACGGTACCGGGCCGGGTGAAACCGACACGCTAAGCCCGAAAGCCACCGTCACGGGGAGCGGCTCACAGTGGAATGTTGGCCGTACGTTGACGCTTTATGGCGACCTGGACGTGCTGAACGGCGGTGCGGTCAACGTTGGCGGCGTGCAGGTGGCGGGCGTCTCCGGGGCAGGTAAAACCGCCGAGCTGGTTATTGCGGGCAAAGACTCGCGCTTTACCAGCGGCAGCAGCGTGAGCGTGGGCGATTATGGCAATGGCGTGCTGTCGGTGATTGACGGCGGTTCATTTTCCGCTGGCAGCAATACGCTGATCGTGGGGACCTCGGGTTCCGGCTCGAACCGGGGTGCGCTCATTATCGGCAGCCGCGGCAATATGGACACCGGCACGGGTTTAACTGAGCCAACGCTTGGCACAGCGGGCGGCGCGGGTACTCTCGATGCGAATACGGCAATCAGCCTGCGCGGCGGGCTGTTCGGCAGCTATGTCTACTTCAACCATACCGATGAAAATTACGTCTTCAGCAACAAGATGAGCGGCGAAGGTGAGGTGATCAATACTTCCGGGCAGACAACGCTGAATGGCGATCTTTCAGCCCTTCAGGCGAACGTGACCGCGCGCGGTGGCAAAGTCATTATCGCCAGCAACATCAACACCCAGCCAGAAGACGATATTTTTGATATTCAGACCCTTAGCGCCGAGAACGGCGGGACGCTGATCCTCAACGCGACGGCGGGATCCGACGTTAGCGACGGGCTGGGCTACAGCAGCGCCGCCTCAATCAAGGCCGGCGGAACGCTGGGAGGGAACGGCACGCTGGGCCAGACCGAGATCCTTTCCGGCGGGCATATCTCGCCCGGTGATGGCGATATCGGCACGCTGACGCTGAAACGTTATCTGAATTTTGTGGGTGACTCTTTCTATGACGTCGATATCGCCGGTGATGGCCGCAGCGACCAGCTGCTGGTCGCAGGCAAAACGACCATCAGCGATCGGGCTCAGGTACAGGTCACCGCGCTGGATCCGCAAACCAGCTACAAAACGGGCCAAAGCTACCGCATTTTAACCTCCGACGGGGGGATTGACGGTCAGTTCGCGGGGGCGGTGTCTAAATCCGCCTTCCTGGACGTGGCGCTCAACCAGAGCACCAACGCCGTCGATCTGACCATCGCGCAGAAAGAGACCGGCGGCGAGAATCCGGGAGGCGAAAACCCGGGAGGTGAAAATCCAGGAGGAGGAAACCCAGGCGGTGAGAACCCGGGCGGAGAAAACCCTGGCAGTGAGAATCCGGGCAGCGGCAAGCCGGGGATTTTCCAGACCGTCGCCAAAAGCAGCAACCAATGGAATACCGCCGGCGCGCTCTCCACCCTGACGCAAAGCGGCCCGTCTCTGGCGCTATATAACTCGCTGCTGGTACTCAGCGCGCCGGAAGCGCGCGAGGCGTTCAACCAGCTGTCCGGTGAAGTTTATCCGTCAATGCAGTCCAACCTGATCGCCGGCAGCGGGCAGGTGTTTAACGTCTTAAACCAGCGTATGCAGCGCGCGTTTGATAACGATAGCCTGCCGATACCACCGTTAGCGATGTCGCTGGTGCAGCAGCCGGAGCCGCAAAACAATGGCGTCTGGGGCCAGACCTTCAGCTCCTGGAGCCGAAACGACGGCGACGGTAACGTGGGCAAGCTGGACGGCAACACCACCGGCTTCCTGCTGGGAGCAGATCGCAAGCTGGCGGATCATAACGTGCGTGTCGGTGGCTACTTCGGCTACAGCCGCGGTGATTACGACGTCGACAGCCGTCGTTCCTCAACGGATACCGATAACTACCACCTTGGCCTGTATGCGGCGGGTCAACAGGATGCGTTCTCCCTTCGCGGCGCGCTGGGTTACACCTGGCACAAGATCGAAGGCGAGCGCAGCGTTGATTTCAGCGGCTTCTCGGATCGGCTGAAGTCGGATTACGACGCCAACTCGCTGCTGGCGTTCACCGAAGCGGGTTACCGCTTCGGCCAGCCTGAAATGAATATCGAGCCGTTCGTCAATTTATCGTACATTCGACTGCATACCGACAGCTTCAGGGAAGACGGCGGTGCCGCCGCGCTGAGCGTAAGTAACGAAACGATGAACACCTTCTACTCCACCCTCGGGGTGCGCGGTGTGACCGAGCTGCCGAAGAACGTGAACCTCTACGGTTCGTTGGGCTGGCAGCACGCCTATGGCGATAAGAATACCTCTTCGCGCATGGCGTTTGCGGGCAGCGACGCGTTCATTACTCAAGGGCAGGCCGTGGATGAGGACGTGATGGTGGGTGATATCGGCGTGAGCGTACAGCTGTCACGTGCTGCGACGCTGGATGTGGGTTATCAGGGGCAATATGGTGCGGATACCCGCGTCAACTCGGTTAACGCTAATCTGCGCTGGTCGTTCTGAATTATTTCCAGTAAAAGAACCCGCCCTTGTGGCGGGTTTTTGCTTTTAGGCTCTCAGGAATTCAGGGATCGTTCCCAACCGCATCCAGCAGTTTGTTTTTAAAGATAAACAAACACGCCTCGTTGAAGTTCTCCGCCCCCAGGCGTTCCGACAGCGCCGTCCGTTTGCGATAGAGGCTCTTCACCGACGTGTTCAGTTCATCGGCAATCGCTTCCATCGACATCCCTGCCCTCAACAACCGCAGCATGATCGCTTCGTGCGTGCCAAGCCGTAAGTTAAGCAGCCACTTGGTGGTCAGACGCCTGCCCTTCATATTGAGCACCAGGTTAAATAACGATGCCATATCCGGCGCCGTAAGCGACGTGTTCATAAACAACTTCATACTGAGTAGATTCTCCTCGCGATGTCGCATATCCAGCATAACGCAGCAGATCGTTTTTTTTGTTCTGGCCGGATGGCGTATCAGGTAATCATATAAACGGAGCGGAGAACGGCTATCAATCAACACAGAATATTCATCTGCACCGTTATCAAATATGTTTCTGTCAATCGAGTCGAGCAGGATAATATCCGGGAAAAATAGCCTCATCCCCCTGACAAGATAGCGATCCTGGGTCACTAACACTATTGAAGTTGCCACTAACCATCCCTTTTAGATTAAAGCAAGAACGCACCTTCAGAAAGAAGGCCGCCTTCGTTTTATAGCGCTGTAATATTAACGACAATATGTATTCTGGCGTTGAACATCCCTCAATACAGACATTGATGAGTAAGACTTCCTGTAGACTTTCATTCAATGGCTGGCGTTAATTATAAATAAAAAACAATCGCAGAAAAGTCACTTCACTGAACATTAAGACTTTTTGTCATGAAACTTCCCAAACATGCACCAGAAAGTACTTTAATTGCTACAATAAAACCTCGCCAGGAATATAAGCAAACTCAAAAAGACATAAATAAAACACATTAATATCAAATAGTTACAAATACATATTCAATTCAAAATAATCACAAAAGACATCTCATTCCAGAATTATCCCAAAACTACCCCTCTGCTTTTCACCATATTTATCCGGCAACATATCAGGTGTACATTACCTTCCACCCAGTTCCCAAAGAGGAGGTTCCATAATTACCTTAAAGTAAGTACCCCATAACGTTACTGCATTCAGATTTAATGTTCTCATTTATGGCCTTTAACGCAGAGTTAAAAGGCGGCCGTGTTATGCAATGGATTCATGATAAACAAATGGCAAATAGATATGGAAAGATCGCTTCGCTTCAATACGTTATTCTTTTATCGCGCCCCAGGATTATTGTTTCTGCTATTTCTGTTTCCTGTTCTCGTTCAGGCAACGGAATCCGTTTATGAGCAACAGATTCAACAGGCACGTAACGGTAATTACACGCCGTTTCTCAATTATCTTCAGCGGTATCAGCAACAGCATGCCCTGACGCCCGAGCAAGTGGCGGACTGGTTACAGGTGGCTGCGTGGGCAGGTCGTAATGACGAGGTGATTCAGCTCTGGCAGCGCTATGGCATTTATATGCCGCTGCCCGCTCGCGGCGTTGCGGCTGTCGCACAGTCCAGAAGAGATCAAAAAGCGTGGCAGCCTGCCTTATCGCTCTGGAAAGAGGCGCGTAGCCTTGCGCCATATAATGACGATTATCGTATCGGCCATATCAAAACTCTGGCCGATGCCCGCATGGATACGCTCGCTCTACAGGAAGCCCGCCAGCTGGTGAAAGAGGATCCCTCTCCGGCGCATCTTCAGACGCTTTCGTACGTCTGGTTACGCCAGGGAAAAAGCTGGGATCGGCTTTTAGCGGACACGCGCGCGCTGACCCTCGCGCCGGAGAATAACGCGCTCCTTAGCGAGCTGATTGACGCGCTAACGGATAACCGGGTGAGCACTCCCGCGCTGATGCTGTCACAAAGGGTAACGCTGACCCCCGCGCAGCGCCGCCGTCTGGAGCTTAATGCCGCCGCAGAATGGGTTCGCCTTGCCGACGTGCCTGGCAGAACGGAAAAGGAGCGCCTGCAGCTGGCGCAAACGGCACTGAATCGTTACGACGCCCTGCTCTCACGCTGGCAACACGAACCGCAGGCAGCGGAAGACATCGTCCTCGCCCGTATCGACAGGCTGGGTGCGCTGTACGCGCATGGCGATTACCCGCAGGTCATCCGTGAATATCAGGCGCTGACGGAGGCGCAGCATCCGGTGCCGGGCTGGGCCATCGGCTGGGCGATCTCCGCGTATCTGCAGGAGAAAAACGCCACTGCCGCCTTCTCGCTGCTGCAACGCTATCCGCAATACGCCGCCGATCCGCAGGACGAGGAGCATGCGCTTTTCTACGCCTGGCTGGACATGGGGCAGTATCAGGCCGCTCGCCAGTACGTAGAGCGCCAGACCCGCAGCGTTCCGTGGACCCGCTACGATTTCGGCTCGCCCACTCCGCAGCCCAACGATCGGTGGCTTACCGGGCAGTCGCTCAAATTTAACTATTTGCTCTCAACCAACGCCCTGCCGGATGCGGATAAGCTGGCGCACCGTCTGGCCACAACGGCGCCGGGCAATCAGGGGCTGCAGATTGACTATGCCACCCTGCTTCAGGCGCGGGGCCAGCCGCGCGCGGCCGAGCAAACGTTAAAAAGGGCGGAGGCGCTGGAGCCATCTAATCTGGAGCTGGAACAGCAGCAGGCTTACGTCGCCATGGATCTGCAGGAGTGGCGCCAGATGGATTTACTGGCCGACGACGTGCTTGCCCGCGCGCCCGTTGCTCGCAGCGCCAGGCGTCTGGACAGGCTCAGAACGGTGCATCACATGTCCGAGCTGCGCCTTAACGCGAGCAAGGGCTTGCACTCCGATAACCCCATCAGCGGGACGCACGACCTGAACGGGGATGCCACGCTCTATGGTCCACCGGTAGCGGATAGCTGGCGGCTGTTTGCGGGTACCCGCTATGCGCAAGGTAATTTCGATGAAGGCAAAGGCACCAGCCGTCACCTCCTGGGCGGCGTCGAGTGGCGTCCTCGCGACCTTCAGCTCGAAGCCGAGGTATCCAGCAACCGCTATCACGGTGAAAACAAGCCGGGTGCTCGCCTCTCAACCACGTACTTTCTCAATGATAACTGGCAGGTCAGCGGCAGCCTTGAACGCTTATCCCGCACCGCGCCGCTACGGGCATTACGCAACGGAATCAGCGCCAACCGGGGTGAAGGCGGGATCCGCTGGTATCAAAACGAGCGCCGTGAGTACCAGTTCAGCGCCGCCGTCAGCCGATTCTCAGACCATAATCGCCGACAGGAATACACCCTTACGGGTAAGGAGCGTCTCTGGCAGACCCCGACCCTGACGCTGGATCTTGAACCGGGGATCGCCGCCAGTAAAAACAGCCCGCGGGACACGCTCTATTACAACCCGGCGCGGGATCTGTCCGTGACGGCCGCCCTGTCCGTGGACCATGAGATGTACCGCCATTACGACACCCTCTGGAGCCAGCAGCTGGTGGCGGGAGGCGGCAGCTACTGGCAGAAAAACCAGTCCGTTGGCGCCATCGCCCTGCTGGGCTACGGGCAACGCGTCCAGTGGAATAACGTCATTGATACCGGCGTGATGCTGAACTGGGATAAACGCCCTTACGACGGCAAACGCGAGAGCAACCTCTCCGTCACGCTTGACGCGACTTTACGCTTTTAAGGATGAATATGCTGAACACACGTTTTTCCGTGAGCCTGATCCTCATCGGCTGGCTCTGCCTCAGCGCGAGCGTCTGGGCGCAGGCGATCTCGTTCGTTGCGCCCAGCGAGCGGCCGCAGCCGAAGGCGAGCAAACCCTGGCCGCAGAACCAGTTTCTGGTGCTGGCCTACCACGACGTCGAAGACGATGCCGCCGATCAGCGCTACCTCTCCGTGCGCACCAGCGCGCTAAACGAGCAGATTAGCTGGCTTCTGCACAACGGCTATCACGCCATCAGCGTGCAGGACATTCTGGACGCGCATGACGGCAAAAAATCGCTGCCGCCGAAAGCCGTTCTGCTCAGCTTTGACGACGGCTACAGCAGCTTCTACACCCGCGTCTGGCCGCTGCTTAAGGCCTGGAACGTGCCTGCGCTCTGGGCACCGGTGGGCAGCTGGGTGGATACGCCAGCAAACCAGAAGGTGAACTTTGGCGGCCTGATGACGCCCCGGGATCGCTTCGCGACCTGGGACATGGTGCGCGAGCTCAGCCAGTCTCCGCTGGTTGAGATCGGATCGCATACCTGGGCCTCGCATTACGGCATCGTCGCCAACCCGCAGGGCAGCCGGGAACCGGCCATCGCCAACCGCTTTTATGATAAAGCGACGGGGCGCTATGAAACTGACCAGCAGTTCAGCCAGCGGATCGGCGATGACGTCCGCAAGGTGACGGAGAAAATCGCGCAGGTGACGGGCAAAGCGCCGCGCGCCTGGGTCTGGCCTTACGGCGCCGCCAGCGGTACGTCGCTCGCCATCGCCAGGCAGCAGGGCTACCGGCTGGCCTTTACCCTGGAGGACGGGCTGGGTGACGTGCGCAATCTCGGTAGCATTCCCCGTTTGCTGATCGCCGGCAACCCCTCGCTCAAAGCGTTTGCCAGTTCGGTCAGCCGGGTTCAGGAGCACGATCCCGTGCGCGTGATGCACGTCGATCTCGACTACGTCTACGATCCCGATCCGGCTCAGCAGACCCAAAACATCAACAGGCTGATCCAGCGGGTCTACGACATGAAAATCAGCCACGTCTTCCTGCAGGCGTTTGCCGACCCGCAGGGCGATGGCAGGATCAGGGCGCTCTATTTCCCCAACCGCCGGCTTCCGGTCCGGGCCGATCTCTTTAACTTCGTATCCTGGCAGCTGCAAACCCGCGCGGGGGTGAAGGTCTATGCGTGGATGCCGGTGCTCTCGTTCGATCTCGATCCTGCCCTGCCGCGCGTGCAGCGCCGGGACAATCGAACCGGCCAGCTGCGCGAGGCCAATGAGCCCTACATCAGGCTTTCACCGTGGGACCCGCAGGTTCGCCTGCAGGTGACGGAAATCTATGAAGATCTGGCCCGCCATGCCAGCTTCAACGGGATCCTGTTCCATGACGATGCGGTACTGACGGACGTTGACGCTGCCGGGCAGGACACGACGCGCCAGAAAAGCCGGAGGCTTATCGGATTTACCCGCGCTCTGAGCCAGGCGGTGAAGCACATCCGCGGCCCGCAGACAAAAACCGCGCGCAATATGTTCGTCCTTCCCATTCTGCAGCCCGAAAGCGAAGCGTGGTTTGCGCAGAATCTCGATGATTTTCTGGCGGCCTATGACTGGACGGTGCCCATGGCAATGCCGCTGATGGAGTCCGTTCCGGCGAACGAGAGCAATGCCTGGCTGACGCGTTTGATCAAGGCCGTCGCCGCGCGGCCCGGCGCGCTGGATAAAACCATTTTCGAGCTGCAGGCCAGAGACTGGGAGCAGAAGCCGCAGCGCGCCGTCTCCGACAGTCAGCTTGCGGCGTGGATGCGCGTCCTCCAGCTGAACGGCATCAAAAACTACGGCTACTACCCTGACGATTTCATCAATAACCAGCCTGATATCTCGCGCATCAGGCCCGTCTTTTCTTCCTACTGGTACCCTGACAATGACTGATCGCATAATCGCCTTTTCAATTTTGTGTCTGGTATTCGGGCTGCCGTTAGGGGTGGCCGCCCTCTTTACCGGCGAGCTGATTCTGGATTTTGTCTTCTTCTGGCCGCTGTTTATGTCCGTGCTCTGGGTCACCGGCGGCCTCTATTTCTGGTTTCAGCTTGAACGCCGCTGGTCGTGGGATAAAGACACGCCCGCCCCGACGCTCGCCGGCGAGCCGCTCATCTCAATTCTGATCCCCTGCTTCAATGAGGAAAGAAACGCCAGAGAGACCATCAGCGCCGCGCTGGCTCAGCGATACGAGAATATTGAAGTGATCGCCATCAACGACGGCTCGTCTGATAACACCGCGCAGGTGCTGCAGCAGCTGGCGCTGGAGCAGCCGCGCCTGCGGGTGATTAACCTCGCGGAGAACCAGGGAAAAGCCGTGGCGCTCAAAGCCGGGGCGGCGGCGGCCCGGGGCGATCTGCTGGTCTGCATTGACGGCGACGCTCTGCTCGACCGCGACACCGCGGCCTATCTGGTCGCGCCGCTGATTCAGTATCCCCATGTCGGAGCGGTTACCGGGAACCCGCGCATTCGCACGCGCTCCACGCTGATTGGCCGCATTCAGGTTGGCGAGTTTTCGTCCATCATTGGGCTCATCAAGCGGACGCAGCGGATCTATGGCCGGGTCTTTACCGTCTCCGGCGTCATCGCCGCCTTTCGCCGACAGGCGCTGGCGGACGTCGGGTACTGGAGCCCGGACATGATCACCGAAGACATCGACATCAGCTGGAAGCTCCAGCTGCGCCACTGGGATATCTTTTTCGAGCCGCGGGCGCTGTGCTGGATCCTGATGCCGGAGACGCTGAAGGGCCTGTGGAAGCAGCGCCTGCGCTGGGCACAGGGCGGCGCGGAGGTATTTCTGGTCAACCTGCGCAAGATGGTGCGCTGGGAGCATCACCGCATGTGGCCCCTGTTTCTGGAGTACGCGCTGTCAACGCTGTGGGCCTTCGCGTATGCGATAACGGTGCTGCTGTACATCATCAGCCACGTCGCGCCCATTCCCGCCAGGCTGACCGTTGAAACCCTGTTTCCCCCGGCGTTTACCGGGCTGCTGCTGGGCGTGATGTGCCTGCTGCAGTTCCTGGTCAGCTTGTACATCGAGCGGCGCTATGAGCGCAAGGTGGCCAGCTCGCTTTTCTGGGTGATTTGGTTCCCGATGGTCTACTGGATGATTGGTCTGTTCACCACCCTCGTCGCATTTCCAAAAGTCATGCTTAAACGTCAGCGCGCCCGCGCGCGCTGGATCAGTCCGGACCGGGGAAAAGGAAGCCTTCAATGAACGAAAATACCTTAATTTTGACTGAACATCGGTTGCTGCCACGACTTTTTGATGCCGCGTTAACCGTGGTGGCGTGGGGCGGGTTTCTGTTCTTCCTGTATGCCAGGCTGTGGATGCAGTTAACCGAGGAGAGCGACCACCGGTGGAGCGTGATTATTGCCTCCTTTAATACGGTGTTGATCTATTTGCTGTTCGCCGCGCTCAACGGCTGGCTGCTGATTTTGTGGTATCAGTACAACCGCCGCCGCGCGAACGTAAGACGACGTCAGCCTGGCTTGTTGCATCATGACGAACTTGCCCGCAGCTTTAACGTCTCACCGCAGCTCATCTCGGAGATGAGCCAGCACAACCTGCTGACGGTTTATCATGACCAGATTGGACGCATCATTGAATTGAAAACCAGCGCGCAGCAGGACGAGGAAGCGCAGTAACAAAAAGCCCCCACAGAGAATACCCTGCGGGGGCTTTTTTAGCGCAGATGCTCGTTACTTATCCTTCAGTACAATCAGCGGCTCGATATCGCTCTCTTTTTTCACCACCAGCGAGTCATCACCGCGCAGGCAGGTCCCGCCGTAGTTTCCGCCCACGGTAAAGGTACAGACCTGAATGTACTTGCCGTCCACGTTTGGCAGGCACCACAGCTGCTGGTAGATATTTTTGCGGTCAACAAACTTGCCGCTGGATTTATCCAGCAGCTCGTCCTGGGCGCTGATGAGATCGATATTGCTGCCGCAGCGTCCGGCAATCGGCTTGACGGCGTATCCGGTCTGCTTCAGCAGGTCGTTCACCTCAAAATCGGTATCCAGCAGGTAACGGTGGTTCGGGAACAGCTGCCACAGGACCGGAAGAATCGCCTTGTTGCCGGGAATAACGGTCCACAGCGGTTCAAAGACCAGCACCTCCGGACGCAGCAGGACGTCAATCAGGCGCACTTCGCCTTCAGGATGTCCGGTGCGGATCGGCACGGCGGCATATTCGGTTTCGCTTACCTCGCGGATCTGCTCTATCGCCGTCTCCCACGCCCAGGTTTTCCACACGCAGTTGACGTGGCGACCTTCGTCGTCAATCAGCTGTCCGGCGCCATCCCAGCTCAGCGCCTCCAGCCCGTGCAGGATTTTGGTCTCGAACCCGGCCTGCATCAGCGAGCGCTGAATAAAGAGCGCGTGATAGTCCTCTTCGACATCGTTGTCCTGCATGATGTGGACGAACGGCCGGGCGTGGCTGTGCTTCCATGCGCCGGTCAGCTCTTCCAGCAGCCCTTCCGCCGGGTTGTGCCCGTTGCCGCGATAGCCGTTTTTCACCCACTCCTCAAGGATAAGCCCGCCCTCGGTATGGCAGGAGGCGGAGTCGGCGTTGTACTCGTAGACCTTAATCCCGCGCTCATCCATGCAGAAATCCATACGACCGGTGATCATATGGTGGCGACGCCACTGCCAGGAGAGGCGCAGGCGCGGCCAGAGGATTTTCGGGATGTCGAACAGCGCCAGCAGGCTGTCGTCTTTCAGCACTTTGTCGGTGGCGTGCAGGTACATCAGGTGCAGTTCGTTGGTGGCCTTGATCAGCTCCTGCTCGGCGCTTTCGGTAATGGTGAAGTACTGGCAGGGATCCTTGTTGATCACGTGGCCGTTGGCGCGGACATACGCCTGCTGCAGCGCGTCATTTTCGTTTAGCCATTTTCCGTCGAACTGACGTTTGTTTTTCAGCCGCGCGCCGCGGATTTTCAGCAGTTCACCGTCCGGTTCAGGCTGGGTAATGCTGTGCTCCGTGTCGTCCGTCTGGATCATCCAGCCGAGAATTTCGGTATCGCTGAAGGTGTCATGAAGGGTATAGCAGCCATTCTCCACGGTCATGCGCAGCTCGCGCGTCCACTGCTGTCCGAGCGGCAGCGGGGAGTGAATAACGTTCTGCTCCGCAATTCGCACCTTATCGTCCAGAAGCTGGGTGATCACCGCAACGTGGCCGGTCTCATGAAACTCGCCGCCTTTTTGCCAGATCAGCAGCGCCCCGGCGCGCGGCGCGCGCTTCGAGCCGTTGGCAAAAGCCTGAAGGGGCAGAATGTTATCGTTCACCACCTGGCGCAAAAAGCGCAGGGAGAAGATCTCCCACGCCATGCCGACATCGGTAAACACGAAGCCATAGTTGAGGAACAGGAAACGGCGGGCGAACTCAACGCACTGCCACTTGTGGCCCATGTATTCGTTGCCGATATAGCTGCGGAAATCCGCGTCTTCCGGGTATTTTCGCGGATCCAGACTGCCGTAATTCGATGAGTAAATCGCCACGCCACCCGGCGCATAGCCTAACAACGTCCCGAATGGCGCATCACTGCTTAACTTTCCTTTACGCATGTATCCAACCTAAAACAGGCAGGCGGCAATTTTTTATGGGTTGTCGTCGTCTGCACGTTGTAATTAACCTGACAGAGGAGCGTTTATCATACACCTGCGCGACGCGTGAATAACATTTAAAACAGCCAGCATGCCGCGAAATGCCCTGGCGCAATCTCCTGCATCGCAGGCTCCTGCGTCTGGCAAACCGGCATGGCGTGCGGGCAGCGGCTGCAGAACTTACAGCCCGGCAGCGCGGACGTGGGGCCTGGAATGTCGCCGCGCAGGGTGGCGTCTTCGAGATTGCGGATGCGCGGATCGGGCTGGGGAACCGCCGCCAGCAGCGCGCGGGTGTAAGGGTGTGCCGGGCGCTGATACAGTTCATTAGCCGGGGCCACCTCTACCAGTTTGCCGAGATACATCACCCCAATGCGGCTGGAGATATGGCGCACCATGGAGAGATCGTGGGCGATAAACAGATAGGTTAGACCCAACTCCTGCTGCAGGTCCTGCAAAATATTCACCACCTGCGCCTGCACCGATACGTCCAGCGCCGAGAGCGGCTCATCGCACAGCACAAATTCAGGATGCACGGACAACGCGCGGGCAATACTGATGCGCTGACGCTGCCCGCCGCTGAACTCATGCGGGAACCGTTCAAGGTGTTCGTGCTTCAGCCCCACTTTGTAGAGCAGCGTTTCCGTACGTTCTCGCTGTTCTTCGCGGCTGTAGCCGTGGATCTGCATCGGTTCGGCCACCAGCTGTCGCACCGTCATACCGGGGTTGAGCGAGGAGTAAGGATCCTGAAAAATTGCCTGCATCCGCTTACGCAGCGGCTTGAGCTCTCTTTCTCGGGCGTGGGCGATTGCCTGTCCGGCAAAGTGGATCTCGCCCGCGGTGATATCGAAAAGGCGCAGTATGGCGCGCCCGAGGGTGGATTTTCCGCAGCCGGACTCCCCCACCAGGCCAAACGTCTCGCCAGGCTGGATATCAAAGCTCACGCCATCAACCGCCTTCACGGCCACGCCTTTACGCAGCAAACCGCCGTTGAGCGGATAGTGCTTGCGCAGATCGCGCACGCTCACTAATGGCGCCTGTTGTTCACTCATGCCTGAATCTCCTCGGCCCATAGCCAGCAGGCGGCGCGATGGCCCTCTCCGGCGGTGTAAAATACGGGTTGCCGTTCACACTGGGGCATGCGCTTCGGGCAGCGTTCCGCAAATGGACAGCCCGGCGGCGGGTTAAGCAGGCCGGGCGGCGAACCTTCAATGGGCGATAAACGTTGATTCACCTCATCCGGGCGCGGCAGCGAGGCCAGCAGACCCTGGGTGTAAGGATGCGCAGGGCGATAAAAAATGTCCTCCACGCTCCCCTCCTCCATCACCAGCCCGCCGTACATCACCACCACGCGGCTGCAGACCTGCGCCACCACGCCGAGATCGTGGGTGATCAGCAAAATCGCGGTCCGGGTCTGCTGTTGCAGACTTTTCAGCAGGCGCAGGATCTGCGCCTGAATGGTCACGTCCAGCGCGGTGGTCGGCTCATCGGCAATAAGAAGCTTCGGATGGCAGGAGAGCGCAATAGCGATCATCACGCGCTGGCGCATTCCACCGCTGAACTCGTGGGGATACTGGTCGTATCGGCGTTCCGCTTCAGCAATGCCCACCTGATCCAGCATGGCTATTGCTGCCGCTTTGGCCGCTTTTTTCGACAGTTTTTTATTTCGCACCAGGATCTCAGACATCTGCTTGCCGATAGTGAGCACCGGGTTCAGGGCGGTCATCGGATCCTGAAAAATCATCGCGATCTCGTTGCCGCGAATGGCACGCATCTGCGCGGGCGTTTTCTGCGCCAGGTCCTCATTCTGGAAGCGAATGCTGCCGCCGGTTATCCGTCCGTTGCTCCCCAGAAGCTGGATAATCGACTTACAGGTGACGCTTTTCCCGCAGCCCGACTCGCCGACGATACCGACGAGTTCCCCCGGCTGAACCTGAAAGCTCACGCCACGCACCGCCTGAACCTCGCCCTCGCGGGTGCGGAACGTGGTTTGCAGGTTCTCAAGCGCTAATAAGTTACTCATCGCGATTTGCTCCCGGCTCAAAGGCGGTACGGAACACATCGCCCAGCACGTTAAAGCTGAACACCGTCAGCAGGATCAGAATGCCGGGGAACATCGCCAGCCACGACGCTTCGCCAATATAAGACTGGGCGTTGTTGAGCATGCTTCCCCACGACGCCGCCGGTGCCTGCACGCCGAGCCCTAAGAAGCTGAGCGTCGACTCCATAAGAATGGCCGAGGCGATATTCAGCGTGGCGGCCACGATAATGGTCGGCAGCACGCCGGGAATGATGTGGCGCACGATAATACGCAGCGGATGCGCTCCCGACGCGCGGGCATAAAGCACGTACTCGCGCTCTTTCACCGATAGGGTTTCAGCACGCACCAGACGCGACATGTTCATCCACGTCAGCAGGCTGATAATCAGAATGATGTTATCCACGCCCGGCTTGAGGTAAGCATTCACCACCAGCAGCAGGAAGAAGGCCGGAATGGCCATCAGGATATCCACGGCGCGCATCATCAGGTTATCCAGCCAGCCGCCAAAATAGCCGCTCACCGTTCCTACCACCGTGCCGATAAGCGTGGAAAAGAGCATGGCAAGAAAACCGACCATCAGGGAGATCTGGCCGCCGTACAGCGCGCGGGTAAAGTAGTCGCGCCCGTATTCGTCGGTGCCGAACCAGTGCGCGGCATCCGGCGGCAACGTGCGCGCGCCGAGCGCCATCCGATCCGGATCGTACGGACTTAACCCCGCACAGAGCGCGGCGACAACGAAAATAAAAAGCACAAACAGGGAGAACTGCGCCGGACGGTTGCGGCGCAGCTGGTGACGAACCTGCTGCCAGCGTCTGCTCATCCGGGTTACCTCAGCGTACGAATGCGGGGATCGGCGAAACGATAAAGCAGATCGGCGATCAGGTTGCCGACGATCAGCATCATCGACGAAAGCATGATGATCGCCATGATCAGCGGGTAGTCCAGCGAGGCGATCGACTGGATCCCGAGCAGCCCCATCCCCGGCCACGAGAAAACGCTTTCCGTCACATAGGCCCCCACAATCAGCTCACCGAACGACAATCCGAACAGGGTAATCACCGGCAGCAGCACGTTTTTCAGCACGTGGCGGAACAGAATGCTGGAACGCGTGGCGCCGTAGGCAAGCTGGGTCTGCACGTAGTCGGCGGAGAGCTGCGAGATGGTGTTAGAGCGGATGTAGCGCACGTAGCTGGAGAGGTTATAGAACGTGAGCGCAATACACGGCAGCACGCCGTGGCGCAGCAGATCCAGCCCGTTATCCTCCATGCCGATGGTGCGCATCCCCATGCTGGGGAACCAGTTAAGCTGCACGGCAAAAACGGTGATGAGCAAAATGCCGAACCAGAAAATCGGTACCGAGATGCCGATATAGGCAAACAGGTTCAACAGGTGATCCAGCCAGCGGTGCTTAAATGCCCCCGCCAGCAGCCCCAGCGGGATCGCCAGCACGATAGCCATCAGCAGCGACGCCCCCATCAGCCCCAGCGTGGCCGGAATGCGTTCGCCGATCATCTCCAGCACCGGGCGGTGGTAAATCAACGAATAGCCGAGATCGCCCTGCAGGACGCTTTTCAGCCACAAGACGTACTGCGTGACCAGCGGCTTATCCAGCCCCAGGCTCTGGCGAATTCGCTCAATATCTTCCGGCGCCATACGCGGCGTGATGTACGCGGCCACGGGGTCGCCGGGCGCGAGCTTGACCAGCAAAAACGCCACCAGCGAAATAAAGAAAAGCATCGGCAGCAGCTGCAGCAGCCGACGCGTGAGGAGTGTGTTCACGACGTGCCCTTAAAAGGCCCCGATCTTACGACCGGGGCAACAGCCTATTTTTGATAAATTTTTGACAGATCCTGGAACAGATAAACCGGCTTCGGCTCCGCTTCCTTCGTGCCGCCGAAGCGTTTATCCACGGCGACGGTCGCATTGGTGTAGGCGATCGGGTAGTAGGTCATCTCGTTCGCCACGGTCTGCTGAATTTGCTTGTAGATATCGGCACGTTTCGCGGCGTCGGTTTCCACGGCACCTTTATCCCACAGGGCATCAAACTGCGGATTTTTGTAGTGCGCGTAGTTATAGGCTTCGTTGCTCATGAATAGCGATTTGTAACCGTCCGGCTCTGCTCCCATAATGTAGCCGCCCAGGTTCAGTTCCCACGCGGTGTTGTTCATATCAAGACTGCGCTGAGACATGGCGTTGGAGTCCAGCGGCATCAGCTCCACGTTCACCCCAATGCCCTTCAGCGCCTGCTGAATGTAGAGCGCCATGCTCTCCTGGGTTTTGTTGGTGTTCACATACGCCAGGCGTAGCTTGAGATTATCCGGCGCGCCGGACGTCTTCAGCAGGTCTTTGGCTTTTTGCAGATCGAATTTGTACTGTTCAACGTCATCCGTCTTGTAAAGCGTATCTGGCGTCAGGAACGAGGTTGCCGGTTTAGCGTAGTCCAGCGAGGTAAACGCGGTCTGGGTTAGCTCGTCTTTGTTGATGGCGTACGCGATGGCCTGACGCAGCGCTTTGCTCTTCATCACCGCCACGTTCTGGTTGAACGTCATATAGGCCAGACGGCCTTCCGGATAGACCACGAAGTCAAATTTCCCGGTATTTTTCAGGCGGTTCACATCCTGCGGGTCAACCATCTTGAGGTTGATTTCACCGTTTTGCAGCGCCAGGTTGGCGGCGTTGCTGTCTTTGGCGAAACGGTAGGTGACGGAATCGAGCTTCGGTTTGCCGTTCCAGTAATCGTCGAAGCGCGTAAGGGCGTAATACTGACCGGCGCGATACTCTTTAAATTTGAACGGCCCGGAACCGACCGGCGCATCGTTTTTGGTGCTCTTTTCCAGGTCGCCTTCACCGGCGAACACGTGCTGCGGGATCGGGTAGATCTGCACCAGGGTGCCGGTAAAGGCCGCGCTGACCTGCGGTAAGGTGAACTTAACGGTGCGCTCATCAACCTTGCTCACTTCAACAGGCTTGCCGCCGTAGGTAAACATGCTGCGGAAAAAGCTGTGCTGTTTGGCATCCAGCAGCTTATTGAAGGTGAAGACCACGTCATCCGCCGTCAGCGGCTGTCCGTCTTGCCATTTTAGGTTGGGTTTTAGCGTCAGGGTATAGCTCAGGTTGTCGGCAGAAGGCGTCAAGCTTTCCGCCAGGCCCCACTCAATGTTGCCGTTATTAAAGCTGTACAGCGGGGCATAAAGCGCCTGCATGATGGTTAATGTTGTGCGGTCGCTGGCGTAGAGCGGATTAACGGCTAACGGGTCGCCGGAGGTAATCCCGATAATGAGCGAACCGCCCTCTTTTGGCGCGTCGCTTTTTGCCGCCGCGGCCGAATTTGTCTCTTTATTTTTCGCATCATCACAGCCCGCCAGGCCTAACGCGAGCGAAACGACCACTGCCGATAACAGAAGCTTGCGCATCTCACTAACTCCTTGCCTTATAAAGTGTTTATTACTGCATCTTTTATTTATGTTGAAGCATCATATTCAGCTTTAGCGGTTTACGCATTAATTATGAAAATGCGATTTTCGATTAAGCTTATGCCGGATTTGATATATATAAGCAGCAGAAGGAATAGCGGTTAATTGCTTGCGCTCACAACGTTAAACGCTTCACAAATCTCCTGCTACACTGCCTCAACACATCACTAAAAAGGCAGGTCAACATGTCAGACAACACGTATCAGCCACCAAAAGTATGGGAATGGAAAAAGAACGGCGGCGGCGCGTTCGCCAACATCAACCGTCCAATTTCCGGCGCAACGCATGAGAAAGATCTTCCTGTCGGCTCTCACCCGCTGCAGCTCTACTCGCTGGGCACACCGAACGGCCAGAAGGTGACCATCATGCTCGAAGAGCTGCTGGCGCTGGGCGTGACGGGCGCGGAATACGATGCGTGGTTGATCCGCATCGGCGAGGGCGACCAGTTCTCCAGCGGGTTTGTCGACGTGAACCCGAACTCGAAAATACCGGCGCTGCGTGACCACTCCACGAACCCGCCAACGCGCGTCTTTGAATCCGGCAATATCCTGCTCTATCTGGCGGAGAAATTCGGTCACTTCCTGCCGAAAGATCCGGCGGGACGCACCGAGACGCTGAACTGGCTGTTTTGGCTCCAGGGCGCGGCACCGTTCCTCGGCGGCGGTTTTGGTCACTTCTACAACTATGCGCCAGTAAAAATCGAGTACGCGATTGACCGCTTCACCATGGAAGCCAAGCGCCTGTTCGACGTGCTGGATAAACAGCTGGCGCGCGGTCGCTACGTGGCGGGTGAGGAATACACCATCGCGGACATCGCCATCTGGCCATGGTTCGGCTGCGTGGCGCTGGGCAGCGTGTACAACGCCGCCGAGTTCCTGGATGCAGAGAAGTACACCAACGTGCAGCGCTGGGCGAAGGACGTGGCGAATCGCCATGCCGTTAAGCGCGGACGCATCGTTAACCGCACCAGCGGCGAGCTGAACGAGCAGCTCCACGAACGCCACGCGGCGAGCGACTTCGAGACCAATACGGAAGACAAACGTCAGGCGTGACGTTTCGCCGGGCGGCTCCCCGCCCGGCAGCCGCGATCCTTGCCCAGGGCATGATTAGCCTAAAGGTTGAGTGGCTATTGCTGGCACTATCTGGACGTTTTTCTCACCTCAGAATGAGAAACGCCGTATCAACTGACAGCAGTCACAAAGGATCTGTTATGAAACTGATTAAAACAACGCTGGTTATCAGCGCCCTCATTTTTTCCACCTCGGGAATGGCTATCGACAAAACCGCCGCCGGCGCGGTAGCAGGTGCTGCTATTGGCGCAGCCACGGGCAAAGATCTGAAATCAACCGTGGGCGGTGCCGTGGTTGGCGCAGGCACGGGGGCAATGTTCAAAAACGGCGAAAAAGGCAAAGACGCACGTAAGGGCGGTGCCGTGGGCGCCGTCGTTGGCGCGGGCGCGGCTGCGGTGACGGGCAATAGCGTGCTGAAAGGCGCGGCCGTGGGTGCCGGCACGGGCGCGCTGATTGGTGAAGCGACGCACTAACAGCACTGGGAAAAGAAAGAAGTAAGGCCGCATCAGGCGGCCTGTTGTGTTATGCCGTCAGGCGGAACTTCTGCACCGAACGCTGAAGCTCTTCGGTCTGGCGTTCCAGCGCTGCGGCTGCCGCGGAAACCTCTTCGACCAGCGAGGCGTTCTGCTGGGTGACACCGTCCATCTGCGTAATGGCAATCCCGACCTGCGAAATGCCCTTACTTTGCTCCTCAGAAGCCGACGCGATTTGCTTCATAATGGTCGTCACCTCCGTCACGTCGCGCAAAATCGCATCCATGGTGGTGCCCGTGTCGCTCACCAGCTGCGCACCCTGCTCAACGCGGGTCACGGAATCGGTAATCAGACCCTCAATTTCTTTTGCCGCATTGGCGCTTCGGCTTGCCAGGTTGCGGACTTCACCCGCCACCACGGCGAATCCACGCCCCTGCTCGCCCGCGCGCGCCGCTTCTACGGCCGCATTGAGCGCCAGAATATTGGTCTGGAAGGCAATGCTGTTGATGACGTTGGTGATTTCAGCAATTTTCTTCGAGCTTTCCGAAATACCGCTCATGGTGGTGACCACCTCTTCCACCAGCGAGCCGCCGCGGCTGGCGGTGGTTGAGGCCACATCGGCAAGCTGGCTGGCCTGACGCGCGCTTTCGGCGTTCAGCTTCACGGTAGCGGTCAGCTGTTCCATGCTGGCCGCCGTCTCTTCCAGCGCGGCAGCCTGCTCTTCGGTACGGGAAGAGAGATCGTTGTTGCCGCTGGAGATCTCCGTCGCGCCGCGCCAGATATTCTCACTGCCGGAGCGAATGGTGCTGACCGCTTCACGCAGGCTGTCCTGCATGGCGCTCAGCAGCGGCACCAGCTGTCCCACGCAGTTGCGGCCGAAAGGCGCAATGGGCTGGCTGAGATCGCCCTGGGCAATCTGGCGAAACTGCTGGCGAATGCGCTCCAGCGGTTTGACCAGCATCGCCACCAGGTAGCGGTCGGTAAAGAGCAGGATCAGCAGGCCGATAATGGTGGCGACGATAATAACCGTGCGGGTCATGCTGGTCAGGCCGTCGACCACCATGCGGGTGCTGTCGAGCGTCTTCGCGGCGGCATTGTTGAACTTCTCGGCAGCGGCACCGAACGCACGGCTTAGCGGCGGCGTAACGTTGTTGGCCTGCTGGCGGTAGCCGTCCAGGGTCGCCTGCTTCGCCTGCTCCATTTGCGGCGTCACACCCTGTTCAAGCAGCGCCTGCCAGGCACCGATCACCTGCGCAGAGACCTGCTCATCCATTGGGCCAGGCGAGATCGCCTTCATTTCGGCCAGTTTCTTACCCATGTTGTCCAGCGCCTGTTGGGCAGAGGACAAATCCGGCGTGCCGCCAGCGGCTTTGACCTCCATGGCGCGGCTCAGACGGGTCACAAAGCGGAAATACTGATCGTTGCCCTGGCTGAGCACCATCATCTGTTTAACCAACTGGCGATCGACTTCATTGCCGTCTGATACCCGTGACAGGGACCAGGTGCTGTACAGCCCGACGCCCGCCCACATTAAACAAAAAATCCCGAGGATCGTCAGCATGACGAAACGGATCGTGAAATTACGGAGCATATTCATAAGTCTTCCTTGCCGTGAGGGTGAATTCGCCCAGAGGCGAGTGCTACTCTCGTTATCGGCAGGGTGCAGGGAAATTATAACCTTTTGTGATTATTTTTCGTTAGCGTGGCTTCACAGGTCGCACAGCCACCGTTAACCCTTATCTTCGCACGACATGATGTGATAAGTTCAGAATGAAAACGACGTTTCAAAAAATCATCTATAAGAAAAGGAGACATCATGTCCTGGTACCCTGACGCTACCCGCTACGAGAATATGCAGTACCGCTACTGTGGCAAGAGCGGCCTGCGCCTGCCCGCGCTGTCGCTGGGCCTGTGGCATAGCTTCGGCCACGTTCAGCCCCTTGACTCCCAGCGCGCGCTGCTGCGTAAAGCCTTCGATCTCGGGATTACCCATTTCGATCTTGCCAACAACTACGGCCCGCCTGCGGGAAGCGCGGAAGAGAACTTTGGCCGCCTGCTGCGTGAGGACTTTGCCCGGTATCGCGACGAGCTGATTATCTCCACTAAAGCCGGTTACGACATGTGGCCAGGCCCGTACGGTTCAGGCGGCTCACGCAAGTATCTGCTCGCCAGTCTCGACCAGAGCCTGAAACGTATGGGCGTCGAATACGTGGATATTTTCTATTCCCACCGCGTGGATGAAAATACGCCAATGGAAGAGACGGCCTCCGCGCTGGCTCATGCTGTTCAGAGTGGGAAAGCGCTGTACGTGGGCATTTCCTCCTACTCTACCGAGCGCACACAAAAAATGGCCGCGCTGCTGCACGAGTGGAAGATCCCGCTGCTGATCCACCAGCCGTCCTATAACCTGCTTAACCGCTGGGTCGATAAGACCGGCTTGCTGGATACGCTGGAAGCAAACGGCACGGGGTGTATTGCCTTTACCCCGCTGGCGCAGGGTCTGCTGACCGGAAAATACCTGAACGGTATTCCGGAAGGTTCTCGCATGCAGCGCGAGGGGAACAAAGTGCGCGGCCTGACGCAGAAAATGCTGACGGAAGCTAACCTGAACAGTCTTCGTCTGCTTAATGAGATGGCGCAGGCGCGCGGGCAGACGATGGCGCAGATGGCGTTGAGCTGGCTGCTGAAAGATGCTCGCGTGACGTCAGTGCTGATTGGCGCGAGCCGCCCGGAACAGCTGGAGGAGAACGTTCAGGCGCTGGGTAATCTGCGCTTTACGGAAGATGAACTGACGCAGATTGACCAGCACGTGGCGGACGGGGAACTGAATTTGTGGCAGGCGTCGTCGGATAAATAGTGTGGTTCGATGCTTTCTCCCCTCACCCTAACCCTTCCACCGAGAGAGGGTTAGGGTGAGGGGAGAAATGTGTACCTTATTTCTTACTGATCTTATCCAGATACCCCATCACAAACGCCGACAGCACAAACGTCAGGTGGATAATCACATACCACATCAGCTTATTATCCGGGACGTTTTTCGCGTCCATAAACACGCGTAACAGGTGGATAGAGGAGATTGCCACTATAGATGCCGCAACTTTATTCTTCAGCGACGAGGCGTCCATTTTCCCCAGCCAGCTGAGCTTTTCTTTATGCTCGGCGATATCAAGCTGAGAGACGAAGTTCTCATAACCGGAGAACATCACCATCACCAGTAAGCCACCCACCAGCGTCATATCCACCAGCGACAGCAGAACCAGAATTAAATCGGCTTCCGCCACGGAGAAAATGTTAGGCAATACGTGGAAAATCTCCTGGAAGAACTTGATCGTCAGGGCGACCAGCGCCAGGGAAAGACCGAAATAGACGGGTGCGAGCAGCCAGCGAGAGGCATACATTGCGTTTTCAAAGAAGCGTTCCATAAAATCCTGTCTGCAAACGAAACCAGCGCTCAGTATATCTCAACGGCGCTGACTGTTTGCAAGAACTAACCAGTACGCCACTCAGACGTCGTCCGGGTTAACCTCAGGACGCGCATACTCCGGCCAGACCAGCGCCACCAGCTCCGGGTAGGCTTCCAGGCTAAACTCGCGAAAACACTGGCGAAGGTTTAATACGTCCAGGTCGGAATACGAGACCTTCTCACCGTTAAGACAGCGCTTTTTGATATTGTCGTAATATTTATAAACCGCTGAATTCAGATCGCTACAGCGACGCTGCGCCTCAAACAGACCGGGCGTGTCATTAATTTCCGACATTTTCATGCGCTTAATTGTCGCGTGTAAGAAGTCGATATATTCATGATTCACCCGCCAGTACCAGACAGGCGTAACGGAGTTCATCAAAACAGAGAAATGATCTTCTCCTTCCTCTTTTGTCATCAGTTCAGGTTGTGGCGGTTCACTGGTGTCTTTCGACACTTTCGTTTTATTGAACTCCTGCATCAATAAAAGCACACCAGCGGTCAGTAATAGTAATGTGATGACCGTAAAAAAGATGCTGTTCATGGGTTGGCTCCATTTTTTTTGATTTTAAAATTGCCTCATGATATTGTCAACGAATCTCACGCCTTTACCAACCCCACCCTGTTGAAATTAAAGGAAATTAAAAATGCTGCCCGACTATCTCGTCCCGGCTAAGTACCACATTACGCCTGTGGAACAGCAACCGACGGAAGAAGAAAAAAAGGCCAGTTTCACTCAGGGGAAAAGAAAGCTCTCTGATTTCGAGCCTGATATATTAATTGGCGTTTCTCACACTGGCAAATCCCGTAATATGCTGCTGGAAGAGCACGATCGCCATATAAAAGACCGCTTATTTCGCGCTATAAAAATTGAAGCCTTCGTCCACCTGCTGAATGACCTGCAGGCAGAAGGCGAAATAGATGCCCAGAAACTAAGTCAAATAATGGCTGAAAAAACGAAGGAAATAAATGAGGCCGGCAATGAAATTTGGCTTAATCTAATTACGCGAGAAAAAAACAACCCTATTTTTTATACCCTGGGGGAAGATTAACGTGAAAGAAGTTAAAGACAATAACGTTTATTTGACTTTAGATGATAAAAAAAGTGATGAATTTATCTTAAAGCAAAATATCGAGGCGCTAAGAAATGCAAAAAATGCCGAGATGACGCGTATTACACAAGACCTGGTATCGATCCCGGCAACGCTGGTGCGTCTGAAATGGCAGAATCGCCGCGAGATTTATCCGTTACAGGTTAAAGAAGAAATTTACGGCGCCGTGATGAACGCCATCATCGAACAGCGTCCAGAACTGAAAGAGAAACTGCTGGGACGTCTTGAGGCCAACTATCAGTATCTGCTTGCCAGAGAAGTCGCCACCCTGCGCCTGACGCGCAAACTGTCAGCCGGTGAGTACCGTACGTCAAACGTCACCTGCGTTGCGCTCGATGAGGACGCGCTGACCACCACCCCCTCTACCGCACCGACGGACAACAAAAACGCATAAACCGACAGGCATAAAAAAAGCCGGCTTTCGCCAGCTTCTTTATCACTTCGAGGCCGCTTTCTCTTCCCCGACCAGCCCAATCTTCAGATAACCCGCCTGATGCAGCGTGTCCATTACCTTCATCATGGTTTCGTAGTCGACGGTTTTGTCCGCCCGGAAGAAGACGGTGGTGTCCTTCTTGCCGCCGGTCAGCTGGTCCAGCGCCGGAATAACGGAGGCATCCGTCACAGGGTCGTTCCCCAGGAACATGGATTTATCCGCTTTCACCGACAAATAAATTGGCTTTTCCGGACGCGGCTGCGGCTGGCTGGAGGAGGCAGGAAGATTCACCTTCACGTCGACCGTCGCCAGGGGTGCTGCCACCATGAAGATAATCAGCAGCACCAGCATGACGTCGATAAACGGCGTCACGTTGATTTCGTGCATTTCGCCGTTATCGTCCAGATTTTCGTTTAGACGCATTGCCATACAATCAACCTACGCGCAGTTTAGACGCCGCATGCACCGGCTTCACGGCGCTGGCATTCAGGTCGAGATCGCGGCTTTGCAGCAGCAGAACCTGAGCGGCAACGTCGCCGAGTGTGGCTTTGTAGTTGCCGATCATACGCGCGAATATGTTGTAGATAACCACCGCCGGAATTGCCGCGACCAGACCGATTGCCGTCGCCAGCAGCGCTTCGGCGATACCCGGGGCAACTACCGCCAGGTTGGTGGTTTGGGTCTGGGCAATGCCGATAAAGCTGTTCATGATGCCCCAGACCGTACCGAAAAGACCGATGAACGGTGAAATCGCGCCGATGGTCGCCAGATACCCATTGCCGCGTCCCATGTGTCGGCCAACGGCCGCCACGCGACGCTCCAGACGGAAACCGGTACGCTCTTTAATGCCTTCGTTATCTTCACTCCCGGCGGAGAGTTCCAGCTCGTTCTGAGCTTCATTCACTAACAGGGTGGTCAGGCTTTTCGGGTGGAAGGATGAGGTCATCTCAGAAGCCTGGTCCAGAGAGCGGGCTTCTGCCAGCTGCTGCTGTTCCCGCTTGAGGCGACGCTTCTGCGAAAGCAGCTCAGCGCTTTTGCTGAAGAAGATAGCCCAGGTGACAACGGACGCCAGAATCAGGCCGATCATCACAATCTTAACCACGATGTCAGCATGATGATACATGCCCCAAACGGAGAGATCCGTCTGCATCAAATTATTACCCACTCTGTATCTCCAGGACGCAAATCACAAAATCTGAACGTAATAATATCAAAAAGCCGTCGAATTGATAGTCGTTCTCATTAGTATTTACATGGTGCCGTAATTTTCGCTCAGTTTCCTTGCGCTTACGCAGTAAAAATTTCTTATGCGCTTTTTTGCTAATATTTTCTGCTTATTCGATAAGCATGCGGGTGCAGTTTTTTACAATCGTGGTAGTCTGGACGTCCAGACGTATAAAAACAGGGTTAGCGAACATGACCAAGAAGCATCTTGATACCACGCTGGTGCAGGCGGGACGCAGCAAGAAATACACTCAGGGATCGGTCAACAGCGTGATTCAACGCGCTTCCTCGCTGGTGTTTGATACCGTTGAGGAGAAAAAAATCGCCACGCGTAACCGCGCGAAAGGTGGGCTGTTCTACGGTCGCCGCGGCACGCTAACCCATTTTTCGCTGCAGGAAGCGATGTGCGAGCTGGAGGGGGGCGCGGGCTGCGCGTTGTTCCCGTGCGGTGCGGCGGCGGTCGCGAACACCATTCTGTCGTTTGTGGAACAGGGCGACCATATCCTGATGACCAACACCGCCTATGAACCCAGCCAGGATTTCTGCACCAAAATTCTCAGCAAGCTCGGCGTGACCACCAGCTGGTTTGACCCGCTGATTGGTGAAGGCATTGCTGAACTTATCCAGCCAAACACGCGCATTGTGTTCCTGGAATCTCCTGGCTCCATCACCATGGAAGTGCACGACGTTCCGGCTATCGTGAAGGCCGTGCGCAGCAAAGCGCCAGAGGCGATTATCATGATCGACAACACCTGGGCGGCAGGTGTGCTGTTTAAGGCGCTGGAATTCGATATTGATATCTCGATTCAGGCGGCAACGAAATACCTGATTGGACACTCTGACGGGATGATTGGCACCGCGGTTTCCAACGCGCGCTGCTGGGACCAGCTGCGGGAAAATGCCTACCTGATGGGCCAGATGGTGGATGCAGACACGGCATACATGACCAGCCGGGGCATTCGTACGCTCGGCGTGCGTCTGCGTCAGCATCATGAAAGTAGCCTGAAAATCGCTGAATGGCTGGCGCAGCATCCGCAGGTTGAGCGCGTGAACCATCCGGCGCTGCCGGGTAGTAAAGGCCATGAGTTCTGGCAACGTGACTTTACGGGCAGCAGCGGGCTGTTCTCGTTTGTCCTTAAAAAACGGCTGAGTAATGACGAACTGGCAAGCTATCTGGATAATTTTACCCTCTTCAGCATGGCCTACTCCTGGGGCGGTTTTGAATCCCTGATCCTGCCGAATCAGCCGGAGCAGATCGCGGCCCTGCGCCCCGGCGGAGAAGTGGACTTCAGCGGCACCCTCATTAGATTGCATATCGGTTTAGAAAATGTGGACGATTTAATTGCGGATTTATCTGCAGGCTTTGAACGTATCGTGTAGAGTGCGGGCTGAAAATGTACTCCCCGGACGCTTTTGTGAACACTGCATGCAGAAAAGTCTGCATGAGTTGCGCCTGCGATCAATCCCGACAGGTGAAATTGGGAGTACAATAGCGTTATCTCTGCTGTTCCACAGGAAAGTCCATGGCTGTTATTCAAGATATTATCGCGGCGCTCTGGCAACATGATTTTGCCGCCCTGGCGGATCCCCACGTTGTAGGCGTCGTCTATTTCGTGATGTTCGCGACGCTGTTTCTGGAAAATGGATTACTGCCAGCCTCGTTTTTACCCGGTGACAGTTTGCTTTTGCTTGCCGGGGCGCTGATCGGCAAAGGCGTCATGGACTTTACGCCAACGATGGTTATCCTTACCTCCGCCGCGAGCCTGGGCTGCTGGCTGAGCTATCTGCAGGGCCGCTGGCTGGGGAACACGCGCGTGGTGAAGGGCTGGCTGGCGCAGTTACCGCATAAATATCACCAGCGTGCGACCTGTATGTTTGACCGCCACGGCCTGCTGGCGCTGCTCGCCGGGCGTTTCCTGGCGTTTGTGCGCACCCTTCTGCCCACCATGGCGGGTATTTCCGGGCTGTCTAACCGCCGCTTCCAGTTCTTCAACTGGCTGAGCGCCCTGCTGTGGGTTGGCGTGGTAACCACCCTCGGCTACGCGCTGAACATGATCCCCTTTGTGAAGCACCATGAAGATCAGGTGATGACCTTCCTGATGATCCTGCCGATATTCCTGCTGGTTGCTGGGCTGGTGGGTACCATTGCGGTGGTGATTAAGAAAAAGTATTGCAGTGCATAAACAAAAGCCGGGTGGCGCTACCGCTTTCCCGGCCTACGTTTACCCTCAGGCGCCCTGTATCGTTCTTATACGTGACGCATCTTCTCCCGGCGTGACGCCGAAATAGCGCTTAAACTCCCGACTGAACTGCGACGCACTTTCATAGCCGACGCGCATGGCCGCCGCGCTGGCCTTCATGCCGTCGTGGATCATCAGCATCCGTGCCTTATGCAAACGGTAGGTTTTGAGGTACTGCAGCGGCGAGGTGCTGGTCACCGACTTAAAGTTGTGGTGAAACGCCGAAACGCTCATGTTCGCTTCCGCCGCCAGCTGGTCAACGCTGAGGTTCTCCGTGTACTGGCTTTCAATACGCTTGAGCACGCGGCTGATCAGGCTGAAGTGGGTCTGTCGGCTCACCAGCGCAAGTAACGCCCCGCCGCCCGGCCCCAGCAGCACGTGATAAAGAATTTCGCGGATAATCTGCTTGCCGAGGATACGCGCGTCCAGCGGCCTTTCCATGACGTCCAGCAGGCGCTCAATGGCGCAGAGGATCTCTTCCGACAGCGTCGCCGAGTTAATCCCGCTGGAGGCCATCGACGGCTGGAAAAGCTCGTCTTCGCCAATCTCCATCAGCAGCTCCTGCAGCTGAAGAATATCGACGTTGACGCGAATACCCGCCAGCGGGACCGCCTCTGTCGCGAAGGTTTCACATTCGAAGGGTAAAGGTACCGTCAGGAGCAGATATTCATTGGTGTCGTAGCGGAACACCCGCTCATTGATATAGCCAATCTTATGGCCCGAAAAGAGAAAAACGATGCCCGGCTGGTACATCACCGGCGTGCGCGTCCCGGGCTGCGTGCCGTAGAGCAGGCGAATATCCGGCAGCAGATCGTAAACATTATTTTGCTTATCTATCATGCGTTTAATCTGCGAGGTAAGCTGAAGGCAGATCGCTTCACGGTTCATTTTACGTTACTCCGGGTACGGTTTCCGACCCTCACAGTCTGCGCATTTTTACGAAGTTTCTCCAGCGCTCTGTAGAAATAGGCAAGACATCGGCAGGAATGTGCATTGAGAGCCTGGCCCCGGACGGCCACAATGAGCAGCATCAGGTAGCCATCAGCGCCACCACGGTTTTTCACCCACTAAAGGGAACGAGCAATGAACAACTTTAATCTTCACACCCCAACCCGCATTCTGTTTGGTAAAGACGCTATCGCCGACCTGCGCGCGCAGATCCCTGCTGACGCCCGCGTGCTGATCACCTACGGTGGCGGCAGCGTGAAAAAAACCGGCGTGCTGGATCAAGTTTACAGCGCTCTGGACGGACTGGACGTGCGTGAGTTCGGCGGCATTGAGCCAAACCCGTCTTACGAAACGCTGATGAACGCGGTGAAAATCGCCCGCGAAGAAAACATCACCTTCCTGCTGGCGGTCGGCGGCGGCTCCGTGCTGGACGGCACTAAATTCATCGCGGCGGCAGCGCACTACGCTGATGGCATCGATCCGTGGCACATCCTGGAAACCCGCGGCAGCGACATTAAAAGCGCGATCCCGATGGGATCCGTATTGACCCTGCCAGCGACGGGTTCTGAATCCAACAAGGGCGCGGTCATCTCCCGTAAAACGACCGGTGATAAGCAGGCCTTCATGAACGAACACGTTCAGCCTGTCTTTGCCATTCTGGATCCGGTTTACACCTACACCCTGCCCGCGCGTCAGGTGGCGAACGGCGTGGTCGACGCCTTTGTTCACACCGTCGAGCAGTACGTGACCTACCCTGTTAATGCCAAAATTCAGGATCGCTTCGCGGAAGGCATTCTGCTCACGCTGATTGAAGACGGCCCGAAAGCGCTGAAAGAGCCGGAAAACTACGACGTGCGTGCCAACGTCATGTGGGCCGCGACGCAGGCGCTGAACGGCCTGATCGGCGCTGGCGTGCCGCAGGACTGGGCAACCCATATGCTGGGCCACGAGCTGACGGCGATGCACGGCCTGGACCACGCCCAGACGCTGGCCGTTGTGCTGCCTGCGCTGTGGAACGAAAAACGGGATACCAAGCGCGCCAAACTGCTGCAGTACGCCGAGCGCGTGTGGAACATCACCGAGGGTTCTGACGATGCGCGTATTGATGCCGCCATTGCAGCGACCCGTAACTTCTTTGAAAGCCTGGGCGTGCCAACGCGTCTGTCCGGCTACGGCCTGGACGGCAGCTCCATCCCTGCCCTGCTGGCAAAACTTGAAGAGCACGGTATGACCCAGTTGGGCGAGCACGGCGACATTACGCTGGACGTCAGCCGTCGAATCTACGAAGCGGCACGCTAAGCGTTTTTGGCATCCTGACTTTCGTTTTTTGACATTTCGTCCAGACTTAATGCACACCCCATCGCCGGAGTCCCCCTCCGGCGATGCGCACCTGAAGGAGGAAAAATGGCAAACCAAACCGTAATCAAGCTGCAGGACGGCAACGTGATGCCCCAGCTGGGGCTAGGTGTATGGAAAGCCGGTAACGACGAGGTCGTCTCCGCCATTCATAAAGCACTCGAAGTCGGCTATCGGTCGATTGATACCGCCGCCGCGTACAAAAACGAGGACGGCGTGGGGACCGCGCTGGCCAGCGCCGGCGTCCCCCGCGATGAGCTGTTCATCACCACTAAACTGTGGAACGACGATCAAAAGCGCCCCCGCGAAGCGTTGCAGGAGAGCCTGGAGAAACTCCAGCTTGATTTCATCGATCTGTACCTGATGCACTGGCCGGTTCCGGCCATCGACCATTACGTTGACGCCTGGAAAGGGATGATTGAACTGCAGAAAGAGGGGCTGGTGAAAAGCATCGGCGTCTGTAACTTCCAGGTGCATCACCTGCAGCGCCTGATTGACGAAACGGGCGTCGCTCCGGTGATTAACCAGATCGAGCTGCACCCGCTGCTGCAGCAGCGCCAGCTTCACGCCTGGAACGCCACCCACAAGATCCAGACCGAGTCCTGGAGCCCGCTGGCGCAGGGCGGTGAAGGCGTGTTCGATCAGAAAATCATCCGCGACCTGGCGGATAAATACGGCAAAACCCCGGCGCAGATCGTCATTCGCTGGCATCTGGACAACGGCCTGGTAGTGATCCCGAAATCGGTCACGCCGTCGCGCATTGCCGAGAACTTCGACGTCTGGGATTTCCGACTGGACAAAGACGAGCTGGGTGAAATTGCGAAGCTGGATAAAGGTAATCGGCTTGGGCCGGACCCGGATCAATTTGGCGGGTAATCGCGTTAAAACGCCGGGTGGCGGCTTCGCCTTACCCGACCTACAAAAAACCCCGGCAAGCCGGGGTTTTCTTTTACGCTTTACGCTTCACAGGTTTCTTCACACTGGAATTACCGTTCGAACGCTGATGCACAATCGGCGTATGTTTGGTCAGCGCCGGGCGCGTATTGCGGTTCTGGCGACGCGCTTCGCGCATCTCATCCAGCGTAGGAGCCGGAACCAGGCAGTCGCGGCGCGAGCCAATGAGGTGTTTTTTACCCATCTCTTCCAGCGCCTGGCGGATCAGCGGCCAGTTTTTCGGATCGTGGTAACGCAGCAGCGCCTTATGCAGACGACGCTGTTTATCCCCTTTCGGCACCACCACCTCTTCACTCTTGTAGCCAATCTTACTCAGCGGGTTTTTGCCGGTGTAATACATGGTCGTCGAGTTGGCGAGTGGTGAAGGATAGAAGTTCTGCACCTGATCCAGACGGAAGCGACGCTGCTTCAGCCACAGCGCCAGGTTCACCATGTCTTCATCGCGCGTGCCAGGGTGCGCGGAGATGAAGTACGGGATCAGATACTGCTCTTTGCCCGCCTGCTTCGAGTAGGTGTCGAACAGCTGCTTAAAGCGATCGTAGCTGCCCATGCCCGGCTTCATCATCTTCGACAGCGGGCCTTCTTCGGTGTGCTCCGGCGCAATCTTCAGATAACCGCCGACGTGGTGCGTCGCCAGCTCCTTGATATAGCGAGGATCTTCCACGGCGATGTCGTAACGCACCCCGGAGGCGATGAGGATCTTTTTGATGCCCTTCAGGTCGCGCGCGCGGCGGTAGAGGTTGATCGTCGGCTCGTGGTTAGTATCCATGTGCTCGCAAATGCTCGGGTAGACGCAGGAGAGACGACGGCAGGTCTGCTCCGCGCGCGGCGACTTGCAGCGCAGCATATACATGTTCGCGGTTGGGCCGCCGAGATCGGAGATCACGCCGGTAAAGCCCGGCACCGTGTCGCGAATGGCTTCGATCTCATTGATGATCGAATCCTCAGAGCGGCTCTGGATAATACGGCCTTCGTGTTCGGTAATGGAGCAGAAGGAGCAGCCGCCGAAGCAGCCGCGCATGATGTTGATCGAGAAGCGGATCATCTCATACGCCGGGATACGGGCGTTGCCGTACGCCGGGTGTGGCACGCGCTTGTACGGCAGCGCAAAGACGCTGTCCATCTCTTCGGTGGAGAGCGGGATCGCCGGTGGGTTGATCCAGATGAAGCGCTCGCCGTGCTTCTGCATTAGCGCGCGGGCGCAGCCCGGGTTGGTTTCATGGTGCAGAATGCGGGACGCGTGCGCGTAGAGCACCTTGTCGGCTTTCACCTTCTCGTAGGACGGCAGCAGCACGTAGGTCTTTTCCCACGGCTTCGGACGCGGCGGCTGCACAACGATAGCCTTCGCTTCCGCTTTCTTCGGTTCAACCGGCTTGTTATCGGCACACGGCAGATCTTCACCGTACGGGTGCGGGATCGGGTCGATTTTGCCCGGCATATCAATAATGCGTGAATCCACCCCGCTCCAGCCCGGCAGCGCTTCTTTCACCATGATCGCAGTATTGCGCACGTCGCGGATGCTGCTTACCGGCTCGCCCTGCGACAGACGGTGCGCCACTTCCACCAGCGGACGCTCGCCGTTACCGTAAATCAGCATGTCGGCCTTGGAGTCCACCAGCACCGAGCGGCGCACGGTATCTGACCAGTAGTCGTAGTGCGCGGTGCGGCGCAGGCTCGCCTCGATGCCGCCGAGGATCACCGGCACGTCTTTCCAGGCTTCTTTGCAGCGCTGGGTATAAACCAGGGTCGCGCGGTCCGGACGTTTGCCCGCCACGTTATCCGGTGTGTAGGCGTCGTCATGGCGCAGCTTACGGTCGGCGGTATAGCGGTTGATCATCGAGTCCATGTTGCCGGCGGTCACGCCGAAGAACAGGTTTGGTTTCCCCAGACGCATGAAGTCGTCTTTGCTGTTCCAGTCGGGCTGGGAGATGATCCCCACGCGGAAGCCCTGCGCTTCGAGCATACGGCCACAGATGGCCATGCCGAAGCTCGGGTGGTCAACGTAGGCATCGCCAGTGACCAGAATGATATCGCAGCTATCCCAGCCCAGTTGGTCCATCTCTTCCCGGGACATCGGCAGGAACGGCGCCGGTCCAAAGCAGGCCGCCCAGTACTGGGGCCAGGAGAAGAGGTCACGATCCGGCTGGATCAGGGAAATTGCGCTCATAGTGCTTCCGAAGAAAAAATAGACAAAAGGGCGGGGATTATACGCTGGAACATTGTGGGAAATGAAGGGGTATTATGCGGGCTGCTGCCCTCACCCCAACCCTCTCCCACAGGGAGAGGGAGAAAAGCACGTTACGGCGCCGGATTCACCAGCATCTGCCCCACGGAACCCCTGTCCATCATCTCCAGCGTCTGGCTGTGGAACAGGAACGGGAAGTGCGGCCACGAAGGCTGACCGTAGTAGACGAGCAGTTCAACCTGGCCGTCCACCCAGACGGTATCTTTCCAGCCGCGGTCTTCCGGGAACGGCATCGCGCCGTTGACGTTGCGGATCAGAAATGACACACCTTCAATATGGAACGACTGCGGCATGTCTGACCGAACCGTCCAGCGCTCCCACGTTCCCTGCTGAGCGGTGATATCAATGCGATTTACATCCCACAGCGCGCCGTTGATGCCCGGATCGTCGCCCAGGCTGATATCACGGCTGCGCACCGGCGAGCCGCTCATGATCTCCTGCGGCAGCAGGCGCATCGGCAGGCTATCGGTGACCAACGGCAGCAGGCCGGTTGGACGCAGAGTAAGCACCAGCGTGGAAACCAGAATGCTCGACGGCTCAAAGAACCCGCGAATACGGTCAACGATGCTCGCGGCTTCACCACAGGTGACGGAGACTTCGTCCCCGTTGGTCATATCCACCAGAATTTCACGACGTTCACCCGGCGCCAGCGCCAGCTGTTTAACGGAGACCGGCGCGGGTAAAAAGCCCTGGTCGCCGGAGATCACATGCAGCGGGCGGCCATCGCTCATCTGCAGCTGATAGCGACGCGAGTTAGAGGCGTTGAGCAGGCGCAGGCGCACCCAGCCGCGGGACACTTCCACGTACGGGCTCTGCGCGCCGTTAACCAGCAAGGTATCGCCGACAAAGCCACCGCTGCCCGGCTCGCTGTACTCCGGCGTGCCGAAGTTATCCAGACGTTTGTCCTGAATAATGACCGGGAAATCGTCCACGCCGTAGTGGTTCGGGATCGGCAGAGATTTACTGACCTCATCTTCCACCAGCCACATGCCGGCCAGACCGTTATAGACCTGCTGCGCCGTACGGTTAGGGGTATTGGCGTGATACCACAGGGTTGCCGCGCTCTGGCGAATCGGCAGGACGGGCGCCCAGTCGGCGTTGGGGGACATCATTCGCGCCGCGCCGCCAATCAAAGGGCCAGGAACCTGTAAGCCGCTGATGGTCATGGCAACATTTTCCGCCGTACGGTTGCTGTAAATGAGCTTAACGTCATCACCGTTCCACACGCGGATGGTCGGCCCGAGGTAGCGCCCGTTAATGCCCCACACCGGCGCGCGCGTGCCCTGGGTAAAGGACCAGTGGCTGCGCTGAAGCGTGAGGAAAAGCGGCTGCCCGCGACGGGATTCAATTAACGGCGGAATGGGCAGCGGCTGCTGCTGCCCGGCGGCGCTGGCTGTCAGCGGCATCGCACCCGCACAAAGGGCAATCCCCGAAGCCTGAATAAACTGACGCCGACTGAGTGACATATAAGCTCCATCTGAAACGACTAACAACGCGGGAATTCTTTTTCCCTTTAACGCCGAATTAAACCTTACCGGCGGCTTCTCTTTCTGCGACTTCTTTATCCAGCAGCGCAATATGCTGAGCCATGAGCTCGCGGCAGTGTGCTGCCAGTTCGCGCACTTGGTCTTTACCGTATTTGCTGGTATCGACGGGTGGCAGCATTTCGACAATCACCAGACCATTATTCAGGCGGTTAAGATTAATCTTATTAGAAGTATTGGAAACGCACACGGGAATAATTGGAACACCTGCCGCAATTGCGGCATGAAACGCGCCGGTTTTAAACGGCAGCAGGCCGCGGCCGCGGCTACGCGTCCCTTCCGGGAACATCCAGATTGAGATCCGGCGCTTTTTAAAATGATTCACCACTTCTGCAATCGTGCCGTGCGCTTTTGCACGGTTGTTACGGTCGATCAGCAGGTTACCGGTCAGCCAGTACAGCTGGCCAAAAAACGGGATCCACAGCAGGCTTTTTTTCCCCACCGTCACGGTCGGAGGCAGAACAATATTGGAGGCCGTCACCATATCGTAGTTGTTCTGATGGTTGGCGATATAGATGGCGTTACCGAAGTTCTCCGCTCCTTCAGGCAGGCGTTTTTCAACCTTCAGGCCAAACAGCGGCGCAAGGCGACCGAACATATGGCCAAAGGTGGCAACATGCTTCGGATTACGCGGGCTGAACAGGCAGTAAATAGAGCCGAAAATACAGACCAGAATGCAGTAAATAACGGTAAGAATAAGACGAACAATGTATAGCATAGCGACCTCTGAAGCCCTGACAGCTGACAATTATACTTCACCTGTGGCCAGGTAAGGACTTTATTACGAGCGCGTATTGTTAATCGCAACGCACGAATTAACAACGATTTTACGGGAAATTTTATTGAAATACCCCCTCCGGACAGAGGGGGTGTCATGACATTACTCTTCGCTGTCGCCCGCGCTGCTGCGCGCAGGCGAATCAATCTCCACGCGGTCGATACGCTGCAGGCCGCGCATCAGCGAACCGCGGCGACCGCGCTCGCCCACCACTTTCTGCAGCTCTTCCGGGCGAAGCTTGATTTTACGCTTGCCAACGTGGATGGTCAGCGTGCTCTGCGGCGGCAGCAGGAAGAGGTGCGCCAGGCCATCTTCACCTTTCGCGGCTTCCGCCGACGGGATGTTGATGATCTTGTTGCCCTTACCTTTCGACAGCTCCGGCAGGTCGCTGACCGGGAACATCAGCATGCGTCCGGCAGAGGTGATCGCCAGCAGCATGTCGCTCTCGTTCTCAATCACCAGCGGTGTCATCACGCGGGCATTGTCCGGCAGGCTGATCAGCGCTTTACCGGCACGGTTACGCGACACGAGGTCGTTAAAGGTACAGATAAAGCCGTAGCCCGCATCGGACGCCATCAGCAGCTTCTGGTCGTCGGCCTCCATCAGCATGTGGTCAACCGTTGCGCCCGGCGGCAGCGTCAGCTTACCGGTGAGCGGTTCGCCCTGGCCGCGCGCGGAAGGCAGCGTGATCGGGTCGATAGCGTAGCTGCGGCCCGTGGAGTCGATAAACGCCACCGGCTGGTTGCTCTTGCCTTTCACCGCCGCTTTAAAGCTATCGCCCGCTTTATAGCTTAGGCCCGGCGCGTCGATATCGTGGCCTTTGGCGCTGCGCACCCAGCCGCTCTGCGACAGTACAATGGTCACCGGCTCGGACGGCTGCATGTCGTGCTCGTTCATCGCCTTCGCTTCTTCGCGCTCGTGCAGCGGAGAACGACGGTCGTCGCCGAAGGCATCGGCATCCGCCTGCAGCTCTTTCTTCAGCAGGGTGTTCATCTTGCGTTCGGAGGCGAGGATCGCCTGCAGCTGATCGCGCTCTTTTTCCAGCTCGCTTTGCTCGCCGCGGATCTTCATCTCTTCCAGCTTAGCGAGATGGCGCAGCTTCAGTTCGAGGATCGCTTCGGCCTGGGTTTCGCTGATGCCAAAGCGCGACATCAGCGCAGGCTTCGGCTCGTCCTCGGTACGGATGATCTCAATCACTTCGTCGATATTGAGGAACGCCACCAGCAAACCTTCGAGGATATGCAGGCGCTTAAGCACTTTCTCCAGACGATGGTTCAGACGACGGCGCACCGTATCGCGGCGGAACGTCAGCCACTCGCTGAGGATCTCCAGCAGGTTTTTCACCGCCGGACGACCGTCGAGGCCAATCATGTTCAGGTTGATGCGGTAGCTTTTTTCCAGATCGGTAGTGGCGAACAGGTGGTTCATCACCTGCTCCATGTCCACGCGGTTAGAGCGCGGCACGATCACCAGACGGGTCGGGTTCTCGTGGTCGGATTCGTCGCGCAGATCGTCCACCATCGGCAGCTTTTTATTGCGCATCTGGGCGGCGATCTGCTCCAGCACCTTCGCACCGGACACCTGGTGCGGCAGCGCGGTGATCACCACGGCGCCGTCCTCTTTATTCCACACCGCGCGCATGCGCACGGAACCGCGACCGTTCTGGTAGATTTTGCGGATTTCTGCACGCGAGGTGATGATCTCGGCTTCGGTCGGGTAATCCGGCCCCTGCACGATATCCAGCAGCTCGTCCAGCGAGGTTTTTGGCTGCTCGATCAGGGTGATGGCGGCTTTCGCCACTTCACGCAGGTTGTGCGGCGGAATGTCCGTCGCCATGCCGACCGCAATACCGGTCGTGCCGTTCAGCAGGATGTTCGGCAGACGCGCAGGCAGCATCTTCGGCTCCTGCAGCGTACCGTCGAAGTTTGGCACCCAGTCAACGGTTCCCTGACCCAGCTCGCCCAGCAGCACTTCGGCGTATTTGGACAGGCGGGATTCGGTATAACGCATCGCTGCGAAGGATTTCGGATCGTCCGGCGCACCCCAGTTCCCCTGCCCGTCCACCAGCGGATATCGGTAAGAGAACGGCTGGGCCATCAGCACCATCGCTTCATAGCAGGCGCTGTCGCCATGCGGATGGTATTTACCCAGTACGTCACCGACGGTACGGGCGGATTTCTTGAACTTAGCGGTGGCGTTCAGCCCCAGTTCGGACATCGCATAGACGATGCGGCGCTGAACGGGCTTCAGGCCATCCCCGATAAACGGCAACGCCCTGTCCATGATGACGTACATGGAATAGTTCAGGTAGGCGTTTTCCGTGAATTCATGTAGCGCGAGGCGCTCTGCCATATCGCTCATTACGTGTGATTCCTCAACTCAGAAACCGAAGGGTTTCAGGCAATATTGCCGCAGATACTACCTCATCTGACGAATTGAGTCACAAAGAAAAAGGGCCGCATAAGCGGCCCTTTTCGGGTTATTTGTTCAGCTTGATAACCTGCTTCACGTCGATTTCAAACTCGTTCCAGTCTTTGTCGACTTTACCCTGCAGCTCTACTTTATCCTGCGGGGTGACGGTCACGCCGTTCCAGCGCTTGTGGTCAATCTCAACCACCACCGTGCCGGACTCGTCGCGGAAGGTGTAGCGGTCATCGGACAGGCGCTCGGTAATGTTCCCGCGCAGCTTCACCCAGGCATCGTCCTTCAGATCTTTCACTTTAGCCGCGGTGGTGAGGTTGGCGTTGTTATCGACAAAACCGCCCTGCTGGGTTTGCGTCTGGGTCTGTGTCGCGGATGGGCCAGTAAAGCCGCCCTGTGCAGCAAAGACCGGCGCGGTGGTCATCATCATGATGGCAGCAATTGCAGCGAATTTTTTCATCTTCATCTCTCCCTTTAATGTCGTTTCGCAGTCCATTAAACAGGGTAAACCTTAACAACTTCTTAAGGGGAAAATTTATTTATTTTTACTGTACAGCAGGCGCTTGCAGAGGGTTTACTGACGGCATCAAGGAGGGAACATGCGCATTTTACTGGTAGAAGACGACAGGTTAATCGGCGATGGCATCAAAGCAGGCTTAAGCAAACTGGGCTTTAGCGTGGACTGGTTTACCGACGGGAAAACCGGGCAGGCCGCGCTCGCCTCAGCGCCCTATGATGCCGTGGTGCTTGACCTGACCCTACCGGGAATTGACGGTCTGGAGATCCTGCGCGCCTGGCGCGAAAGCGGGCGCAGCGAGCCGGTACTGATCCTGACCGCGCGGGATGCGCTGAACCAGCGCGTTGAAGGGCTGCGCCTCGGTGCGGACGATTATCTCTGTAAGCCGTTCGCGCTGATAGAAGTGGCCGCCCGTCTGGAAGCGCTGGTGCGCCGCAGCCACGGCCAGACCCGCAGCGAGCTGCGCCACGGCAAGGTGACGCTCGATCCGGCAAGCCTCGTCGCCACGCTGGAGGGCGAAACGCTGACGCTTAAACCCAAAGAGTTCGCCCTGCTGGAGCTGCTGATGCGCAACGCGGGCCGGGTGCTGCCGCGCAAGCTGATCGAGGAAAAGCTTTATACCTGGGACGATGACGTCTCCAGCAACGCCGTCGAAGTCCATGTCCATCATTTACGCCGCAAGCTCGGGAGCGAGTTTATCCGCACCGTGCACGGCATCGGCTACACCCTGGGTGACGCATGAAGCTGAGCCTGAAGCTGCGCCTGACGCTCCTCTTTTTAGCGCTGTCTCTGACGGCCTGGTTTGCCGCCAGCCTGGTGGCGTGGCAGCAGACCACCCACAAGCTCGATAAGCTGTTCGACACCCAGCAGATGCTGTTTGCCAAACGGCTGCTGACGATGGATCTGGACGAGATCCGCGCGCCGGAGCGCATGCGCGAGGTGCCGAAAAAGGCCAAACACGGGCATCTGGACGATGACGCGCTGGCCTTCGCTATTTACGCTTCAGACGGCACGATGCTCCTTAACGACGGCGAAAACGGGCGCGATATCCCATATCACTATCGTCGTGACGGCTTTGATGACGGACGGCTTCAGGATGACAACGATGAATGGCGCTTTTTATGGCTGACGTCGCCAGACGGAAAATACCGCGTGGTGGTCGGCCAGGAGTGGGAGTACCGGCAGGATATGGCGCTGGACGTGGTCAGCTCGCAGCTGACACCGTGGCTGGTGGCGCTGCCGGTGATGCTGCTGTTGCTTATTGTCCTGCTGAGCCGGGAGCTGAAGCCCCTGAAAAAGCTGGCCCAGACCCTGCGTTCCCGCTCGCCGGACGCCACCGACGCCCTGCCCACTCAGGGCGTGCCGGCGGAAGTGCGCCCCCTGCTCGACTCGCTGAACCATCTCTTTACCCGTACCCAGGAGATGATGACCCGCGAGCGCCGGTTTACCTCCGACGCCGCCCACGAGCTTCGCAGCCCCCTGGCGGCGCTGAAGGTGCAAACCGACGTGGCGCAGCTTTCTCAGGACGATCCGCAGGCGCAGGAAAAAGCGCTGGCGCAGCTGCACGCGGGTATCGACCGCGCCTCCCGGCTGGTGGATCAGCTCCTCACCCTGTCGCGCCTGGACTCGCTGGACAGCCTGGACGGCGTAGAACAGATAGCGATGGCCGACCTGCTGCAGTCTGCGGTAATGGATATTTATCCTCCTGCACAGCAGGCGGGTATTGATATTCGCCTGCACATCAACGCGCCGGAGGTGACCCGAACGGGTCAGCAGCTGCTTCTGAGCCTGCTGGCGCGCAACCTGCTGGATAACGCCACCCGCTACAGCCCGCGCGGCTGCGTGGTAGACGTGACGCTGAACACCCGTAGCGTTACCGTGCGCGACAATGGCCCGGGCATTTCGCCCGATGCGCTGGCGCGTCTCGGCGAGCGCTTTTATCGTCCACCGGGTCAGGACGCCACGGGCAGCGGGCTGGGGCTATCCATTGTGAAACGCATTGCCGCGCTGCACGGCATGCGCGTCTCGCTGGGCAATGCGCCAGAAGGCGGCTTTGAAGTGAAGGTTAACTGGTAAGGGATTATTGCATTTAGCGCAAAAGACTTTGCACATTTTGCTTATTTTTCCGCTCCGTCCTCGCGCGTAGAATACCCGGCATACTCTCATCACCGAGGACAAATAATGAGCAATATTCTGATTATCAACGGCGCGAAAGAGTTCGCGCACTCTAAAGGCCAGCTGAATGACACCCTGACCGAGGTCGCGGACGGTTTCCTGCGCGACGCCGGGCATGATGTTAAGGTCGTGCGCGCGGACAGCAACTATGACGTGAAGGCCGAAGTGCAGAACTTCCTGTGGGCCGATGTGGTTGTCTGGCAGATGCCGGGCTGGTGGATGGGCGCGCCGTGGACCGTGAAAAAATACATGGACGACGTCTTCACCGAAGGTCACGGTTCGCTGTATGCCAGCGACGGACGCACCCGCTCAGACGCCTCTAAAAAATACGGCTCCGGCGGCCTGATTCAGGGCAAAAAATATATGCTCTCCCTGACCTGGAACGCCCCTCTGGAAGCCTTCACCGAAAAAGATCAGTTCTTCGAAGGCGTGGGCGTAGACGGCGCGTATCTGCCGTTCCACAAGGCGAACCAGTTCCTGGGAATGGATCCGCTGCCGACCTTTATCGTCAACGACGTGATTAAAATGCCTGACGTCCCGAGCTATATCGCAGAATATCGCAAGCATCTCGCGAAAATTTTTGCTTAACTGGTAGCCTGGAATTAAAGGAGTAGTAACCATGCTTACAGTAATCGCAGAAATCCGTACTCGTCCAGGTCAACATCACCGCCAGGCGGTGCTGGATCAGTTCGCGAAAATCATCCCAACCGTACTGAAAGAAGAAGGCTGCCACGGCTACGCGCCGATGGTGGACGCCGCTACCGACGCAAGCTTCCAGGCCACTGCGCCAGACTCCATTATCATGGTTGAGCAGTGGGAAACCGTCGCGCACCTTGAAGCACACCTGCAGACCGCGCACATGAAAGCGTGGAGCGATGCGGTGAAGGGTGACGTGCTGGAGACCCACATCCGTATTCTGGAGCAAGGGGTTTAAAACCTGCCTTCCCTCTCCTTCCGGGGAGGGAATTCTCTCTGACCTGCTATGCTTATTCTGACTTCATGATTAACAGGAGGATGGAATGGGTCTTTTTAACTTCGTGAAAGAAGCAGGCGAAAAGCTATGGGATAACCTGACCGACCACAAAGGTCAGAGCGACAAAATCACCGAGCACCTCAAGAAACTCAACATTCCCGGTTCAGACAAAGTTCAGGTTAACGTTACCGACGGCAAGGCCAGCGTGACGGGTGACGGGCTGACCCAGGAGCAGAAAGAAAAAATCCAGGTCGCCGTCGGCAACATCGCGGGCGTCAGCGAGGTGGAGAACAACATCACCACGACCGATGCCAAAGATGAAGCCACCTACTACACGGTAAAATCCGGCGACACCCTGAGCGCTATCTCCAAAACCGTGTACGGCGATGCCAACCAGTACAACAAGATTTTTGAGGCTAACCGCCCGATGCTCTCCAGCCCGGATAAAATCTACCCCGGCCAGACGCTGCGTATTCCTAAAGCGTGATCCGCGAGTCGGGGGATGCCCCCCGACCGTTTTTACCAGTACAGTTTCCAGCTCTGCGTAAAGCGCACCAGCGCCTCCACGTAGAAGTAATCTCCCCAGCTCGCACACTCGTCCACCCCTTTGTTGCTCGCCAGGTGATAGACCGAGTGCTTCAGTAGCCCGGTGCCCTTCTCCTCTTTGCCTATCAGGTAGTGCTTCGTCAGTGACGACATAATGCCTTTGGCCCATTCCAGATACCGCTCCCGGTCCGGATCCGTCACGGGCAGGTGCTTCACCAGCTCCAGCAGCCCGCACACCGCAATCGCCGCCGAGGACGAATCGCGCAGCGCGTCGGTCCCCACCAGCGCCAGATCCCAGTGGCAGACGTAGTCTTCCGGGAGGCGGTTGAGGAAGTAGTTCGCCAGCCGCTTCGACAGGGCGATCATCGTCTCGTCGCCGGTATAGATATAGCTCAGCAGGAAGCCGTAAATGCCCCACGCCTGCCCGCGTGACCAGCAGGAGTCATCGGCATAGCCCTGCTGGGTATTGCCGTAGCGCGGCGCGCCGGTTTGTACGTCCATATAATAGGTGTGGAACGTGGAGGCATCGTCGCGGATGAGATAGTTTGCCGCCTGCATGACGTGCGCTTTTGCGGCGTCAGCAAAGCGCGGATCCCCCGTCTGCTCCGTCGCCCAGTAGAGCAGCGGCAGGTTCATGTTGCAGTCGATGATCATCCGTCCGGCCTGCTCCGGGTCTGAAAGATCGCCCCACGCCTGAATGATTTTCGCCTTCTCATGAAAGCGCTCCAGCAGGGCTTCAGCCGCCAGCAGGGAGAAACCGCGCGCCTCGCGGCTGCCGGTAAGTCTCCAGGCCGCCACGCAGGAGAGCGTGTACAGGAAGCCCAGATCGTGAGTGTTGGTGTCGCTGCGCCCGGCGATGCGCAGGCCGAAGGAGCGCACGTGTTTTTCCGCCATCGAGCGGAATTTCTCCTCGCCGCTCATCTCCCACGCCAGCCACAGCTGGCCGGTCCAGAAGCTGGTTGTCCACTCTACGTTGTCGGTCAGCGGGTAATAACCGTTCCGGCAGGTTTCCGCCGGGAACTGCTCTCCGAATGCCGTTAAATGACGGCTAATCAGCTCGAGGACGTGGCTACGCGCAGAGATCAGTTCATCGCTAAACAGGCGCGAGTCTACTGGAGCAGGAATGGCAGACAGGCGTTCCTCTCTGATACGACTTAACATATTTCGGTTCCTTGTGGTCAGCGTGATGAAGGTTCTGCTACGTTCAGCGGGCGGGGGCCGCGCCATTTGCTCTGGCAGGCGGATAACGTAAAGGCAGAAATAAAGGTAAAGATCAGCGCCGTCGCCCCCATGATGATATAGGTCTGTTCAAAGCCGATGCGGTCATACATATATCCGGCAGGCGAGGAAACCACCACGTTCCCCACGTACAGCATCGCCTGATAGCCCAGTAAATACATGGTGGCGTTCACGCGCTTGTCGAAATGCTCCGCAATATATTTAAAGACCGACACCAGCAGCAGGCAAATTTCCATACCGTATAGCGGCTTGAGCACGGAAATTAACAGATGCGAGTCGCACATCCCGGAAATAATCAAACGCGCCCCGACGATCAGCCCGACAATTAATAGCCCGCGCCTGGCGCCAATAAAGTTAACGAACAGCGGGACAACCATATACATGACGAATTCTATGCCCGACTGCACGGTGCCGAGATAACCAAACACCGCGTTGCCCTCATGAATGTCGTCAAAGAAGGTGACGAAATAGCGCGAGAACTGCTGCTCGGCGATAAACATCATCCAAGCCACGCCCGCCACGTACAGGCAAAAAGCCCAGAATTTACGGTTACGCAGCAGGGCATACACATCTGCGGGGGCGATTTTCTCTTTGGTCAGTACCGCATCGGCATGAACGGAGTTAGTGTTCACTTTCAGGCTGAGCAGGACAACCAGCATCACGATCGACGTCACGCTGCCCATAATGAAGTTATAGGTCGGTGAGAGGTTGAACAGCAGGCCGGAGAAGGACGATGCCACCGCCCAGCCGAGCGAGCCCCACATACGAATTTGCCCGAACTCCATGCCGTTTAAGCGGCTGAAGCGGTCGGAATAAGATTCACACGCCGCCACGCCCGCATACCAGGCAAAGCTTAAATAGAGCGCGCCGATAATAATCCCCAGCAAGGTGCTGGACATTAACAGCGGCTGATAGACGTAAATAAAAAACGGTGCCATCAGAGCCGACATGGCGACCACAAAATAGAGCAGATATTTGCTCATGCCGATTTTATCGAGAATATAGCCGTAAATGGGTTTGAGAATAACGGAAAATATTCCGTTCACCGCGAACACGGTTCCAATTACCGTCCCGCTGAGATTCGCTTTTTGGCCCAGCCAGATCGCCAGCAGGCCAATACTCGCGGACCAGGTAAAGAAATAGAGAAAAATAAAGCTGCTGATTTTGTAATATTCGGTTCTGTTGGTTGTCGATGTATTTTTCATACCATCCTCGCCGAGGTGTAGGGTCAGAATTTTTATAACGTGAACGACAGCAGACGTTCGCCTCCAGGGTCGCGGATTACGACCCGGGTATGGTTCATATCCAGCTGCGGCGCGGCCGCAACGTTCTGTTTCTCACTGGCAATGACGGCGCAGCAGAGCCAGCGCTCTCCCGGATGGAGATCGGTTTTTAACAGCGGAATGGAGGCGCACTCCGGGAACATGATGCTGCTGTTCGGCGGCGTGACGATGCTGTCCGGGGTGCGTTCAATGAAAGGCGACAGATCGACTATCGCACTGCTACCGTTCTCTGCCGCCAGATAGCTGCCGCGCGCGCGGATCTGGTGCTCCGTTTTCATCACGGCGAAACCGCCCTCCGCCGTTTGCAGCGTGCGCGCGCTGTTGATGCGGTGCAGCCGCAAATGCCACTCGCCGAAGGGGATTTGCCAGGTCTCGATGTGCACGTCGTGCCAAGGCGACCAGCGTGAATAGATGTAGTTTTCATCCACCCGCACCACGTCGCACTCGCGACGGCCGCGGAAATAGTTATCCCCGTCCGCCAGCAGCAGCATGGAATCACAGGCCGCATGCTTCAGGCCAAAGCGCCCGCGCTCAATGGTGAAGCCAAAGCGGCTGGAGTAGGCAAATTTGGTGTATTTCGCTTCGGTGTTGACGTAGTTGTTCAGCTCCAGCTGACCGGCGGTGAGCATGGTGACGTGCTGAGAGTTCGTCGAATGCATCAGGATCTGCTGCGCGTGCGGGATGACGTGCTTCTCCGCCAGCGCGGGCAGCGGCTGTTCTTCTGCCTGCCAGAACGGATGCGTCTCCGGCAGCGCCAGAATCAGGTAGCTTTTTAGCGCCCAGTAGGGCGAGCCGGGAGAGTTATAGTCCTCACACATGGCGAGGTTCGGACAGGCAAAACCGAGGGTCAGAATGCCGTCCCGGTCGGTAATCGTCCGCTGCTGCCACCAGCGGAGATGGCGCAGGATAATGCCCTTCACAATACCCGGCGTGAATACGTCAAGTTCAGAGAAGACAACCGCGCTCCAGAAGGCGACCATCGCAAAGCGGTAGGTCAGGCTGCGGCCAAACGGTACCGACGCGCCGTCCGCGGCGGACCAGTAGATAAAGTCCTCCGCAAACAGACGCGAGCGCTCGCGCAGCACTACTGCCCTCGCCTCGTCGCCGCTTAAAGTGGCGTAAATCAGGCCGTAGAAGTGGAACGCCATGGAGATGTAATAATCTTTCGGGCGACCCGCGCCGTCGGAATACCAGCCGTCACCCAGGTAATAGGCCTCCATCAGCGCAAACCGATGGTCGATGGCGGCCTGGTCGTACGGCAGCCCGGCGCGCTTGAAGCCCAGCTGGACCATAATGGCAAAGTAGTTCCAGTTGCTGTCGGGCATCTGCGCGTCGGCAATCTGATTCAGCCACGTGTGCAGGTTCATCACCTCGCGCTCGCTGAAGCAATCGGTGAGTTTATTCCCCAGCAGGGAAAGCCCCAGACCGTAGGATGCCATCTCGACCAGACGCTGATCGTACGGAGCGGTTTCGCCCCAGTAGCCCGGACTTTGCGGATCGGTGCCGATCCTGATGGCCTGCATGTACTTCTCGCTAAACGGCGAAGCATCGCCCGAAGCCAACAGCGGAAACAGCCCCCATAGCGCGCGGGAGAGCCCCTCCATCTGCGCGATATCCGTCGCGTAGTGCGCGCAGGTATCACCCAGCGAGAACCGCGAATGATTTACCGGAAACTGCTTATCCAGCGCGCCAAGTAAGGTATTCAGAGACGCCACGACGTCCTGGCGTGAAGACAACAGATTTGATTTTTCTTCGCTTTCCGCCCGCATAGTTCCACCCTCGTCATCAACTGCGGCCAAGCATAGTGAATGCGTAAGGTGGAGAAATGTTAGCCACGTCACAGGTGAGAACGTTCGATAAACCTGCGGTTGATAAAATTTAAAAAGGTGGTTTATAAATCTTTTCTGACGGGGAAAAGTTGAGTTTTATTGCACTATGCATGACGCGCCCATAACCGATCGTCTTGAGCTTATTACCTTAAACGACACCGTAGCGTCGTTCAGCCGCCTGTTTGCTAACACGGTGCGTTACCACCACTGGCATCAGTGTCTTGAAATTCTCTATGTGGAAGAAGGGTTTGGCGTCGCGATTGTCGATAACCGTCACTACACCATGCGCCCCGGACGCCTGTTTTTCTTTCCGCCGTTTACCCTGCATAAAGTCAGGGTAGACGAACAGGCGGAAGCGATTTACCGGCGCACGATTATTCACCTCGACCACCATGCGGTGCTGAAGTGTCTGCGTGATTTTCCGCACACGCAGCAGCGGCTGGAGAAACTCTCGCGTCGCGGCTCAGAGGCGTGGGTGGTTGACCTGGCACACTGCCACAGCCATGTCGATCATCTGTTCAGCCGTTATCCGCCGCCGATGAGCAGCGAAAGCATCGCCGGGCTGCTGATTAGCCTGTTTGCTATGTTGCCTGACGATCGTACCGGCGCACCGGGCAGCAGCACGGGGATCGCCAGCCAGGTGATGTTCTGGCTGGACGAGCATTATCAGGAGAAATTCCGCCTCGACGCGCTGGCAGCGGAACTGGGCAGATCGCGCAGCTACGTGTCGCGAAAATTTCATGTGGAGACGGGGGAGAAAATCCACCACTACCTGAACACGCTCCGCCTGCGAAAGGCGTGCGAATGCCTGCTGCACAGTGACGCGAGCGTGCGGGAGATTGCCGCGCGGGTGGGATTTTCTGACGTGACCTGGTTTATCAGCGCATTTAAGAAGGGGATTGGCGAGACGCCGCTGCAGTACCGGAAGAACCATCGTGCGGTATGACACCCTCACCCGCCCCTCTCCTTCAAAGGAGAGGGAGACAATCAACTGCTTTTCTTGCCCGGCTTTAGCCCACGGTGAAGCTCGTTGATGCGCTTCATCGACTTGATGGTGCGCTGCGGCTCGGTGGAGGCGACGGATAACACAATCATCTCCAGGCACAGCAGCACCGTGCCGTGGAGCGGGATTTTGCCCTTCTCGCCGCCGCGCGGTACGTGGATCACCACGCTGGCCTCTTTGCTGAATCGGGAGTCGGTGGCATTGGTGAGCAAAATGGTGGGGATCCCCAGCCGTTTCGCTTCGCGCAGCGTTGTCTGTCCTTCCCGATGCGCGGATTTTTGCGCCATCATGATCAGCACATCCCCGCGCTGGAGACCTATCAGCTGCTCGGCCAGCCCTATTCCGGTGCGGTTAAGCGGCGTGGCGGGTAGCCCCATCCGGCTGAACAGCCTGGCGGTGTAGTCGGCCAAAATCCCGGACGCGCCAATCCCAAATATGGCAACCTGCCTCGCCTGCGCCAGCAGCGAGACCGCCTGCGCCATCGCGAAGCGGTTGTGGGGTTCAGACAACACTTCACACGTATGCTGATGCCCCTCCAGCACAAAATCAATGCTCGCATTGACGTCGCTGGTCAGCGTATTCACCGTGGTGGAGATCTTTTCGCTGGAGGTCACGACCGGGCCAAACCACTGCTCCAGCGTCTGCTTGAGATCGCGCAGCCCGGCGAAACCCAGCGCCTGGATGGCGCGAACGACGGTAGCGTCCGACGTTTTCAGCAGCGTCGCGATCTCCATTGCCGTCTGCTCCATCACCGCTTCACGATTTTCATTGATATAGCGCGCCACCTGCAGCAGGCGCGGCGTGAGCTGGTGCGACCGGGAGCGGAGGCGGTCGCCGAAGAGATCAACTTTACGGCTCATCGTGACGCCTCCGGCAGCGGACGTCCGGCAATCTGCGACTGGACCTGCGCGGCCATCAGCCCTAACGAGGCGAACGAGTTTGAGATGGCCTCTTCACGCGAGATCAGCACGTAATGTCCGGTCCGACAGGCATTCAGGAACTGACACCAGCCCGGCATCACCGCATCCATCGCCGCCAGCTCATCCTGCGGTTTGCCGCCCGTATCCCCGCGCCAGGTGGCGAAAACGAAATCCGCATCCAGCTCCGGCAGCCGCTCGGCGCTGACGTCAATGCGTCCACCTTCCGGGATGGACTCAATCAGCGGCGGGAAGGTGAACGCGGCATCACGCAGCACGCGGCCCAGCGAGTGATAGCTGTGCATGGCGTTGATTTTCCCCTGATTGGCCTGAATCACCGACACGCTCACTTTGCGGGTATCAATAGTCGCTTTCAGCGCCTTAATTTGCTCCTGATAGCGCCGCTCCAGAACCTTGAGCCGCGCCTGCGTGCCCGTCAGCTGCGCCAGCTTGCGGTAGATCTCCGGCGCGCCGCCATCGAGATGATCGATACTCACCGTCGGGGCAATTTTCTCCAGCTGTTCCACCGGGGTATTTCGCGTCGGCTCGGTAACGATCAGGTCAGGCTTTGCGGCGGCGATGGCTTCAATGTCGATATCCGCAGTGCCGATAAACTTGATGTCGGAATTATCGAAGTCGACGCCGGTCAACATGCCGCTGGAGCGCAGAAAATGGCTGCCGTCCGGCCGGGTGCGGCCATGGCTCGCCACCGGCGGTACGCCAAGCTCAATCAGCGGAATAGTAATGTCCAGGTCGTGTAGCGAGACGATCCGTTTCGGATGCACCGGCACCGCCACCTTACGGTTCAGATCGTCAGTAAACATCTGCGTCGGCTCGGTCGCGCTCGCCGCAAACCCCACCAGCAACAGCAATGAAAACAGTATGCGCATGTTAATCCCCTAAAATCTGTCCCGGCGCTGCCAGAGCAGCAGCAGGAAAAACGGTCCGCCAATCAGTGAAATCACAATTCCCGCCGGCAGCTGCAGCGGGAGGAATGCCAGCCGCCCGACGTTATCCGCCAGTAGCACCAGCAGCGCCCCCAGCACGGCGCTACCCGTCAGGAGCGCCGTTTGCCCGCCGCGGAGCAGCAGGCGCGCCATGTGCGGCGCAATCAGCCCGACAAAACCAATGCTGCCCACGCAGGAGACGCAGGCCGCCGTCAGCACTACCGGGGCGAGAACCCTTAGAAGCGCCAGCCGGTTTGTGCGCACGCCAAGGCCCGCTGCGGTGTGGTTACCAAGCAGCGCCACGTCCGCAGCGCGGGCGGTAAACAGCAGCAGCGCAAACGCCGGAAGCGCCCAGGCAGCGGCAATGCAGACCAGCGTCCAGTTTGCCGCGTGGAGGCTGCCCGCCAGCCATAGCATCGCCGTCTGCACGTCGCGCACGTCCGCCGTGGTCATAAAGACGCCCATTGCGGCGGCAAAGACCCACGACACGCCGATGCCGATCAGGATGAATCGCGGACGTGAGATATCGCGCGCCAGGGCCACCACCAGCAGCGCGGTGAGCAGCCCCCCGGCCATGCCAACCAGCGGCCGCCAGGCCAGGCCCAGCGCCGGGAACTGAAATATCAGCAGCAGTACCGCCGCGCTACAGCCCTCTTTCACCCCGATAAGCCCCGGATCGGCCAGGCCATTGCGGGTAATGGACTGCATTGCCGCCCCCGCCATGCCGAGCATCCCACCGCACAGCGCCGCCATCAGCAGGCGCGGCAGGCGGATATCCATCACGATGTAGCGCGTCTCTGACGTCAGGTTTTCTGGATAAAACAGCGCGCGCCCGATGGCGGAAGTGGGGATGGGCAGAGAGCCGTGCGTCAGGCCAAACCCCGTCAGCAGGCAGGCGGCCAGCGTCAGGATGACCAGACATACCAGCGCCTTTGGGCGGACCAGCGCCGAGAAGGTGCCAACGCGTAGCGCACGCAGTCCGGCGCGGTTCATTTAAACATCCTCGAGGCCATGAAGATAAAGACCGGGGCGCCAACCAGCGCGGTCATGATGCCGGTTGCCAGCTCCCAGGGCGAAAACAGCGTGCGGGCAGCGATATCCGCCAGCAGCAGAACCAGCGCCCCGCACAGGGCGGACAGCGGCACCATCACGCGCAGATCAACCGACACCAGACGGCGAACGAGCTGAGGCACCACGAGGCCGATAAAGCCGATCGGCCCGGCGAGGGAGACCGCCGCACCGCAAAGCAGCGCGATGGCCATCAGGGCAAGCAGCCGCGTTTTCAGCAGCGATACGCCAAGCCCCTGCGCCATTCTGTCGCCCAGCGCCAGCATGTTGAGCGAGGGCGACAGCCAGAGCGCCAGCGCAAAGCCCACGCCAGCCACCCACAGGGCAGCGGCAATCGTTTCACCGCTGACCCCCGCTAAATCCCCCGCCAGCCAGGTGCGCATGGCAAGCAGCGTCTGTTCATCGAGGATGAGCACCGTGGCGGTAATCGACGAGGCAAACGCCGACATCGCCACGCCGCACAGCGTGACCTTCATCGGCGTAAGCCCGGTGCGTCCGGACGAGGAGAACGTGAGCACCAGCAGAAACAGCGCCGCGGCTCCGGCGGCGGCAATCAGCGGGCGCCCAAACGGCAGCGTCATCCCCAGCGCACTCGTCAGCACCACCGCCAGCGCCGCCCCGGCGTTGAGCCCCAGAATATGCGGTTCGCCGAGCGGGTTGCGGATCGTGGATTGCAGCAGCACGCCCGCCACGCCGAGCGCGGCGCCCGTCACCATCGCGGCGCAGAGGCGCAGCAGTCTGAGCTTGATGATGATGTTATGGTCGAAATTGCGCGGATCGAAGTGAAGGATGGCCTCCACCACCGTATGCGGGGCGATAAAGCGGGCGCCGATCCCCAGATGGGCAATCGCACCCGTTGCCAGCAGCACGGCGAACATCAGGAAAGCCAGAGAGGTGCGCATCATGGCTGTTTTGCGACCTGGCGAAACGGCATAAAGAACGGTTTACCGGTCAGCGGATTGATGGACATATGCACGTCGACATCAAACACCGCTTTAATCAGCTCCGGCGTGCAGGCGTCCCCTTCATGCAGTACGCCCTCGACTTTTCCCTGGCGTAAAAAGACCAGCGAATCGCCGTAGCTCACGGCGAAGTTGAGATCGTGCAGCACCACCACCACGGTACGTCCGTGCTCGCGCGTCAGCGTATGCAGCAGTTCGAGGATCTCCACCTGATAGCGGAGATCGAGGAACGTGGTGGGTTCATCCAGCAGGATATAGGGCGTTTGCTGCGCCAGCGCCATGGCGATCCAGCAGCGCTGACGCTGGCCGCCGGACAGGCTTTCGACGGGCATGTGGGCAAACTCGGCCGTGCCGGTCAGGCGCAGGGCCTCCTCCACAGCCTGCTCGTCCTCGTCGCTCCACTGGCGCATAACGTTCTGCCAGGGAAAACGCCCGCGCGAGACCAGTTCAAAGACGGTTAACCCTTCCGGCAGCAGCGGAGACTGCGGCAGGATGCCAAGCTGGCGGGCGACGGCTTTCGTCGGCTGCGCGTGGATCGCCTTGCCGTCGAGAACCGCCGCGCCGCCAAGCGGCTGAAGCAAACGCGCGATGGTACTCAGCAGCGTGGATTTTCCGCAGCCATTCGCCCCCACCAGAACGGTGATTTTCTGCTGGGGGATCGCAAGGGAAATATCATCAACGATGATTTTTTTCTGATAACCGGCAGAAAGATTCTCCAGAACCAGACCCGGTTTTGTCGTGTTGTGAGCCACGTGCATGCCAACGTAATAAAAAAGGGAAACAAATATAAATAAAAATCATTCTCTTTTGAGAGTTTGAGGCCGCGCCATGTAGTAGTCAAGGGAAGAAACACCCTGAAAAAACCAGGGGTAACGGTGTGTTACTACACTGGCCGGTAAAACAATAAAGACTTAATTTTCAATTGATTAATTGATTACCCCTGTGCTTTTCTGTTACGTTTCAGAGATGTAGCCGATTTTTAGCTTTTTTTCATTTACTACTACATTTCCGCATGATTGAATGATTCTCAATTACATGTTCGATGCCAGTTCTGGCTAACGGGCAGACCATAAAGGGCAATGACTCACAGGTTCTTCCGTGAAGGTGCTTCACGGATATTTTGGGATAACAGTTGTAATGGCTACGTTCACACCTTCACTCTCTGGGATAAAAGGGCGCGCGCTCTTTTCACTGCTGTTTATGGCGCCGCTGTCGCAGGCAGCAGACACCACGGCTAAAGACGGCGAAACGCTTACCGTCACCGCCGATCCAAATGCTACGGCGGAGGCCACCAACGGCTACCAGCCGCTGAATACCTCCACCGCCACGCTGACCAACATGCCGATGCTGGATATCCCGCAGGTGGTGAATACCGTTAGCGATAAGGTGCTGGCGGATCAGCACGCCACCACGCTCGATGAAGCGCTCTATAACGTCAGCAACGTGGTGCAGACCAACACTCTGGGCGGTACGCAGGATGCCTTCGTACGCCGCGGGTTTGGCGCAAACCGCGACGGCTCCATCATGACCAACGGCCTGCGCACTGTGCTGCCGCGCAGCTTTAACGCCGCAACCGAACGCGTGGAGGTGCTGAAAGGCCCGGCCTCAACGCTGTACGGCATTCTCGATCCGGGCGGCCTGATTAACGTCGTCACGAAGCGCCCGGAGAAAATCTTCGGTGGCTCGATTTCTGCCACCTCTTCCAGCTTTGGCGGCGGCACCGGACAGGTCGATGTCACCGGTCCGATTGAGGGCACGCGCCTGGCGTATCGCCTCACGGGCGAGTATCAGGACGAGGATTACTGGCGCAACTTCGGCAACGAACGCAGCACGTTTATCGCCCCGTCGCTGACCTGGTTCGGCGACGATGCCACCGTGACCGTGCTCTATTCGCATCGCGACTATAAGACGCCGTTCGATCGCGGAACGATCTTCGATCTCAACACTAAAAAGGCCGTCGACGTCGATCGCAAAACCCGCTTTGACGAGCCGTTTAACGTGACCGACGGGCAGTCCGATCTCGCTCAGCTTAACGCGGAATACCGCCTCAACAGCCAGTGGACCGCGAAGTTCGACTACAGCTACAGCCAGGATAAATACAGCGACAACCAGGCCCGCGTCATGGCCTACGATTCAAAAACCGGCACCCTGACCCGCCGGGTGGATGCAACCCAGGGCTCGACCCAGCGCATGCACAGCACCCGTGCGGATCTGCAGGGCAACGTGGATATCGCGGGCTTTTATAATGAGATCCTCACCGGCGTGTCGTATGAAAATTACGATCTGCTGCGCACGGACATGATGCGCTGTAAGAACGTCAAAGGTTTTAATATCTATAATCCGGTTTACGGCAAACTCGACGAGTGTACAACCGTCTCCGCCGCTGACAGCGACCAGACGCTCAAGCAGGAGAGCTACTCGGCCTACGCCCAGGATGCCCTGTACCTGACGGATAAATGGATTGCCGTCGCCGGGCTGCGCTACCAGTATTACACCCAGTACGCGGGCAAAGGTCGTCCGTTTAACGTCAATACCGACAGCCGCGACGAGCAGTGGACGCCGAAGCTGGGGCTGGTTTACAAACTGACGCCAGCAGTCTCGCTGTTTGCCAACTATTCGCAGACGTTTATGCCGCAGTCGTCCATTGCGAGCTATATTGGCGACCTACCGCCGGAAACCTCAAACGCGTACGAAGTAGGGGCAAAGTTCGATCTGTTCGACGGCATAACCGCCAATATCGCGCTGTTTGATATCCACAAACGCAACGTGCTGTACAACGAAAGCGTGGGAGGTGAAACCATCGCCAAAACCGCGGGCCGCGTGCGCTCTCAGGGCGTGGAGGTGGATCTCGCAGGATCGCTGACGGAGAACACTAACATTATCGCCAGCTACGGCTATACCGACGCGAAGGTACTGGAGGACCCGGATTACGCGGGTAAACCGCTGCCGAACGTGCCGCGCCACACCGGCTCACTCTTCCTGACGTACGATATTCATAATGCGTTTGCCGGGAATACCCTGACGCTCGGCGGCGGCGGGCACGGCGTAAGCCGCCGCTCGGCGACCAACGGCGCGGATTATTATCTGCCGGGCTATTTCGTGGCGGATGCGTTTGCGGCGTATAAGATGAAGCTGCAGTATCCGGTGACGCTGCAGGTGAACGTGAAGAACCTGTTTGATAAGACCTACTACACGTCGTCGATTGCGACCAACAACCTGGGCAACCAGATTGGCGACCCGCGCGAAGTGCAGTTTACGGTGAAGATGGAGTTTTGATTTAAAAAAGCCCGGTGGCGCTAATGCTTACCGGGCCTACGATCCATTCCCTCTCCCTGTGGGAGAGGGTTAGGGTGAGGGCATCAGGCCTCAATATCCGCCATATCCCCTTTCTCCTGCAGCCAGTTACGTCGGTCTTCCGAACGTTTCTTGGCGAGGAGCATATCCATCACGGCGTTGGTTTGCTGTTCGTCTTCGTCGCTGATCGTCAGCTGCACCAGGCGGCGCGTGTTCGGATCCAGCGTCGTTTCGCGCAGCTGCATCGGGTTCATTTCGCCCAGCCCTTTAAAGCGCTGCACATTTGGTTTGCCCTTCTTACGCTTAAGCTGCTCCAGCACGCCCGCCTTCTCTTCTTCCGTCAGCGCGTAGTACACCTCTTTGCCGAGGTCGATACGGTAGAGCGGCGGCAGCGCCACGTGAACGTGACCGTTTTTCACCAGCGTGCGGAAGTGCTTCACAAACAGCGCGCACAGCAGCGTGGCGATGTGCAGACCATCGGAGTCCGCATCCGCGAGAATGCAGATCTTGCCGTAGCGCAGCTGGCTCAGATCCTCGCTGTCCGGATCGATGCCGATCGCAACGGAGATGTCGTGCACTTCCTGCGAGGCCAGCACTTCGTCTGAAGAGACTTCCCAGGTGTTCAGGATCTTACCCTTGAGTGGCATGATCGCCTGATATTCACGATCGCGCGCCTGTTTGGCCGACCCACCCGCCGAATCCCCTTCCACGAGGAACAGCTCGGTGCGGTTGAGATCCTGCGCGGTGCAGTCCGCCAGCTTGCCCGGCAGCGCAGGGCCGCTGGTCAGCTTTTTACGCACCACTTTCTTCGCGGCACGCAGACGACGCTGGGCGCTGGAGATGGCCATTTCAGCCAGCATCTCAGCCGCCTGAACGTTCTGGTTCAGCCACAGGGTAAACGCATCTTTCACCACGCCGGAGACGAACGCCGCGCACTGGCGCGATGACAGACGTTCTTTGGTCTGACCGGCAAACTGCGGATCCTGCATCTTCACGGAGAGCACGTAGGCGCAGCGGTCCCAGATATCTTCCGCCGAGAGCTTCACGCCGCGCGGCAGAATGTTGCGGTATTCGCAGAACTCACGCATCGCGTCCAGCAGTCCCTGACGCAGGCCGTTGACGTGGGTACCGCCGAGCATGGTTGGGATCAGGTTGACGTAGCTTTCGGTCAGCAGCTCGCCGCCTTCCGGCAGCCACAGCAACGCCCAGTCCACCGCTTCGGTATCACCGCTAAAGTTACCGACAAACGGTTTTTCCGGCAGCGTCGGCAGGCCGTTTACCGCTTCGCACAGGTAGTCGTTCAGGCCATCGGCGTAGCACCAGGTCTGCTCGGTGTTGTTGACGTGATCTTTAAAGGTAATTTCCACGCCCGGGCACAGTACCGCTTTGGCTTTCAGCAGGTGCGTCAGACGAGAAACGGAAAAGCGCGGGCTGTCGAAGAAGCTTTCGTCAGGCCAGAAGTGGACGCTTGTGCCGGTGTTGCGTTTAGCGCACGTGCCGACAACCTGCAGATCCTGCACCTTCTCGCCGTTTTCAAACGCGATGTTGTACACCTGACCGTCGCGACGGACGTTCACTTCCACGCGTTTGGACAGGGCGTTCACCACGGAAATCCCCACGCCGTGCAGACCACCGGAGAACTGATAGTTCTTGTTGGAGAACTTACCGCCCGCGTGCAGTCGGCAGAGAATCAGCTCAACGGCAGGCACGCCCTCTTCCGGGTGGATGTCCACCGGCATGCCGCGACCGTCGTCGATGACCTCCAGCGACTGATCGGCGTGCAGGATGACGTCAACGCGCTTGGCATGGCCCGCCAGCGCTTCGTCCACACTGTTATCAATAACTTCCTGGCCCAGATGGTTCGGGCGCGTCGTATCGGTATACATCCCCGGGCGGCGGCGAACCGGCTCAAGCCCGGTGAGTACCTCAATGGCATCAGCGTTATAGGTTTGCGTCATGATTTAAACTAGCAATTCGCATTGATTGTCAGTGGCTGTGCAGTCCAAGAAAATCGACAATCTGGGTGAAATGATCCTCAAAGCCCGTGAAAGCATGGTTTCCGCCCTCTTCTATAGTCTGGCGGCAGGAGGCGTAATACGCCACTGCCTGGCGGTAATCCAGCACTTCATCACCCGTCTGCTGCAGCAGCCAGATGAGATCCGGCGCTTCAAGCGGGTCGACCTGCATAACTTTGAGATCGTAAATATGGCGTGACTCTAGCACATATTGCTGCCCGGTGTAGGGGTTCTCGTTTTCGCCAAGAAAGTCCCTCAGCAGCTCAAATGGCCGTACCGCCGGATTAACCACAACGGCGGGCAGCATAAAGCATTGTGAGAGCCAGGTGGCATAGTACCCGCCCAGCGATGAGCCGACTACGCCAAAGGATTCACCGCCGTGTTCAAGCACTATCGATTCGAGCATTTCCGCCGCCTCCGCCGGGTACGGCGGCAGCTGCGGGATAATCATCTCAACGTGGGGGTGATGCTCGCTCAGCCACTGGCGAAACTGCGTCGCTTTTGCGGAGCGCGGCGAGCTGTTGAATCCGTGCAGATAAAGGAGCGTAGACATCAGTAGCCTTCTGAAGCGGTATCCGGGCGGAACTCTGCGCCTGCCAGACGGCAGACTTCCGTGGTCAGCGTGCCGTCGGCATGCAGTTCCAGCCAGCGCCAGCCTGGCGCGATGGTATCCAGCGTAAAGTTGGCGCAGTGCGGCTTAAACTGCACACAGGTTGACGGCGTCGCCAGCATGCGGCGTCCGTTCCAGTCGAGATCCTGTTCCTGATGGATGTGTCCGCACAGCAGGTGTTTCACGCGCGGATATTTCGCCAGTACGCTATCCAGCGCCGCGGAGTTACGCAGGCTGTGCTGATCCAGCCAGCTGCAGCCCGCCGGCAGCGGATGATGATGGAGCAACAGCAGCGTATGACGTTCAGGTTCGGCAGCCAGTTTGGTCTCCAGCCAGTCGAGTTGAAACTCGCTTAATTCACCGTGCGGGACGCCAAATACCTGGCTGTCCAGCAGCAGGATCTGCCACTGTTCACCCGCAAATACGCATTTCGCCGGAGAAATCCCCGCATCCTGAAGGGAGCTGTACATTGCGGGCTGGAAATCGTGGTTTCCGGGCAGCCAGACGCAAGGCACGCTAAAGCTCGCGATGCCTTCAGCAAAATGCTGGTAGGCCGCGGAGGACTGGTCCTGCGCCAGATCGCCCGTTGCGACAATCAGGTCGCAGTCGCGATGTTCAGCGTGAATGGCGCTCAGTACCGCCTGATAACTCTCCCAGGTATTAACCCCCAGCAAAGTTTCATGCTTTTCGGCAAAAAGGTGGGTATCGGTGATTTGTAATATCCTGACTGGCGCCCCACCAGCAACAGTCAGGTTCAACAGGCTTTCCAAATGGTGTCCTTAGGTAGGTTTATGACGCTAACAAACCGGAATCGCCATTGCTCCATGTGCTAAACAATATCTTAGCCAGTCGGCTAAAAACTGGTTAATTTGATGCTTTTCGTCGCGTTGATGCAACTTTTTATTCGGATAATCATACCGCGCCTTGAAGCGAAAGATCTGCTGACTTGAACACACTTCAGCGACCATCGCGTCATGATAGAGACGCACCGTCATTGACGGCAGGCTCCAGTAGCTGATGCTGGGCGCTGTTTGTTCTATTTCCACCAGCGTAGTGTAGCGCGTTGATTCTGTTATCGTTAACCGATACTGCGCGTTGCTCACCTGATAGCTTACCGTTTCGCCGGGTGCGTCGTTTCTCGGCAGCAGGCGGCGCAGCTGTGCGAAATTGGTTTCGCACAGGCGCATCATTTCTGGGAAGTCAGGCGTATAGCGCTTCATTTTTTCCACTCATTTCGTAATGTCTGATAATGCAGCTGCAGCCATTGCAGGGCGATGACAGACGCTGCGTTGTCGATTTTCCCCTCTTCTACCCACTGATAAGCCTGTTCCCGGCTCACCACATGAACCCGAATATCTTCGTTTTCATCAGCCAGACCGTGAATACCTTCTGCGGTCGTGGCGTCCACTTCGCCCACCATAATGGATAAGCGTTCGCTGGTGCCACCCGGACTCGCCAGATAGCTCAACACCGGTTTTGTGCGGCCTACCACCAGCCCGGCCTCTTCCAGCGCCTCGCGACGGGCGACGTCTTCAACCGACTCGCCCTCTTCGATCATCCCTGCCACCATCTCCAGCAGCCACGGGCTTTCACTGGTGTCATACGCGGCAATGCGGATCTGCTCCACCAGGACGACTTCGTCACGCACTGGGTCAAAGGGTAGCAAGACAGCCGCATGCCCGCGCTCAAAAATTTCACGTCTGATTTCGCCGCTCATTTCACCGTTGAACAGGCGATGCCTGAAACGGTAAAGATCCATCGAAAAAAAACCGCTATAAAGCGTTTCTCGTGCAATAATTTCTACATCGTTTTTGGCGAATGTCACGGGCAACTTTTCTGGTTTTTGCATGAGTCGAGTCCTGGTAGCAATGGTGATGAAATTATGAATTTCAAGGCTGTTTGGCTGCCGTTTGTAAGGCTATATGGTAGATTGGTGCAAATTACCGCCAGATGGCACGTAACGCCAACCTTTTGGTGTGGATGATTCTGTTAGAATCGGCAATTATTTTTTAATTAGATCAGCGCTAATACTGCTTCACAACAAGGAATGCAAATGAAGAAATTGCTCCCCATCCTTATCGGCCTGAGCCTGACGGGCTTCAGTGCAATGAGCCAGGCGGAAAACCTGTTACAGGTCTACCAGCAGGCACGTCTGGGCAACCCTGATTTACGTAAATCAGCGGCCGATCGTGATGCTGCGTTTGAAAAGATTAACGAAGCGCGTAGCCCACTGCTGCCGCAGTTAGGTTTAGGTGCAGATTATACCTACAGCAACGGTTTCCGCGACGCTAACGGCGTTAACTCCAATGCTACCAGCGCCTCACTGCAATTAACACAGACGCTGTTTGATATGTCCAAATGGCGCGCCCTGACCCTGCAGGAAAAGAGCGCGGGCATCCAGGATGTGACCTATCAGACCGACCAGCAAACGCTGATCCTGAATACTGCCACCGCGTACTTCAACGTGCTGAGCGCCATTGATGCGCTCTCCTACACCGAAGCGCAGAAACAGGCGATCTACCGCCAGTTGGATCAAACCACCCAGCGCTTCAACGTGGGTCTGGTGGCGATCACCGACGTGCAGAACGCCCGTTCACAGTACGACACCGTGCTGGCCAACGAAGTGACCGCGCGTAACAACCTCGACAACGCGCTGGAATCCCTGCGCCAGGTGACCGGGAATTACTATCCTGAGCTGGCTTCCCTGAACGTCGACAGCTTCAAAACGGATAAGCCGCAGGCCGTTAACGCCCTGCTGAAAGAGGCGGAAAACCGCAACCTGACGTTGCTGCAGGCGCGTCTGAGCCAGGACCTGGCCCGCGAGCAAATTCGTCAGGCGCAGGACGGCCATCTGCCAACCCTGAGCCTGAGCGCGTCCACCGGCGTTTCTGACACGACCTACAGCGGCTCTAAAACCAATTCTGCCCAGTATGACGACAGCAATATGGGTCAGAACAAAGTGGGCCTGAGCTTCTCTCTGCCACTGTACCAGGGCGGTCAGGTCAACTCTCAGGTGAAACAGGCGCAGTACAACTTTGTTGGCGCGAGCGAGCAGCTGGAAAGCGCGCACCGCAACGTGGTGCAGACCGTGCGTTCGTCCTTCAACAACGTGAACGCGTCTATCAGTAGCATCAACGCCTATAAACAGGCCGTTGTGTCTGCACAGAGCTCCCTGGACGCGATGGAAGCGGGTTACTCGGTCGGTACACGTACTATCGTTGACGTGCTCGACGCGACCACCACGCTGTACAACGCGAAACAGCAGCTCTCCAGCGCGCGTTATCAGTACCTGATTAACCAGCTGAACATTAAGCAGGCTCTGGGTACGCTGAACGAGCAAGACCTGCAGATGCTGAACAGCGCGCTGGGCAAGCCGGTCTCTACCTCGCCGGACAGCGTTGCGCCGGAGAACCCGGAGCAGGTTGCCGCCGTTGATAACTTCAACGCTAACGGCAGCGCCCCTGCCGCACAGCCAGCGGCCGCGCGTAGCACGGCACCTGCAAGCAGCGGTTCTAACCCGTTCCGTAACTAAGAGTGTTATCACGCCCTCTCTCACCGGGAGAGGGCGCAGCTGAATCACACCCGAACGTAAGCCAACGTAAAGATCCCCCTGATTCCGCCCCTCTTCGCTTCATTTTCAACCACTCATCCACTATCCTGAGCGTTATTACCACTGGGTCCTGGAAGACAAACATGAAACGGACAAAAACGATCAATCACGCGTCGTTCCGCAAAAGCTGGAACGCACGTCATCTCACCCCTGTTGCGCTGGCAGTAACCGCGGTCTTTATGCTGGCAGGCTGTGAGAAAAACGACGAAACGGTTTCGCTGTATCAAAACGCGGACGACTGCTCCGCCGCAACCGGCCAGGCAGCAGAATGTAAAACCGCCTACACCAACGCCCTGAAAGAAGCGGAACGCACCGCGCCGAAATACGCCTCACGCGAAGACTGCGTGGCGGAATTTGGTGAAGGACAGTGTCAGCAGACGCCAGCTCAGGCAGGTACTGCGCCGGAAAATCAGGCGCAGGCGCAGTCCAGCGGCAGCTTCTGGATGCCATTAATGGCAGGCTACATGATGGGCCGCCTGATGGGCGGCGGTGCGGGCTATCAGCAGCAACCGCTGTTTAGCTCGAAAAACCCGGCCAGCCCGGCTTATGGTCAATATACCGATGCCAGCGGCAAAGGCTATGGCGCAGCGACCCCGGGCCGCACCGTGACAGTCCCGAAAACCGCGATGGCGCCGAAGCCTGCGACCACCAGCACCATCACCCGCGGTGGGTTCGGTGAGTCTGTGGCGAAACAGACCAGCATGCAGCGTAGTGCAACAGGCACTTCCACTCGCTCAATGGGCGGCTGATCATGGAACGAGTCGCTATTACCGAGCGCCCGGACTGGCGCGAAAAAGCCACTGAATACGGTTTTAACTTCCACACCATGTACGGCGAGCCGTACTGGTGTGAAGATGCTTACTACAAACTGACGCTCGACCAGGTGGAAAAACTGGAAGAGGTGACGGCCGAGCTGCACCACATGTGCCTGAAGGTAGTGGATAAAGTCATCGACAGCGACGAGCTGATGACTAAATTCCGTATTCCGAAGCACACCTGGAGTTTCGTCCGTCAGTCGTGGAAAACGAATCAGCCTTCGCTTTACTCTCGCCTCGATCTGGCGTGGGACGGCGTGGGTGAGCCGAAGCTTTTAGAAAACAACGCGGATACGCCGACCTCTCTTTACGAAGCGGCATTCTTCCAGTGGATTTGGCTGGAAGATCAGATGAACGCCGGAAACCTGCCGGAAGGTAGCGACCAGTTCAACAGCCTGCAGGAAAAGCTGATTGAGCGTTTCGCCGAACTGCGGGAGCAGTTTGGCTTCAATCTGCTGCATCTTGCCTGCTGTCGCGACACGGAAGAAGACAGGGGCACGGTTCAGTATCTGCAGGACTGCGCGGCCGAAGCGGAAGTGGCGACTGAATTCCTCTATATCGAGGATATCGGCCTGGGTGAAAAAGGTCAGTTTACGGATATGCAGGATCAGGTGATCAGCAACCTGTTCAAGCTCTATCCGTGGGAATACATGCTGCGTGAAATGTTCTCCACCAAGCTGGAAGACGCGGGCGTGCGCTGGCTGGAACCGGCGTGGAAGAGCATTATCTCCAACAAAGCCCTGCTGCCGATGCTGTGGGAGATGTTCCCGAACCACCCTAACCTGTTGCCAGCTTACTTTGCCGAAGATGAGTTCCCGTCGATGGAGAAATACGTCGTTAAGCCTATCTTTTCCCGCGAAGGCGCGAACGTCTCCATTATCGAAAACGGTAAAACGCTGGAAGCGGTTGAAGGGCCATACGGTGAAGAAGGGATGATTGTCCAGGAGTTTTATCAACTGCCGAAATTTGGCGACAGCTATACGCTGATCGGCAGCTGGCTTATTAATGATCAACCTGCCGGGATTGGTATTCGCGAAGATCGCGCGTTGATTACGCAGGATCTGTCACGGTTCTATCCGCATATTTTTGTTGAATAAAACTTGCCCGGTGGCGCTACGCTTACCGGGCATGTTTTTACCCCACCTGCACCGACAGCATACTCAAACTGCCCATCTCAATGCCGTCAACCGGAATGGTAACCGGCTCCTGACCGTCCCATGCACCTAACACATACAGCAGCGGCAGGAAGTGTTCCGGCGTCGGGTTAGAGAGCGAACCGCCTTCGTGATCCAGATAGTTCACTAACGGATGCTTCTCAACCGGGCCTTGCCAGGTCAGGTTCGCTTTGACGTAGGCGTTAAAAGCGCTCGCCCACGGATATGGCGTGTTCTCACCGTGCCAGCGCGCCGTACGCAGGTTATGCACCACGTTGCCGCTTGCCACCAGCATGATGCCCTCATCACGCAGGGTCGCCAGTTTGCGGCCCATTTCCAGATGCCAGGCCGCCGGTTTAGTGCTGTCGATGCTTAACTGCACCATCGGAATATCTGCATCAGGGTACATCTTAATCAGTACGCCCCACGAGCCGTGGTCAAATCCCCAGGCTTCTTTATCCAGCGTCACTGGAACAGGTGCGAGCAACTCTACCAGCCGCTGTGCCAGCGCAGGCGAGCCGGGAGCCGGATAATGCGTATCATACAGCACCTGCGGGAAGCCGCCGAAATCATGAATGGTTTTAGGCGTTTCCATGGCCGTCACGCCGGTACCACGGGTAAACCAGTGCGCAGACACCACCACAATCGCCTTCGGACGCGGCAATGTCTCCCCCAGATGACGCCAGGCGCGGGTATAAACGTTGTCTTCCAGAACGTTCATTGGGCTGCCGTGGCCTAAAAACAGTGCAGGCATACGAGAAGAAGACATGGTGGTATCCTTAGAGAAGGTGTCAATTTGATGGTTCTACATTACGCGCATTCAGGTGAAGATAAACGCAGATAACCGTGAAGATCATCATCAGGAAATTTGAACGTAAGATATCGCTTAAGGAGAGTGCATGTCAGTACCCTTAATTTTGACCGTGCTTGCGGGTGCCGCGACCTTTATCGGTGCGTTCCTCGGCGTGCTCGGGCAAAAACCGTCTAATCGTCTTCTGGCGTTCTCGCTGGGCTTCGCCGCTGGGATCATGCTGCTTATCTCGCTGATGGAGATGCTGCCAGCAGCGCTTCACACCGAGGGCATGTCTCCGGTTCTGGGCTACGGCATGTTCATCGTCGGCCTGCTGGGCTATTTTGCGCTCGACCGTATGCTGCCCCACGCCCACCCTCAGGATTTGATGCAAAAAAGCGTTACTCCAATCCCCGGCAACATCAAGCGCACGGCGATCCTGCTGACGCTGGGAATCAGCCTGCACAACTTCCCGGAAGGTGTCGCCACGTATGTCACGGCCAGCAGTAATCTGGAAATGGGATTTGGTGTCGCGCTGGCGGTAGCCTTACACAATATTCCTGAAGGACTTGCCGTGGCCGGGCCGGTTTATGCCGCAACGGGTTCAAAACGTACAGCCGTCTTCTGGGCGGGGATTTCCGGGATGGCCGAAATTCTCGGCGGCGTGCTGGCGTGGCTGATCCTTGGAAGCCTCGTCTCCCCTGTCGTGATGGCGGCGATTATGGCTGCCGTGGCCGGGATTATGGTTGCGCTCTCCGTAGATGAGCTGATGCCGCTGGCGAAAGAGATCGATCCTAACAATAATCCCAGCTACGGCGTGCTGTGCGGCATGTCGGTGATGGGGTTAAGCCTGGTTCTGCTGCAAACGGCAGGTATAGGCTGACACGGATGCCCTCATCGATGAGGGCAATTCTTTGATGCGCCCCAGCACAGCCGTTGCATTTTACACTGTCTGCGGCTCTGTATTTACAATTGGAAAATCAAGAGTTTTTATGGATATTTTTAAGTGCAATATTCCCCAATTAAATTGCGCTTAAAAAACCGCTGCTGCATGAAATATTAACCGGTTACGATAGTAATAAATTATATATTAACCTCCTCTAAAAATATCTTTAAGCCTCATTAATCGTAAAAGCCTCCCTCATCCCGTTATACTTTACGAGTATTCTGAAAATTAATATTCAGATTATGAATTCAATTGAAAAAGGATATTTTCATGTATATGGGTAAAAAAGTATTGTTAGCGGTTGCGATGGCTGCCATCGTTTCGGGTTCTGCTTTTGCTGATGACCAGGGTTCCGGCAAAATCAAATTCAAAGGCGTGGTCATTGATGCACCGTGCAGCATTGCACCAGACAGCGTTGATAAAGAAGTGGACCTCGGTGAAGTTACCACTGCCGTGATCAACGCTAACAAAAAGTCTACCGCTGTTCCGGTTGATATCAATCTGGAGAACTGCCAGCTTGACGATCCGGCGGACGAAACGGATACGCCAGTGACCAAAGTTGACGTGACCTTCACCAGCGCAGCAACTGACGCTACTGACACCAGCCTGATGAGCAACACCTATGCAAGCGGTGCTCAGAACGTCGGTGTTCGTCTGCTGGACAACAACGAAGCCAACATCACCCTGGGTTCGGCTCAAACGGTCGATCTGCTGGCGGGTTCCACCACTCAGACTCTGCACTTCAAAGCATTAATGGAAGTTGCTCAGGGTAAAACTGCCACAGCGGGTCAGGTTGAAGCGACTGCCAACTATGTGCTGATGTACAAATAAGGCAATGCATCACGATAAAACCGGCTGGCATTATTTGCCAGCCGGTATGTGATATTATTTTGGTAACAGGATGATGACATATAAATTACAATCTAAAATCATCATTGCGTCCCTGTTAATGACGAAGATTGCCTCTGCCACCGAGTTTAATATCAATGCCATTGATAAAGACCAGCGGAGTAGCGTTGATCTCTCCCTTTTTAAAAATGAAATAGCGGTTACCCCTGGCAGCTATTTTGTTACCGTATCAATTAACGACACACCGCTGGCTAACGGCTGGCAGCTTAGCTGGAAAGAGGTAAATAACACGGTACAGGTGTGTATTCCTCCTGAACTGGCGGATACGTTTGCCCTGAAAGAGGAAGTCCGCGACGCCTTACCCGAAAAAGAGGGATGCGTCGACTTTTCCTCCAGACCGGATATCACCTTTAATTTTGAACAAGCGACCCAGACGCTGAAGGTCACCGTACCCCAGGCATGGTTGCAGTACCGCGCCGCCGACTGGATGCCACCCGCAACATGGGACAATGGCGTACCGGGCGTGATTCTGGATTACAACCTGTTCGCCAGCCACTATCAGCCCAGCGACGGCAGCAGCACCAACAACGCCAACACCTATGGCACGGCGGGCGCGAATATGGGCGCATGGCGCCTGCGCAGTGATTATCAGTACAGCCAAACGCATACCGATGCAGGTTCGGATCATGACGGACGCTTTTCGCGCGTCTACATGTTCCGCCCTCTTCCTTCACTTGGTGCTAAGCTGACGCTGGGTGAAACGGACTTCCAGTCCTCAATCTTTGACGCTTTTACCTATACCGGCGCCTCCCTGATCAGCGATGAGCGCATGCTCCCCTGGTCGCTGCGTGGCTATGCGCCACAAATTACCGGTATCGCGCAAACCAACGCGACCGTCACCGTCAGCCTGGCCGATCGCGTAATTTATCAAAGTAAAGTTCCGCCTGGCCCCTTTGTTATTCAGGATCTTAACCAGTCCGTTCAGGGGACGCTGGACGTAAAAGTGACGGAGGAAGACGGGCGCGTCAGCACCTTCCAGGTCTCGGCGGAATCGGTGCCTTTTTTAACGCGTAAAGGGCAGGTTCGCTACAAGCTGGCGGCGGGTAAAGCGCGTAAAGACGCCTCTCATGACGTCGAAGACACCGGTTTTATGAGCGGTGAATTCTCATGGGGAATGCTGTCAAACACCTCGCTCTATGGCGGGACGCTTGCCGACGGGGATCATTACCGTTCCGTTGCCGCCGGGATCGGGCAAAATATGGCGCATCTGGGTGCCCTCTCTTTTGACGTCACGCAGGCCACCAGCCAGCTCCCCTTCCAGGATAGCCAGACGGGTTACAGCTATCGTTTTAACTACAGTAAGCGTTTCGATACCACCGGCAGCCAGCTTACGCTTGCCAGCTACCGCTACTCCGATCGGAAGTTCCTGAGCTATGCCCGCTTCCTTGATTATGACGACAACGATCGTCAGACAGAAAAGCAGACGTTGAGCGTAACGGCCAGCCAGTACATCAGCCCGTTATCGCTCAACCTCTACGTCAACGTACTGCGTCAGACCTGGTGGAATGAAGCCCCGTCCACGACGGGAAGCATTACCGCAGGCTATAACTTTGATCTGGGACGCTGGAAAAACCTCGGCGTCACCCTCTCCTGGAGCAAAACGCATTACGAAGATGAAGACGACGATACGCAGTTTTATCTTTCCCTGAGCGTACCGATCGATCCGGATCATCGTCTCAGTTACGATCTGCACAACAGCGATAGCCTGAGCCAAAATGTCTCCTGGTACGACACGTCCGATCGCAATAATACCTGGGGCGTCTCCGCGGGGACGGAGAGTGAACACGCGGACGCGGGCGCACAGATGAGCGGTAACTATCAGCATTATTCACCGTTTGGCGATCTGAATATCTCCGGAAGTTATAAAGCTGATGAATATAACTCCCTGAGCGCCAGCTGGAATGGCTCGTTTACCTCAACGGCCAAAGGCGCGGCGCTGCACCGTCGCAGCTACGGTAACGAACCGCGCGTGATGGTCAGCACCGACGGCGTCGGCAACATTCCGCTGAACATGTCGCGGGATGAAACCAACCGCTTTGGTATCGGCGTTTTACCGTCGGTTTCCAGTTACTCTCCCGCCAGCGTACAGGTCAATCTGGATAACCTGCCTGACGGCGTCGATGTGGACAACCGCATTACGACCACCACCTGGACCGAGGGGGCGATTGGCTATCGCCAGATTGCGACGCGCGCAGGCAACGATATTGCCGGCATTCTACGTACGCCAGCCGGCACCCCGCCGCTGGGCGCGATTGTTCATCTACTGGAAAGTGACCAGCAAATCGGCATGGTCGCCGACGAAGGCCACGTCTGGCTGGGTGCGGTAGAGCCTGAACAACAATTCCGGGTAACGTGGGGTGACAATCAGCAGTGTCGCTTCTCGCTGCCTTCACACCTTGAAAACAGTATGCAGTTGATACTGCCATGTCAGTAAGAAACCATGATGAAACTCACCTCTTTTACCAGCCTGTGCCTGATGTTAATCGGCACCGCATTTACCACCCACGCTGCCGTTAACCTGGACCGCACCCGCATTGTGTTTCCGGAAAGCGATAAGGCCAGCAGCCTCAAGATTGATAATCAGAGCAAAACGTTGCCTTATCTGGCGCTCTCCTGGATAGAAGATGAAAACGGACGCAAGGAGGACAGCCATTTTATGGCGCTTCCGCCGATCCAACGTCTTGAAGCGGGCGCCTCGTCTCAGGTCCGGATTGTGAAGCAGGCCGCGACCGCCCGGTTGCCGAAAGACCGGGAATCACTGTTTTATTTCAACCTGCGCGAGGTGCCGCCGAAAAGTTCCAGCGCGAGCGAGGAACGCAGCGTAATGCAGGTCGCGATGCAGAGCAGGATCAAACTGTTCTGGCGTCCCAAAGCGATCGCCAAAAAGGCAGGCGATCAGGCAGAAATGCGTATGGAAGTCACCGCAAACGCGAAAGGGCTCACCGTGCATAACCCTACGCCTTATTACATCACGCTGGCGTGGCTGAGCAAAAATGCGAAAACCATGCTGCCCGGTTTTGACAGCCTGATGATCGCCCCGTTTGCGACGGCAACAACCTCTACCGGTGACTATCACGGCAGCTACTACAGCATCGGCTACATCGATGATTACGGTGCGCTGAAAAAGGTCGACGCGCAATGTTCAGGCACGGCGAAATGTACGCTCAGCGAGCATAAGGTCGATAAAAATGCGCAAGCTCGCTAATCTGCTGTTCCTGCTGCTGATATCCGCTCTGCCCGTAAGAGAAGCGCTGGCGCTGGACTGCTATCTTGGTGCTTCAGGCGGGCCGGTTGAAGAGACAAAAACCATCTCGCCCTTTGCTATCCCCAGCAACGCGCAGGTGGGGCAGAAAATCTGGGAATCAGATGACATTAAAATCCCGGTTACCTGCGATCACAACGTCACCAGCGGCTTTCAGCCGGAAGACGTTTACGCCTGGGTCAACCCTTACCCGGCCGCAACGGACCCTTACTATGAGCTTGGCGTAACCTACGAAGGTGTGGACTACGATGCCACGGGCCAGCCGAATGGCGTGGATACCCGCCAGTGTCTCGATAACAAGAACATCCTCATCTATACCCCGGCTCAGATCCGGCAGATGGGCTGGGAAAACCTGATCTGCTCCGGTAACCCGGATGACGTCCATACCACACGCACGTTAATTGCCCGCTTTCGCCTGTTTGTAAAAATTAAGGCGATTCCGCCTCACGGCTACGTGAGTTCGCTCGGCGATTACATCGTGGTGCAGTTTGACGGTAAAGGCGGGGTCAACCAGATGGCCGACGCGAAAAACCTGAAGTATCACATCAACGGCTTGCAAAACATTACCGTTCTGGACTGCGGGGCAACCTTCAGCATCTACCCTGAAAACCAGGAGATCGATTTTGGCACCTTCAGCGCTCGCGACATTGTGAACCAGAAAACGCGCGTTCGTGAATTTACGGTTAAAACCACCAAGGTGCAGGACGCGCAGTGCTCTGATGGATTCAAAATGGACTCGTCATTCTACACGAACGAAAAGCTCAGCGCTGACGATACGGCGCTGTTGATTGGCAACGGGCTAAAACTGCGTATTCTGAACGGAACGGATCCGTTTACCTTCAACCACTATCAGGAGTATGCCGACTTCACCGGGAGTACGTTGCAGTATGAGCAAAAGTACACGGCAGAGCTGTCGTGGGATGAGGGAAAAGCGATCCAGTCCGGACCGTTTGAAACCGTGGTGCTGTTTAAAATTAACTACCACTAGCGACAAAAAAAGCCGGGTTTCCCCGGCTTTTTCACATCAGCGGTCTCAGCTGGCCTTGCGCTCGTGCGCCTGACGGTATTCCACCAGATCTTCAATTGTGACAACCGGCATGTTGTGCAGGCGCGCAAAGGTGATGCACTCTGGCGCGCGGGCCATGGTGCCGTCATCGTTAGTCAGTTCACACAGCACGCCCGCAGGCTTGAAGCCCGCCAGTGTCACCAGGTCGATAGTCGCTTCGGTATGACCGCCACGGGTCAGCACGCCGCCCGCCTGTGCGCGCAGCGGGAAGACGTGGCCCGGACGGTGCAGATCGGAGGGTTTCGCATCGTCAGCAATGGCGGCACGCACGGTGGTCAGACGGTCAGCCGCAGACACACCGGTGGTTACGCCATGCGCCGCTTCGATGGTCACGGTAAAGCCGGTACCAAAGGCGCTGGTGTTGTTCTCAACCATCATCGGCAGATCAAGCTGCTTACGACGATCTTCGGTAATACACAGGCATACGATGCCGCTGCCGTGACGGATGGTCAGCGCCATCTGTTCAACGGTCATGTTTTCGGCGGCGAAAATCATGTCGCCTTCGTTTTCACGGTTTTCATCGTCAAGCACCATCACACCGCGGCCTTCGCGCAGTGCATCCAGTGCATGTTCAACACGTTGAGTTGAAGTGCCAAAAGAGGAAAGTAGCGTCTGATTCATGGTAAAAAAAACCTCATTAACATTATGGTTACCAGAATCAGGGCAGTCTTAGGAGCGCCGTATAAGCGGCAAAAAGATAACGTGAGCGGGCCCATGCCCGACTGGATCGTTACTCTCTCCCATCCGGACTCTAACCGTCGGCCCCGGAATTACACCGGATCTGCTGACCTTTGAGAATTCACCCAAAGCGCTCGCGGGCTTTCAGCGCTAAGCTGATTTACCGCCGGTGGGGAATTTCGCCCCGCCCTGAGAATAAGCGAGATAACTATAACGCTATTGATTAACCTGGGCAATGCATAAGCTTCAAACAAATCTGCTTTATCCTGGGTCATGACGCGCTACAATGTTCATCAACACCGACTTATCAAGGGAAGCCATTATGATTGACCCGAAAAAAATTGAGCAGATCGCGCGTCAGGTTCATGAGTCCATGCCAAAGGGCATTCGTGAATTTGGTGATGACGTTGAGAAGAAAATCCGCCAGACGCTGCAGGCGCAGTTGGTTCGCCTTGATTTAGTCAGCCGCGAAGAGTTTGACGTGCAGACCCAGGTCTTGCTGCGCACCCGCGAGAAGCTGGCGCTGCTGGAACAGCGTCTGAGCGAGCTGGAAAACCGCAATGCGCCGGAAGAAGTGAAGCCAGCACCGGCCATTCCGCCGGTGGACGATCAGGAGTAAGTGCGGCCTGATGCCCTCTCCCACAGGGAGAGGGTGAAAAAAAACGGGCCAACTGGCCCGTTTTTTACTGACTGTCTTTCTGGATCTTCTTGATGATGTTGGTGGTTGAACACCCGTCCTCAAAATTGAGCACCATCACCTCACCGCCGTTGGCCCAGACCTCTTCGCTGCCTGCGATTTGCTCTGGCTTGTAATCGCCGCCCTTCACCAGCAGGTCTGGCAGGATCCCGGCAATCAGGCGCTGCGGGGTATCTTCTTCAAACGACACCACCCAGTCCACCGCTTCCAGCGCGCCAAGCACAATCATACGTTGCTCGAGCGGGTTCACCGGGCGCGTTTCGCCCTTCAGGCGTTTGGTCGACGCATCGCTGTTCACTGCCACAATGAGGCGATCGCCCAGCTTGCGCGCATTCGCCAGATACGACACGTGGCCCGCGTGCAGGATGTCAAACACGCCGTTGGTCATCACCACTTTTTCACCGCGCTTGCGCGCGGCGGCAACGGCCACCTTCAGCTCGTCTTCGGTCATGACGCCAAAACCGGTATCAGCACGCCCGCGCACCGCGTTTTCCAGCTCGATGGGCGAAACGGTTGAAGTACCCAATTTACCGACGACCACGCCCGCCGCGGCGTTTGCGAAGTAGCACGCCTCTTCCAGAGAGTTACCCGCGGCCAGCGTCGCCGCCAGCACGCCGATCACCGTATCACCGGCACCGGTCACGTCGTACACTTCCTGCGCCTGGGTTGGCATATGCAGCGGCGCCTTGCCCGGCTGCAGTAGCGTCATCCCCTGCTCGGAGCGGGTGACCAGCAGCGCGGACAGCTCAAAGTCAGCAATGATCTTCATGCCGCGCTCAACCAGTTCTTCTTCCGTTTTGCACTTGCCCGCCACCGCTTCGAACTCAGAAAGGTTTGGCGTCAGCAGGGTTGCGCCGCGATAGCGCTCAAAATCGGTGCCTTTCGGGTCGATCAGCACCGGTACGCTGGCTTTACGCGCCAGCTGAATCATCGTTTGCACGCTCGCCAGCGCGCCTTTGGCGTAGTCAGACAGCACCAGCGCGCCGATGTTGCCCAGCGCCTGGTTAATGCGCTCGTGCAGCGGCTCGGGATCAACGCCTTCGAACCCTTCTTCGAAATCGAGGCGGATCAGCTGCTGGTTACGCGACAGCACGCGCAGCTTGGTGATGGTTGGGTGCGTCGGAACAGAAACGAAGTCGCACTTCACGTTCACGTCCGCCAGCGACTTGCTCAGCGCACGCGCCGCATCGTCAATGCCGGTCAGGCCCACCAGACGCGAGTGCGCGCCCAGCGAGGCTATGTTCATCGCCACGTTTGCCGCGCCGCCGGGACGCTCTTCAATGGTGTCGACCTTAACCACCGGTACCGGCGCTTCAGGAGAGATGCGGCTGGTCGGCCCATACCAGTATCGATCCAGCATCACATCCCCGACAACCATTACTCCAGCACGTTCAAACTCTGGCAGTGTTACTTTCATTCCTGACTCCAGAAAGATTCACAATTTGCGCGCGATAATATCACACTTGTTTTGTTACGCACGGCTCCACCAGCCATTTCTGCCAGCTTGCCGTCACCTGGGCGCGCTCTGCGGTAAAACAGTCCAGCGCCACGTGGCCCGGCTGTTCCTGCAATGCCAGGTGATGAAGCTCATCGCGCAGCGTGGTGTAGGCGCGGGTTAAGGCCTGCGCCTCCTGCTCGTCCATAATGTCGTTTTGCGCCAGCAGTTCCAGAATGCGCACGTTATCGGACCAGCGCGTCAGCTTCGGCTTGTCGTGGGCATGCAGTAGCACCAGGTACTGAGTGATGAACTCAATATCGGTAATCCCGCCCTCATCGGCTTTAATATCAAAGCGATCGCGATGTTTGTTACCCAAATGCGCGCGCATTTTCTCACGCATTTCACGCACTTCAGTTTGCAGGGTGCTGCCCTCTCGCGGGGTCGTCATGACTGACTTACGGATCGCATCGAACTGCGTTTTGAGCTGCGGATCGCCGTACACCACGCGGGCGCGCACTAACGCCTGATGTTCCCACGTCCAGGCTTCGTTCTTCTGATAATCGGCAAACGCGTCCGTCGAGGTGACCAGCATGCCTGCCGCGCCGGACGGGCGCAGACGCGCGTCCACCTCGTACAGAATGCCCGACGAAGTGCGGGTGCTGAACAGGTGCATGATGCGCTGGGCCAGGCGCAGGTAGAACTGCCGCCCGTCAATCTCACGTTCGCCGTCGGTCATCACGTCCGCCGGACAGTCGTGCAGGAAAATCAGATCCAGATCGGAGCTGTAGCCCAGCTCCCAGCCGCCCAGCTTGCCGTAACCAACCACGGCAAACCCTCGCCCCTCGCGGTCAGCAAGGTGCTTCGGCTGGCCGTAGCGGGCCACCATCTGCACCCACGCCTGGTGGACTACCGCGTCGATGATCGCCTCCGCCAGCCAGGTTAAGTGATCGCTCACTTTCATTACCGGCAGCGTACCGGCGATATCCGCTGCCGCCACGCGCAGCATCTGCGCCTGCTTAAACTGACGCAGCGCCTCAAGCTGTTGCTCTTCGTCCTCTTCCGGCACGCGCAGCAGATACTGGCGCAGCTCGTCGCGGTAGGCGTCCATCGCCGTCGGCTGATAGAGCGTGTTCGGGTCGAGCAGTTCGTCCAGCAGCAGTGGGTATCGCGCCAGCTTGTTGGCCACCATCGGCGAGGCGGCGCAGAGGGAAATCAGGTGCTTCAGCGCGCCGGGAAACTCGCTCAGCAGTTCCAGGTAGGTGGTACGCGTGATAATCCCGCTCAGCAGCGGCATCATGCGCGACAGCGGCACTGGCGCATCCTCGCGGGAGCAGACCTCGCTCAGCAGGTGCGGCATCAGATGATCCAGCACCTGACGACCGCGCGGGCCAATGGCGCGCTTGTTCAGTTCGAGACGAAAATCGGCAATCAAGGCCACCACGCGATGGCGGGCGTCGTCGCTTAAGTGCGCCAGCACCGGCGTGGTGTCATCTTCCTGAAGCGCGTCCTGCCACAGTTCGCGCCAGTGCTCGGAGAGCGCATCGTCCGGCGATTCACTTTCGTCGTCACCAATAAGGTCGTTAAAGATGCGGCGAACGCCTGCCATATGGGCATCCAGCCGTTCGGTCAACGTTGACCAGTCATCCACCCGCATGCCCCAGGCCAGGCGCGCCCGGTTCAGCTCATCGCCTGGCAACGTCTGGGTCTGTTCGTCGTTAATGCTTTGCAGCAGGTTTTCCAGACGGCGCAGGAACAGATAGGACTCGCGCAGGGTTTGCGCGTCGCCGTCCGGCAGCAAATGCAGTTGCTCAATGGCGCTCAGCGTCGGCAGCAGCGAGCGGGACTGCAGCGACGGCTCGCGCCCGCCGCGGATCAGCTGGAAGACCTGAACGATAAATTCGATTTCGCGGATGCCGCCCGCGCCAAGCTTGATGTTGTCCTTCAGGCCGCGACGGCGCACCTCGCGGGCGATCATCCCTTTCATATTGCGCAGGGACTGGATCACGCTAAAGTCGATGTAACGGCGGAACACGAACGGGCGCAGCATGGCACGCAGCTCATTGGCGTAAGCGTCGTCGCTGTCGCCCATGATCCGCGCTTTGACCATCGCGTAACGCTCCCAGTCGCGCCCCTGCTCCTGGTAATAATCTTCCAGCGCGGCGAAGCTCAGCACCAGCGGGCCGCTGTCGCCAAACGGGCGCAGGCGCATGTCCACGCGGTAAACAAAGCCGTCCTGCGTAGGCTGATCCAGCGCCTTAATCAGACGCTGCCCGAGTCGGGTAAAGAACTGGGCGTTATCCAGCTCGCGACGACCGCCTCGCGTGGCGCCATTCTCCGGCCAAGCAAAGATCAGGTCGATATCCGAGGAGAAGTTCAGCTCGCAGCCGCCTAGCTTGCCCATCCCCAGAATCAACAGCGGCTGCGGAACCCCTTCTTCGCTGCACGGCGTGCCCCACTCTTTACAGCAGGCGGCGTAGAGCCAGTCCCGCGCGGCGACAATCAGCGTCTGCGCCAGTTCGCTCAGCTGCTGCAAGGTGCTCTCTTCACTCACCAGCTCCAGCGCCTGCGCCCAGGCAATGTGCACCATCACCCGGCGACGGAACTGACGCAGAACGCGCATCAGCGTGGCTTCATCCGCCACCTCTGCCAGCGCGGTTTGCAGCCAGCCAGCATAGTGCCGCCACTCATCAGCCTGCGGCGGCGCGCTTTCCAGCTCTGCCAGCCAGTCAGGATTGGCGCTGACGCTCTCCTGCACAAAATCACTGAACGTGAGCACGCTTTTCGCCTGCTCGCTTAACGATGACGCGGGTAACGACTCGGGCAGACGTTCGCAAACGGTTTGCCAGTGCTGCTGTAACTGCGAAGAAAGCGGCATATCAGGGGTTCCTTGCCAGAATTAACGTTTTCCGCTGTGCAGCCAGTATGGATCCTGCGAAATGGCTTCGTTGCGGAAATGCTCGATCTCAATCTGCTGACGGGTCTCAATGGCATGCTTAAGCCCCTGCCAGTTCTCCAGCCAGGCCTGCGCCTTCACGCCCTCGTACGCTCCCGACAGAAGCAACATGCTGTCGATATTACGCGCCAGGCGGGGAAGCTGGTCGCCATACTGGTCGCCCAGCGGATGCGCGAAGGTGGTTCTCAGCTCGGCGGCGTGGCGGGAAAGATGGATATCCGCGAAGCGTTTAAAGTTGTCCGCGATTTTGGTCTGCGCTTTTGCATCGAGGAAGACGCGCCAGCCGCGCGTCACCAGAAACTCGGTCAGCGCCAGTTTTGCCGCGGCATTTTGCGGGCTATAAAGCGCGGTTTGCGCCGACACGTCGGAAAGCAGCAGCGTTTCGGTCTGGGTCAGCAGATCGCGTAAGTGAGCGCTAGCTTTACGCGGTACGATACCGCCAAACAGCGTCAGGGTATGACGCACCAGTCCAATAGCGGCCAGCACCTGTTTTTTGGCATTTTTGACGTTACGCGCCCACAGTTCTTCATGGTACTGCCATTGGGAGAGCGCCAGCTCCAGCGCCGCTTCCATGCCCTGCTCAATGCTGGCTTTCGGGACGACGCGCAAAATCGGAGTATCTCTCAGCACGCGTGGCGCATTTCCGGCAGCCAGGTGGTAGCCGCGCGCCGCTTTGCTCAAGCTGCCCTGACGTAAACCCGGCTGGCTTACCAGTTTGCGCGCCAGCTTCAGCACGTCGCTCGCATCCCCTTCCAGAAGTTCCAGCTCCAGCTCGCAGATCGGTTCCTGGAACTCACCCGCCTTCACCTCGCCTAAATCCAGCGCGATTTCAATGCGGCTCTTGCCTTCCGTCACCAGCCATTTCTCGCGAGCGAAATCGGTGCTGAACAGCGGCTGCACCTGCCCAGCCAGCGTGGCGGGCAGTTCGCCTTCCGGCCAGACTTCCGCCGGGAAACGTTCCAGCTCAAGTTCTGGCTTACTGATGTCGATATTGTATTCCGGGCGCTGATGCAAACCGCCGACCACGCGGCCGGCGATTTTCATCGTCATCTCGTAGCGTCCGTTCGCGCCGCGGATACGCAGCCCCATATCGTGGTTGCGCAGCCAGTTGTCCGGCGTTTCGTAGTAGATGTTGAGCAACGGTACGGGTTCATGGTGCTCGCCGGAGAGCGTATTCAGATGCTGACGGAGCGCGTCAACGCTGTCTTTTTCGACGATAAATTTTAATTCGATTTCCTGAGCCATAGCCTTGTACTTTTGCGGGCGTCACAGACGCGTCAATGAGGGCGAACTTCCTCGCCATTTGTTTGTCAGTACATAGTATTTTGCGCCAAATTGCCATGCAATGAGCAATTTGTCGGGCGTAAATGTGTAGAGTCGTGACACAGATGATTCTGATTGCTGATGAATGCTTTGCGTAGAGACACTGTTGCCACTACTATCGTTCCACTTTTTATGAAAATAACGACTAATGATGCTTAAATTACGCCTGATTGGACTTACTTTACTCGCTTTTAGCGCCGCAACCGCAGTGCACGCTGAAGAGAAGCGTTACGTTTCTGACGAACTGAACACCTGGGTGCGCAGTGGCCCCGGAGACAATTATCGCCTCGTGGGCACGGTGAATGCCGGCGAGGAAGTCACCCTGTTGCAGACCAACGCGGAGACCAATTACGGTCAGGTTCGCGACAGTTCCGGCCGTACCTCCTGGATCCCAATGAAAGAGCTGAGCACCGTGCCAAGCCTGCGCACCCGCGTGCCGGATCTGGAAAACCAGGTGAAGACCCTCACCGACAAGCTGAACAACATCGACGGGACCTGGAACCAGCGCACCGCTGAAATGCAGCAGAAAGTGGCGCAGAGCGACGGCGTGATCAACGGTCTGAAAGAAGAGAATCAAAAGCTCAAAAACGAGCTGATCGTCGCGCAGAAAAAAGTGAACGCCGCGAACCTGCAGCTTGATGACAAACAGCGCACCATTATCATGCAGTGGTTTATGTATGGTGGCGGCGTGCTGGGCGTTGGTCTGGTGCTGGGTCTGGTTCTGCCACATCTGATCCCAAGCCGTAAGCGTAAAGATCGCTGGATGAACTAATTCGTCTTCTCTGCCAGACTTACGTATCATTCTGGAAAAGAGAAAACGGGAGAGTTGGGCGTGAAGAGTTATCTGGTCGGTGGTGCGGTACGTGATGCGTTGTTAGGTCTGCCGGTCAAAGATAAAGACTGGGTGGTGGTGGGCGCCACCCCGGAAGAGATGCTCGACGCGGGCTACCAGCAGGTAGGCCGCGATTTTCCCGTGTTCCTGCATCCGAAAAGCCGGGAAGAGTACGCCCTGGCGCGTACCGAACGGAAATCCGGTTCCGGTTATACCGGCTTCACCTGTTACGCCGCGCCGGATGTGACGCTGGAGCAGGATCTGCTGCGCCGCGATCTCACCATTAACGCCCTGGCCCAGGACGAAAACGGCCATATCATCGACGCCTACGGCGGGCAGGACGACCTGCGCGATCGTCTTTTGCGTCACGTCTCCCCGGCATTTTCTGAAGATCCGCTCCGCGTGCTGCGCGTGGCGCGTTTTGCCGCGCGTTACGCGCATCTGAGCTTCCGTATTGCGGATGAGACGATGGCGTTGATGACGGCCATGACCGAGGCGGGCGAGCTGGAACACCTGACGCCGGAGCGCGTCTGGAAAGAGACGGAAAATGCCCTCACCACCCGCAACCCGCAGGTCTTTTTCCAGGTTCTGCGCGACTGCGGCGCGCTGAAGGTGCTGTTCCCGGAAATCGACGCGCTGTTTGGCGTGCCCGCACCGGCGAAATGGCATCCCGAAATTGATACCGGCGTGCACACGCTGATGACGCTGAGCATGGCCGCCATGCTCAGCCCTGAGGTGGACGTACGTTTTTCCACCCTGTGCCACGATCTCGGCAAAGGCTTAACGCCGAAAGAGTTCTGGCCGCGCCATCACGGGCACGGTCCGGCGGGGGTAAAGCTGGTTGACGGGCTCTGCCAGCGTCTGCGCGTGCCGAATGACATCCGCGATCTGGCAAAGCTGGTCGCCGAGTTCCACGACCTGATCCATACCTTCCCGATCCTGAAGCCCGCCACCATCGTGAAGCTGTTCGATAATATCGACGCCTGGCGCAAGCCGCAGCGCGTGGAGCAGATCGCACTCACCAGCGAAGCGGACGTGCGCGGCCGCACCGGGTTTGAAGCGTCCGATTATCCCCAGGGGCGTTTGCTGCGCGAAGCGTGGGAAGTCGCAAAAGCGGTGCCAACGAAAGACGTGGTTGAGGCAGGATTCAAAGGCCCGGACATTCGCGAGGAGCTAACCAAACGGCGGATTGACGCGGTTACCGCGTGGAAGGAAAAGCGTTGCCCTCAGCCGAAAGAGTGAGGGCAATCGGTTATCAGAAGAAGACCACGTACACCGCAGCCGCGACGATAAAGCGGTAGATCGCGAACGGAATAAACGAGATACGCTTAATCAGCTGCAGGAAGGTTTTGATGGCAATCAGCGCCACGATAAAGGCGGTGATAAAGCCCACGGCAAACATCGGAATATCGCCTGTGGTCAGGAAGCCAATGCTTTTGTAAAGGTCCAGCGCGGTGGCACCCATCATCATCGGCACCGCCAGCAGGAACGAGAATTCGGACGCCGCATAGCGGCTCACGCCCATCAGCATCCCGCCTGAAATGGTCGCACCTGAACGGGAGAAGCCCGGCCACAGCGCCAGACACTGGAAGCAGCCAATGATAAACGCCTGACGATAGGTCATATCGTCCAGGCCTTCCGCACGCGGGACTTTTGGCTTCAGCACTTCCGCGGCAATCAGCAGGAAACCGCCCACCACCAGCGCGTACATGACGTTAATCGGGTTAAACAGCGATTTAATGGTGTCGTGGAATACCAGCCCCAATACCACCGCCGGGATCATCCCGAGCAGGATGTGAATCAGCGTCAGGCGGCCTTTGCCCTCTCCTTCACGCTGCGGCAGACGGCCAAAATGGATGCCGATCAGGCCAAACAGGCGACGCCAGAACATCACCACCACCGCCAGAATCGAGCCCAGCTGAATTACCACCTCAAACGTCTTTGCGGTATCGCCTTCGAAGCCCAGCAGATGGCCAACGATAATCATATGGCCCGTACTGGAAACCGGCAAAAACTCCGTCAATCCTTCGACCACACCCAGAATTGCCGCCACCAGCAGCGAGTGCATATCGCTCATCTATAAACCCCTAAAAAAGATATAAAAAAACGGTCGCCCCTAACGGCTACCGTGAAAGATACAGCCTTAAGACCGATATAACCTAAAATGGTTTAGCAATTATGACGTTAAATCTTTCCTTTCAGATTTGTGCCACGCTCGATAATCACGCCTACGTTGGCCGCGCGCGCCACTGCCCCCGGCTTGCTCAGCTTAATGCGTACCCACGGTGAGTTGAATTTGGTCAGCAGCAGATCCGCCACCTCTTCCGCCACCCGTTCCACCAGCGCAAAACGCTTTCCTTCCACGTGGCCGATCACCGCTTCGCTGATGTCGGCATAGCTCAGACAGTCATTCACGTCATCGCTTTTTGCCGATTTGCGGTTATCCCATCCCATTTCGATATCGAACACCAGTTTCTGCTCGATGGTCTGTTCCCAGTCGTAAACACCAATTGTGGTGATTACCGAAAGTTGCTCTATAAATACAATATCCATCACGACCTGCCTGCTTTTTGGCTAAACCGGATACCACTTCCGGCGAATTATGCGTATTATCCACAGATGCTGAGAATACAGATACATTTTCAAAACGGAACAGCGTTATGAGTGCAATCGCGCCTGGAATGATCCTCCTCGCCTATCTTTGCGGCTCAATCTCCAGCGCCATTCTGGTCTGCCGCATTGCCGGGTTACCTGACCCGCGTGAAAGTGGTTCCGGGAATCCGGGAGCGACCAACGTGCTTCGAATTGGCGGCAAGGGAGCAGCCGTAGCGGTTTTGATTTTTGATGTTCTGAAGGGGATGCTACCCGTCTGGGGCGCCTATGCGCTGGGCGTCACGCCGTTCTGGCTGGGGCTCATCGCCATCGCCGCCTGCGTCGGCCATATCTGGCCCGTATTCTTCGGCTTTAAAGGCGGCAAAGGGGTGGCGACCGCCTTTGGTGCCATCGCGCCCATCGGATGGGACTTAACCGGCGTCATGGCCGGGACCTGGCTGCTGACCATTCTGCTGAGCGGCTATTCGTCGCTGGGTGCCATCGTCAGCGCGCTGATCGCCCCGTTTTACGTCTGGTGGTTTAAACCCCAATTCACCTTCCCGGTATCGATGCTCTCATGCCTGATCCTGCTGCGTCATCACGACAATATCCAGCGCCTGTGGCGACGCCAGGAAACGAAGATCTGGACGAAGCTCAAGCGAAAGAAAAAAGATCCCGAGTAGGCGGTTAGTTATGCCTTATAACCAAATGTGATTTTTGTCACCTTCTGCCTGTGGTAACTGTTAGAGACACAACACAACCACACAAAAAGAAAATGGCAGAAATCACAGACACAACTCCCCTTTCAACGGCAGGAATTCCCCCTGATGGCGACATTCAGTGGGTGCGCAGTGCATCGGACGTTTCACGTCTCGTTAATGACGGCTCACAGGGCCGAGCTAACGCCCGGATCGTGGTGGGTATCGCTCTGGGCGGGATTTTCCTCGATGCCTACGATCTGGGCGCGCTGGCGTTCGGCATTAAAGACATTACCCGCGAATTTAACCTGACGCCCGCCGGTACCGGCATGGTGGCCTCGGCGATTACCTTTGGTGCCATTGTCGGGGCGCTGCTCGGCGGTTACCTCACGGATAAAATCGGGCGCTACCGCGTCTTTATGGCCGACATGGTATTCTTTGTCGTCGCCGCTATCGCCTGCGCGCTGGCCCCGAATGAATATGTGCTGGCGGGCGCGCGCTTTGTGATGGGCCTTGGCGTGGGGATCGACCTTCCCGTGGCGATGGCGTTCCTGAGCGAGTTTGCCAGGCTGAAAGGGCCGGGCAATAAGGCCTCCAGCGTCGCGATGTGGTGCCCTACCTGGTATGCGGCGATCAGCATCTCTTACCTTCTGGTTCTCTTTTTCTACGCCGTGCTGCCGGAAAGCCACAGCGACTGGCTGTGGCGTTTGATTCTCGGCTTTGGCGCGGTACCCGCGCTGGTGATTATCGCCATCCGCAGCCGCTATATGAGCGAATCGCCGGTCTGGGCGGCGAATCAGGGCAACCTGAAAGAGGCGGCGTCCATTTTGCGGCAGTCGTACAATATTAACGCCCACGTCCCGCAGGATGCGCTCAGCCAGCCTGCGCCTGTCGTGAATAAAGCCAAATGGTCGAACTATCTGAACCTGTTCCGCGGCATCTATCTGCGGCGTACCACGCTCGCCACGCTGCTGTCCGTCGTCTCCTCGTTCGCCTATAACGCCGTGGCCTTTGGCCTGCCGGTGATTATTTCAAGCTTCTTCGTGCAGTCTATGCTGACCACTATTGTGATCTCGCTGGTGCTGAACCTGCTGTTTGCGTTTATCGGCGGATTACTGGCGGTGCGCTACGTGCCGCGCTTCGGCGCGTGGCGGATGTCGCTGGCGGGTTACGCCTGTCAGCTTGTGGCGCTGCTGGGGCTGGCGCTGATTGGCCGACCGGACGGTGCCTCTGAAGGGGTGCTTGCCGTGGCGATGCTTGCGCTTTTCCTGTTCGGTCAGGGATTTGGTCCGGGCGCGCATACCATGACGTTCGCCTCGCTGAGCTACCCGACCTCGCTGCGCGGCGTGGGCGTGGGTCTCAACCAGACGCTGATGCGCAGCAGCTCCACGCTGTCGCTGTTCCTGTTCCCGCTGCTGGTCGCGTCTCTCGACACCGCCGTGTTCTGGGTGATTGCGCTGGCGCCGTTTATCGGTCTGGCGTCATTGCTGGCGATCCGCTGGGAGCCGTCCGGGTATGATGTGGATGCGGAGGACTACCGGTAACGACACATCGCTTCGGTGGGTTCAGCCCCACCGAAGTGCGCTTACAAATCTTCCAGCAGCGTTCGGGAGAGTTTTTTTAGCATTTCCAGCTCATCATCATTCATCCGCATGCTGCAACGAATCTGGTCCGGCAGCGCCATCACCTGCTTTTTCAGTTCTTTCGCCTTATCGGCCAATACGACATTTTTCATCCTTTCATCCCCCACAACCGCGATACGGTTGAGAAAACCTTTTGCCTCAAGCTTCTGAACCAGCGGGGTCAATGTGCCTGAATCAAAATAGGTTTTATCGCTGAGATCGCGAAGCGGGATGTTGTCTTTCTCATAAAGCGCCATCAAAACAACAAATTGCGGATAGGTCAGATCCATCTCCTGCAGCAGGGGGCGATACTGGCGCACGAACGCATTGGTGACCGAGTACAGCGAGAAGCACAATAAATCATCTAGTGTTTTGTTTTCTTTCATTTTTCTATCAACCCTGAATCTGTTGTCTAAAAAAAATTATAAATAATGTTTGACTAAAAGTATCTTGCGCGCAAGTATTATACCAACAACTAAGTAGCGCACTATTTAGTTATCCAATCAAATACGTTAAAAGGGGTACCACCATGAAAACATTAACCGCCATCCTGATTTCTTCCGTCTTCGCGTCAGCCGCGGCATCCGCTCAAACCACCAATACTCCAGCCCCGACCGCAGGCGTACAGGCATTTATTGATGTCCTGAATGCTGGCAAAGGGAAACCGATGGAACACATGACCCCGCAGGAGGCCCGCCAGGTACTGATCGGCGCGCAGCAAGGAGCAAAATTGCCGCCCGCTCAGGTGACTGAAAAAACGATCCAGGTCAATGGCCAGACGATCGCCCTAAAAATTGTGAAGCCTGAACATGCTGCCGGTACGCTCCCGGTATTTATGTTCTTCCACGGTGGCGGTTGGGTGCTGGGTGATTTTCCAACCCACGAACGTTTAATCCGCGATCTGGTTCGCGCATCAGGCGCCGCAGCGGTTTACGTTGATTACACACCGTCACCTGAAGCCCATTTCCCGGTGGCAATCAATCAGGCCTATGAAGCGACAAAATGGGTAGCCGAGCACGGCCAGGAAATTGGCGTGGACGGCAGCCGTCTGGGCCTGGTTGGTAACAGCGTGGGCGGCAACATGGTGGCTTCAGTGGCGTTGCAGGCCAAACAGTTTAATGGGCCAAAAATTCGCTACAACGTGATGCTCTGGCCAGTGACGGACGCCAGCTTTGATACGGCTTCCTATCACCAGTTCGAAAATGGCTACTTCCTGTCAAAAAACATGATGAAATGGTTCTGGGACAACTACACCACCAGCGCTGCCGATCGTAACAATATCCTTGCCTCTCCGCTTCGCGCCAGCACTGCACAGTTGAAAGGCTTCCCGGAGACGCTGATTCAGACAGCTGAGCTGGACGTTCTGCGGGATGAAGGTGAAGCATTCGGGCGTAAACTGGATGCGGCTGGCGTCCCGGTGACCGTCACGCGCTATAACGGCATGATCCACGATTACGGCCTGCTTAACCCGCTGAGCCAGGAGCCAACGGTTAAAGTCGCCCTTGAGCAGGCAGGTGCAGCATTGCATGACCACCTGAAATAGGATCGTCATGCTTCACACAGAGCACGGCCCCGGGCCGTGCTTTTTAATTTCCTCTATCCATAAGCGACTCATATGACAGCCTTCATTTCCGCCAGGGCATACTGAAACGACCCCGATGATGCGCAGATGGAAGCAGCATGTTAGCAGCTCAGGTCACTGATAATACGTATAAAGGCTGGCAGGCGTCGCTTGCCCTGCAGTTTTGTCACGCCCCTGAGAAAACCCTCCTGCGTTCCGCTCGACACGTCGGGCCGCTCACCGTACAACGTCCGTTTTATCCCGAAGGAAAAACCTGCCACCTCTATCTGCTGCACCCGCCCGGCGGCGTCGTGGGCGGCGATACGCTGGATATTTCCGTTCGGCTCGATGCCAAAAGCCACGCGCTTATCACCATGCCCGGCGCCAGCAAGTTCTACCGCAGCAGCGGCCCGCAGGCGCGTCTGAGCCAGCACTTTTATCTTGATGAAAACGCCACGCTGGAGTGGCTGCCGCAGGACACCATTATCTTTCCCGGCGCGAACGCCGCGCTGCGTTCCATCTTCCACCTTAAGGCCTCCAGCACGCTGCTGGCGTGGGAGCTGTACTGCCTGGGCCGCCCGGTAATCGGTGAGACCTTCAGCCACGGCACGCTGGAGAGCCGCCTTGAAGTGTGGGTGGATGACGAACCGCGCCTGATAGAGCGCCAGCACCTCGGCGACGGCGATCTCACGCCCGTTGCCGGACACCCGTGGATCGGCACACTGCTGTTCTATCCGGCCCGGGAAGATCATCTCGACACGGTGCGCGCGCTGCTCGCGCCTCTGGGCCATTTTGCGGGGGCAACGCTCACCGACGATCTGCTGTCGGTGCGTTTTCTCTCCCACGACAACCTGATTTGCCAGCGGGCGATGCGCGACATCTGGCAGTCGCTTCGCCCGCTTCTTACTACCAAAACCGCCTGTTCGCCGCGCATCTGGCAGACATAAGAGAAACGTTATGGAACTGACCCCCAGAGAAAAAGACAAGCTGTTGCTGTTTACCGCCGCGCTGGTTGCCGAACGCCGCCTTGCGCGCGGGGTAAAGCTCAACTACCCGGAATCGGTCGCGCTGATCAGCGCCTTCATCATGGAAGGCGCGCGCGATGGCGAAACCGTCGCCTCGCTGATGGAGGCGGGCCGCCACGTCCTGACGCGCGATCAGGTGATGGAGGGCGTGCCGGAGATGATCCCGGATATTCAGGTGGAAGCCACCTTCCCGGACGGCTCCAAGCTCGTCACCGTCCACAACCCGATAGTGTAAGGAGCACGTGATGATCCCAGGTGAATACCAGATCCAGCCCGGCACTATTGCGATCAACGTCGGGCGAGACACTCAAAGCGTGATTGTGGAAAACCACGGCGACAGGCCGATCCAGGTCGGATCGCACTACCACTTTTACGAGGTCAACCCGGCGCTGAAGTTTGATCGCGAAGCCACCAGGGGCTACCGGCTGAACATTCCGGCGGGCACCGCCGTGCGCTTCGAGCCAGGCCAGAAGCGAGAGGTGACGCTGGTGCAGGTGACGGGCGCGCAGCGCATTTTTGGCTTTCGCGGCGAGGTCATGGGCGAGGTGAAACATGGCTGAAATTTCACGTCAGGCGTATGCCGACATGTTCGGCCCCACTACCGGGGATAAGGTGCGGCTGGCGGACAGCGAGCTGTGGATCGAAGTGGAAGACGATCTCACGGTCTACGGCGAAGAGGTCAAGTTCGGCGGCGGGAAGGTGATCCGCGACGGCATGGGTCAGGGGCAGATGACCGCTGACGGCTGCGTGGATCTGGTTCTCACCAACGCGCTGATCGTCGACCACTGGGGGATCGTGAAGGCCGATATCGGCGTGAAGAACGGGCGGATCTTCGCCGTCGGCAAAGCCGGGAACCCGGACATTCAGCCTGGCGTGACGATCCCGATCGGCGCCGCGACGGAAGTGATTGCCGCCGAGGGGAAGATCGTCACCGCCGGCGGGATCGACACCCACATCCACTGGATCTGCCCGCAGCAGGCGGAAGAGGCGCTGGTCTCCGGCGTCACCACCATGATTGGCGGCGGCACCGGTCCGGCGGCGGGCACCAACGCCACCACCTGCACGCCGGGGCCGTGGTATATCGCCCGCATGCTGCAGGCCGCCGATACGCTGCCGGTGAATATCGGTCTGCTCGGCAAGGGTAACGGCTCCAACCCGGACGCCCTGCGCGAGCAAATCGCCGCGGGCGCCATCGGGCTGAAGATCCACGAAGACTGGGGCGCGACGCCCGCGGCGATCAACTGCTCGCTGGAGGTGGCCGAAGAGATGGATATTCAGGTGGCGCTGCACAGCGACACGCTGAACGAGTCCGGGTTTGTCGAAGACACGCTGGCGGCTATCGCCGGGCGCACCATCCACACCTTCCACACCGAAGGCGCGGGCGGCGGCCACGCGCCGGATATCATCACCGCCTGCGCGCACCCGAATATTCTGCCCTCTTCCACCAACCCGACCTTGCCCTACACGGTGAACACCATCGACGAGCACCTCGACATGCTGATGGTTTGCCATCACCTCGACCCGGATATCGCCGAGGACGTGGCGTTTGCCGAATCCCGCATTCGCCGGGAGACCATCGCTGCGGAAGACGTGCTGCACGATATCGGCGCGTTCTCGCTCACCTCGTCAGATTCGCAGGCCATGGGCCGCGTCGGGGAAGTGATTATCCGCACCTGGCAGGTGGCGCATCGCATGAAGGTCCAGCGCGGCGCGCTGCCGGAAGAAGTGGGCGATAACGACAACTTCCGGGTGAAGCGCTATGTCGCCAAATACACCATTAACCCGGCGCTGACCCACGGCATCGCCCATGAAGTGGGCTCGATTGAGGCGGGCAAGCTGGCGGATCTGGTGGTCTGGTCCCCCGCCTTCTTTGGCGTAAAACCCGCCACCATCGTCAAGGGCGGGATGATCGCCTGCGCGCCGATGGGCGACATCAACGCCTCGATCCCCACGCCGCAGCCGGTGCATTACCGCCCGATGTTTGGCGCGCTGGGCGCCGCACGTCACGCCACGCGGCTGACGTTTGTTTCTCAGGCGGCCCACGCGAACGGCATCCCGCAGCAGCTTAACCTGCAAAGCGCCACGGCGGTGGTAAAAGGCTGCCGGACGGTGAAAAAGGCGGACATGCTCCACAACGCCCTGCAACCGAACATCACCGTCGATTCGCAAACCTACGAGGTGCGCGTCGACGGTGAACTGATTACCAGCGAACCGGCCGACGTTCTGCCGATGGCGCAACGCTATTTCCTGTTTTGAGGAGTGAAGATGATCTATTTGACCCAACGCCTGGACCACGCGCATCCGACTACCGCCAGCGTCACGCTGCCGATTGACGTGCGGGTGAAAAGCCGCGCTCGCGTGGCGCTTAACGACGGGCGCGAAGCCGGACTGATGCTGCCGCGCGGCCTGCTGCTGCGCGGGGGCGACCTGTTGACCACCGACGACGGCAGCGAAGTGATCGAAGTGATCGCCGCCCCGGAGTCGGTTTCCGTGGTGCGCTGCGCCGATCCGTTCCTGCTCGCCCGCGCCTGCTACCACCTGGGCAACCGCCACGTACCGCTGCAGGTCATGCCCGGCGAGCTGCGTTATCACCACGATCACGTTCTCGACGACATGCTGCGCCAGTTCGGGCTGGAGGTAACCTTCGCCAGCCTGCCGTTTGAACCGGAAGCGGGCGCTTACGCCAGCGATGCCCACAGTCACTCTCACGCTCATTCACATTAAGGATCAATCATGCGTAAGTATTTACCGCTGTTACTGCTGGCTTTTTCCGTTCCCGCGCTCGCGCATCCCGGCCACGGCGCCGACAGCTTTCAGGCCGGTTTTCTCCACCCGCTGACCGGGCTCGATCACCTGCTGATGCTGACCGGGGCTGGCGTACTGTCTGCCCTGAGCGGCCGCAGGCTGCTACTGCCTTTAGCGACCCTCGGCATGATGCTTGTTGGCGCCGTTGCGGGCAGCCTGCTCGGCGGCTTTAGCGGCATGGAGATGCTGATTATCGCCTCGCTGGCGGTCTGCGGCGTGATGATGTTTAAAACCGAAAACCGCCTGCTGCTGGCGGTGCCTGCCCTGGCGATGTTCCACGGCTGGGCGCACGGCGTGGAGATGTCTGGCCACAGCTTCTGGCTGTTCACCAGCGGTTTTATGCTGGCCAGCGCGACGGTGCTGTGCGCCAGTTTCGCCGCAGGCTTGCTGCTGCGCCGCCACGACGGGCTGCGTAAAACCTTCGGCGGCGGGCTGATCGTCTCCGCCCTGCTGGCGCTGATGAGCTGATGGAGCACGCCCGCCAGCGGCTGCTCCTGATGCAGCTCTCCAGCAGCAGCCTGCCGGTCGGGTCGTTTACCTGGTCGCAGGGGCTGGAGTGGGCCGTAGAGGCGGGCTGGGTTACGAGCACCGACGCCTTCAGACGCTGGCAGATCCAGCAGATGGAGCAGAGCTTTTTCTGCGTCGATCTGCCGATGTTTATCCGGCTGTTCCGGGCCTGCGAACAGCAGGACGTCGCGGCAGCAAAACGCTGGACGGCATATCTGCTCGCCTGCCGGGAAACGCGCGAGCTGCGCGAAGAGGAGCGCAACCGTGGGGCGGCCTTTACGCGCCTGATTAAAAGCTGGGAGCCGAACTGCCCGGCAGAGTGGCTGCCGCTGTTTGCGCAGAGCCAGCTCTGCGGCATGGCGTGGCTCGGCGTGCACTGGGGCATTGGCGCGCGCGAGCTGGCGCTGAGCCTCGGCTACAGCTGGATAGAGAGCGCAGTGATGGCGGGCGTCAAGCTCGTCCCCTTCGGACAGCAGGCGGCGCAGCAGCTGATTATCGAGCTGAGCGACCATTTTGCCGCCGGGTTTGAACAGGCATTTTTACGTGGCGACGACGCGCTGGGGGCAGCTACGCCACTGTCGGCCATCGCCTCCGCGCGCCACGAAACACAATATTCACGACTATTCCGTTCCTGAGGAGTCAACATGGCTGATTACAAACATCCCCTGCGCGTGGGCGTGGGCGGTCCGGTAGGATCGGGCAAAACCGCGCTGCTGGAAGCGCTCTGCAAGGCGATGCGCGACACGTATCACCTAGCGGTGGTGACCAACGATATCTACACCAAAGAGGATCAGCGCATCCTCACCGAGGCGGGCGCGCTTGAGCCGGAGCGCATCGTGGGCGTGGAGACGGGCGGCTGCCCGCATACCGCCATCCGCGAAGATGCCTCAATGAACCTCGCGGCGGTAGAAGCACTCAGCGAGAAGTTCGGTAATCTGGATCTGATCTTCGTTGAAAGCGGCGGGGACAACCTGAGCGCGACCTTCAGCCCGGAGCTGGCGGACCTGACTATTTACGTGATCGACGTGGCCGAAGGGGAAAAAATCCCGCGCAAGGGCGGACCGGGGATCACCAAATCCGATTTCCTGGTGATCAACAAAACCGATCTTGCGCCCTACGTCGGTGCGTCGCTGGAGGTGATGGAGCGTGATACCAACCGCATGCGCGGCGAGCGCCCGTGGACCTTTACCAACCTGAAGGCGGGTGACGGTCTGGGGACGATTATTGCGTTTCTGGAAGAGAAAGGGATGCTGCGGGTGTAGTCGTAAATTTCCCTCTCCCTGTGGGGAGAGGGTTAGGAATGAGGGGGTTACGCCTCAGGCAGTTCCGCCAGCGGCCAGCGCGGACGCACGGACACGCTCAGGTCGGACGTTGCGCCCGCATTCAGGCGCACCATGCCGGCGTAGGCGATCATCGCCCCGTTATCGGTACAGAATTCCGGACGCGCGTAGAACACTTCTCCGCGACGCTTTTGCATCATCTCCGCAAGCTTCGCGCGCAGCGTGCGGTTGGCGCTGACGCCGCCCGCCATCACCAGACGCTTGAAGCCGGTCTGATCCAGCGCACGCTTGCACTTGATCATCAGCGTATCCACCACCGCATCTTCGAACGCGCGGGCGATATCGGCGCGGGTCTGGTCGCTGTCGTCGTTATTGCGGATAGTATTCGCCGCGAAGGTTTTCAGCCCGGAGAAGCTGAAGTCCAGCCCCGGACGGTCGGTCATCGGGCGCGGGAAGACAAAGCGCCCTTCCGTTCCCTGCGACGCCATTTTAGAGAGCATCGGGCCGCCAGGGTAGTCCAGGCCCAGCAGCTTGGCGGTTTTATCGAAGGCTTCACCGGCGGCGTCATCGATCGACTCGCCCAGCAGCTCGTACTTGCCAATACCCGTTACGCTAATCAGCTGGGTATGCCCACCGGAGACCAGCAGCGCCACGAACGGGAATTCGGGCGGATTCTCTTCCAGCATCGGTGCCAGAAGATGCCCTTCCATGTGGTGAACCGGAATGGCGGGAACGTCCCACGCGAAGGCCAGCGAACGCCCCACCGTTGCGCCGACCAGCAGCGCGCCGACCAGGCCCGGACCGGCGGTATAGGCTACGGCGTCAATATCGGTTGAGCTTAATCCGGCCTCTTTCAGCGCCGCCTGAATCAGGGGCACCGTTTTACGCACGTGGTCACGAGAGGCCAGTTCAGGTACGACGCCGCCGTAGTCAGCGTGCAATTTCACCTGACTATACAGCTGGTTGGCCAGAAGCCCTTTTTCGTCGTCGTAAATGGCGATGCCGGTTTCATCGCAGGATGTTTCAATACCCAGTACACGCATGACTTGTTTTACCTCGTTTCAATACCGCGCAGTGTAGAGCCTGGGCGGGTTGATGTAAAACTTTGTTCGCCCCAGGAAGAAGGCTCGTGTATACTCCTCACCCTTATTAAAGTCCCTTTCAAAATCGCATCGGTGCTTTACAAAGCAGCAGCATTTGCAGTAAAATTCCGCACCATTTTGAAATAAGCTGGCGTTGATGCCAGCGGCAAACCGAATTTATTAAAGGTGAGAGTTACATGCCGGTAATTAAAGTACGTGAAAACGAGCCGTTCGACGTAGCACTGCGTCGCTTCAAACGTTCATGCGAGAAAGCAGGTGTTCTGGCTGAAGTTCGTCGTCGTGAGTTTTATGAAAAACCAACGACCGAACGTAAGCGCGCTAAAGCTTCCGCTGTGAAACGTCACGCGAAGAAACTGGCTCGCGAAAACGCACGCCGTACTCGTCTGTACTAATCTATTGAGGGCCAACGCCCTCAATTGACAGACAGAGTAGTAGTCGTAAGGCCGTGCTTCCGGAAGGAATGCGCGGCTTGTTTTCGTTTATAAGTCGCTTAAATTTTTGGGGCATATGGCCGGAAGAATCCCACGCGTTTTCATCAATGACCTGCTCGCCAGAACCGACATCGTCGATCTCATCGACGCGCGGGTAAAGCTGAAAAAGCAGGGCAAGAACTACCATGCGTGCTGTCCGTTCCATAACGAAAAAACCCCCTCCTTCACCGTAAACGGTGAAAAGCAGTTTTACCATTGCTTCGGCTGTGGCGCACACGGTAATGCCGTCGATTTTTTAATGAACTACGACAAGCTCGAGTTCGTTGAAACCGTCGAAGAGCTGGCGGCGATGCATAATCTTGAAGTGCCGTATGAAGCAGGCAGTGGGCCAAGTCAGATCGAGCGCCATCAGCGGCAAACGCTGTATCAACTGATGGATGGCCTGAATTCGTTTTACCAACAGTCTCTTAAGCACTCTGCGGCTGAGCCTGCGCGTCAGTATCTGAACAAGCGCGGACTGAGCGACGATGTGATTGCGCGTTTCGCTATTGGTTACGCCCCGCCCGGCTGGGACAACGTGTTAAAGCGTTTTGGCGGCAATAGCGAAGATCGTAAATCCCTCATCGACGCAGGCATGCTGGTCACTAACGACCAGGGACGAAGCTACGACCGCTTCCGTGAACGGGTGATGTTCCCGATCCGCGACAAGCGTGGCCGGGTAATTGGTTTTGGTGGTCGCGTATTGGGTGATGCCCTGCCGAAATACCTAAACTCTCCGGAAACCGATATTTTCCATAAGGGCCGCCAGTTGTACGGTCTTTATGAGGCGCAGCAGGACAATGCGGAACCTCCGCGTCTGCTGGTCGTCGAAGGCTATATGGACGTCGTTGCGCTGGCGCAGTACGACATTAACTACGCGGTTGCGTCGTTAGGTACGTCCACCACTGCCGATCATATTCAACTGCTGTTTAGGGTGACCAACAACGTCATCTGCTGTTACGACGGTGACCGAGCCGGACGCGACGCCGCCTGGCGAGCGCTGGAAACCGCGCTGCCGTATATGACCGACGGACGTCAGCTACGCTTTATGTTCCTGCCCGACGGTGAAGACCCGGATACGCTGGTGCGTAAAGAGGGCAAAGCGGCATTCGAAGCGCGGATGGAGCAGGCACAGCCGCTCTCCACGTTTCTGTTTAACAGCCTGATGCCGCAGGTGGATTTGAGTACCCCTGACGGGCGCGCGCAGCTCAGTACTCTGGCGCTGCCGTTAATCAGCCAGGTGCCCGGCGAAACGCTGCGCATCTACCTGCGTCAGGAGTTAGGCAACAAGCTCGGTATCCTGGATGACAGCCAGCTTGAACGTTTAATGCCTAAACAGGCTGAAAACGGCACGGTTCGCCCCGCGCCTCAGCTAAAACGCACAACCATGCGTATACTGATAGGGTTACTGGTGCAAAACCCCGAACTTGCTCCGCAAGTGCCGTCGCTGGCGGGTTTGAACCACGAAAAGTTGCCCGGACTTGGCTTATTTTCAGAACTGGTCAACACTTGTTTGTCTCAGCCAGGTCTGACCACCGGACAACTTTTAGAGCATTATCGCGGCACAAAAGAGGCCGCTACCCTTGAAAAACTGTCGATGTGGGACGATATAGCAGATAAGGAAATTGCAGAAAAAACGTTCACCGACTCGCTCAACCATATGTTTGATTCGATGCTTGAGTTGCGCCAGGAAGAGTTGATAGCTCGCGAGCGCACCCATGGCTTAAGCAGCGAAGAACGCCGGGAGCTCTGGATGATTAACCAGGAACTGGCGAAGAAATAAAAAATTTAACGGCTTAAGTGCCGAATATCGATCGGGAAGCCCCCGGCAGCCGCACTGAGAGGCAGCGGCAAAAATATAAGTACGCCCTCGCTTTAAAGGTTGGCAGCACCATCGCCGACACCAATCAAACGAATTAAGTGTGGATACCGTCTTATGGAGCAAAACCCGCAGTCACAGCTGAAACTTCTTGTCCAACGCGGTAAGGAGCAAGGCTATCTGACCTATGCCGAGGTCAATGACCATCTGCCGGAAGATATCGTCGATTCAGACCAGATCGAAGACATCATCCAAATGATCAATGACATGGGCATTCAGGTGATGGAAGAAGCACCGGATGCCGATGATCTGTTGCTGGCTGAAACCTCCAACAACACTGACGAAGATGCGGAAGAAGCTGCTGCACAGGTTCTGTCCAGCGTGGAATCTGAAATCGGGCGTACCACTGACCCGGTCCGCATGTACATGCGCGAAATGGGTACCGTTGAACTGTTGACCCGCGAAGGCGAAATTGACATCGCAAAACGCATCGAAGACGGGATCAACCAGGTTCAGTGCTCTGTTGCCGAATACCCGGAAGCGATTACCTATCTGCTGGAGCAGTACGATCGCGTTGAAGCGGAAGAAGCGCGCCTGTCTGACCTGATCACCGGTTTTGTCGACCCGAACGCTGAAGAAGATATGGCGCCTACCGCCACTCACGTCGGTTCTGAGCTGTCTCAGGAAGAGATGGATGACGACGAAGATGAAGATGAGGAAGAAGACGACGACAGCGCGGACGATGACAACAGCATCGACCCGGAACTGGCGCGCGAGAAGTTTGCCGAGCTGCGTACCCAGTACGAAGTAACGCGTGACACCATCAAAGCGAAAGGCCGCAGCCATGCCGCCGCTCAGGAAGAGATCCTGAAGCTGTCTGAAGTATTCAAACAGTTCCGCCTGGTGCCAAAACAGTTCGACTACCTGGTAAACAGCATGCGCGTGATGATGGATCGCGTACGCACCCAGGAACGCATCATCATGAAGCTGTGCGTTGAGCAGTGCAAAATGCCGAAGAAGAACTTCATCACCCTCTTCACCGGCAACGAAACCAGCGAAACCTGGTTCAACGCGGCTATCGCGATGAACAAGCCGTGGTCTGAAAAACTGCACGACGTGAAGGACGATGTCTATCGCGGTCTGCAGAAGCTGCAGCAAATTGAAGAAGAGACCGGCCTGACCATTGAGCAGGTCAAAGACATCAACCGTCGTATGTCCATCGGTGAAGCGAAAGCCCGCCGTGCGAAGAAAGAGATGGTTGAGGCGAACTTGCGTCTGGTTATCTCTATCGCTAAGAAATACACCAACCGCGGTCTCCAGTTCCTGGATCTGATTCAGGAAGGCAACATCGGTCTGATGAAAGCGGTAGATAAGTTTGAATACCGTCGTGGTTACAAGTTCTCTACTTACGCGACATGGTGGATCCGTCAGGCGATCACCCGCTCTATCGCGGACCAGGCACGCACCATCCGTATTCCGGTTCATATGATTGAGACCATCAACAAGCTCAACCGTATCTCCCGCCAGATGCTGCAGGAGATGGGCCGCGAGCCGACGCCAGAAGAGCTGGCCGAGCGCATGCTGATGCCGGAAGACAAGATCCGTAAAGTGCTGAAGATCGCCAAAGAGCCAATCTCCATGGAAACACCGATCGGTGACGATGAAGATTCGCATCTGGGGGATTTCATCGAGGATACCACCCTCGAGCTGCCGCTGGACTCGGCTACTACCGAGAGCCTGCGTGCCGCCACGCACGACGTTCTGGCTGGCCTGACCGCCCGTGAAGCAAAAGTGCTGCGTATGCGTTTCGGTATCGATATGAACACCGACCACACGCTGGAAGAAGTGGGTAAACAGTTCGATGTGACACGCGAACGTATCCGTCAGATCGAAGCGAAGGCGCTGCGTAAGCTGCGTCATCCAAGCCGCTCTGAAGTGCTGCGTAGCTTCCTGGACGACTAATCCTGGTAAACAGCAAAAAGCTCCCAATCGGGAGCTTTTTTTTTGTTTATTCCCTCTCTCTTTGGGAGAGGGTCAGGGTGAGTGCAACAGTCCGCAGAAGCCCCTAAAGCCCCCGCACCATCAGCGCCTCATCCAACTCCCTGTAGGCCTCCACCAGCTTGTCCAGCGTCGCTCTGTTGAGCCCGCTAGGATTCGGCAACACCCACACCTGCGTAACGCCAATGGTGATGCTCTGCTTACCCCACTTAGCCCCGCGCTGGCTGAACGCCTGCTCGTAGGCCTGCTTACCGAGGATCGCCAGCGCGGCCGGCTGGTAGTCTTCAATCTTCTTCACCAGCTCCCGCCCGCCGCTGCGCAGTTCATGCAGGTTGACCTCGCTTGCCTGTACCGTCGGCCGCTCGACCAACATGGTGATCCCGCAGCGCGTATCCAGCAAATGCTGCTCCTCTTCCGGCTTGAGTAACCTGTCGGTAAACCCGGCCTGGTAGATCACCTTCCAGAAGCGATTGCCCGGATGGGCGAAGTGAAAGCCGGTGTGCGCCGAGGACTTTCCCGGGTTGATTCCGCAAAATACCACCCGCAGGCCAGGGGCCAGAATGTCGTTGATCATCTTTACTCCCACTGATACGTCGTTATGGAAGTATAAAGGATTGATAATGCGTTGTTTATAAAAACAGCAGGCAGGTGTGAATGGCTGGATTGCTGCGGGGAGTTACTTTATAATTCACCGCCACGGCCCCTTAGCTCAGTGGTTAGAGCAGGCGACTCATAATCGCTTGGTCGCTGGTTCAAGTCCAGCAGGGGCCACCAGATACAGCAAGGGCTGAAGAGAAATCTCCGGCCCTTTCGCTTTTCTTGGGGATACTTCGGGGATACTTTCTACAGGTAAACTTAGTGACCAATGGGTCATAATCGCTTGGTCGCTCTAGCGACGCCCTAGAACCTAAACGTAAAAAAAGCCGCAAACGCGGCTTAAATAAATCTGACGGCTTTAAAGACCCAGGCTTCTTTTCACTAACTCACCAACGATCGGCCACATAACCGGTTGTACTGATTCCCATACAGGGCCACAAACCTTAGCCAGTAACGATTTCGCTTCCTTCCCATCTCCTTCGTTAGCTGCAGCTACAGCAGCCGCAATATCCCCGCGCTGACTGGAATCAATAGGCTTCCCCTGAGCTTCAAGGATAGAAACCAGTTTCGCAACGATTTCGGAATCAGACGCAGTAGAAATATTTAACGATTGAGAAACAGTCTCACCTTGTCCGAGTTGAGTGTTAGTGAATTGCCCGCCAGTAATTGTCAGATTATTTACTATCCGCTGAACTTTTTGCGGCCGATTAGGTGCCTTTCTTGACTCCTTATAACCGGCTTCAGTTAAATAAACAAATTCTCGTTTGCTATAAGAGGCGATGATAATAACAGAACTATTCCTATCATTATCGTACATGGCCATCGGACCCGTTTTTATCATCTTTGCTTTTTCAAGGTCTCCAAATGCAACCTCAAAATCAACAGAGGTGAAATCTGCAACACTACATACCGCAGTAGCCAAAGCTTCAATGTTAGGCCCTTCATATCCCTTCTTTAAATCTTGAGCGGTCAATCCCCTATCGGTGAAATCAGCCAAAAGAGTACCCAAAATTTGTTTTGCTGCTTCATCTAATTGTCCGGCCATTTCCATTACCTTATGATTGACTAGTCATTACAATAAATATGGTCTTTTTCTCAAATAGCAACTAGCGAACTTAACATTTTCAGTGACCTGCAAGCTGGTTCACACTTTAAGCTTGCTCACTTTGATACGTAGCGATGTATTCAGCAGCCAGCTCCGGCAGACGTTCGCCCACTCCGGCGGCACGGTTCGACGCTTTGGCTATTTCTTTGCGCAGCCTCTCGAGCTGGTTATCTGGCATCTGCGGAAAAGCGCGGTCCATGGTCAGCGGCAGGCCGTCCAGAATTGAGGAGATTTCCCCGGCCAGCCGGGAAAGCGCCCAGATGATAAACTCCGTGTCGATAACCTTCCCGTTCTTACGCTTGGTCTTCAGCTCATGCATATCAGCCTGGGCGTTAGTCAGCCGGATCCGAGCCTTAAGCAGCTCCTCGTCGTCAGCGTCCACGGGTTCCGGCTCCGCCTGGCGCAGCTGCGCATTCAGCAGACGGTTACGCAGGACACTGGCCACGTCGTAGAACGCCTCACGCCCTTCTCGCCGGGCAGGCTCCACGCCCCATTTATCAAACGCGCTGACGCTGACATCACAGCTTTTAGCCATCGTTTTTTTGTTAAGTAAATGCTGCATCTTTTTTCACATCTCTTTAACGTTATTTTTTGTACAGGTTGTTGTATTTAACCTGGATTATTCATTTAAATCATAATGTTAACAGCAACAACAAAACCACCACCACCCCTCTCAGAAAAAGGTCGTATATAGCGGAAACCTGCGGGTTGCCTGACATATCAGTCATCACCTCGCTCGGCCAGCGTGGGACAAGTTTCGAAACGTCGATCTCTTTTTTGGCTTGAGGTAGCCCGGAGTGAATGATTTAGTCTCGTAGCCTTTGTCACGCATTACACGGCTGCCAACCATAGGCGAGCAGAACGCCGCCATAGGCACGTCAGAGGAATCAATCAGGTCGAGAGCGATATCACGCGCCGGTGAAGTTACTTCCTGACGGAAGAACAGGCTCAGGAAAAGGTTGGTTTTAGTTTTATCCGCCGTAGTGATTACGGAGATGAGTTCTGAGGGAGTGTAGGGAATAATTTCTGCCACTGTTATTTCTCACAAAGCTAAGAGTGGAGAAAGTCTAATCAGGGTGTGCCAGGGTGAAAATACGGGCGCGGGGTTTCGCTTTGTCATAGTGCATCAGCGTTAAAATTACTCGTTACGGCTGGCGCTCAGTGGCACATCGGAGAGGCGTGCGGTGCCGGTTTGACGGTGCAAATCAGTCAAGGCTGCTATCTGATTGATATTTAGCCGCAGGTTTTTGAGCTCTTTATCCATGATGGTGAACACTAATTATACAAATCATCATCTTCGAAATTTATCAACTAACAAAATCAATAAATTAGCCAGATGATGATGTCGCTTAAAACCGAAAAATTAGTTTTTTTTCCACGCTGTTACCGTCCCGTGGTTTTCATTTCATCCGGGAGAACCTATGAGGAGGGTTGTAAACGATACGAAAAAACCCAGCCGAAGCTGGGTTTGATTAGCGGTCTTCTCAGCTGCAAACATTGCAGAGAGGGATGACAAAAACTTTACCACGTTTAGGGTAAATGACTTTGCCTGACGGGTCTTTCTTGTTAGCTCGGAAAATAACTTCACAAGAATTACCACAACGTGGGCAATATCCAGTAGCCATGACGTTTATCCTGTTCATATACACAGCTGTAATCCTATCCAGCCTTGTGTATGCCCCGGTTAACCGCTATTCTTAAGTTCTCACGCAAAAGAGTTACAGTTAACCTGTGCTCTGGAAGAAAATCCGTTTTCTTCCCCCTAAAGCCCTGCTGGAAAGCAGGGCTTTTTTGTTTAGTCGCTTGCTGAATTAGGTACGGCAAACGACTCGACAATATTACTGATTCTTTTCGCCTCGTCTTTAGTCAGATCACGAGGCAGATTACTAATCATAACGATCAGCTCTTCACGGAGCGGAATAGGCAATTCAAACGTTTTTGCAGCATTACTCATTGCAATAGCCATAGGAGATTGCGTAGTTTTTACTGGCGATCTGCGCTGTTTAACCGTCACGTCTTCACCTTTCTCATGAGCGATAAATTTTGCTACAGCTCCGTTAAAACGACTGATGTAAGATTTATGAGTATCATCTGCAATACCATTGAACATGACGTAAGTATCGATAATATCGACCGTATCCCAATGCTCTGCTGGCTGATCATCAGATATTAAATCTTTGACCAGATAGCAAACGCTACGAACGTTGCCTGCAGTACTTGGTGAAGCCCCAGTTATCTCAGCATACTGGTCTATAAATTTGTAAAAGTTAGCTTTGGACAAGTCCATAACTCTAACCTCCTTAAGCTAGCAGAGCTCAACATATAGTCATAATGGCACAACAATCCCAACCGCGCAAGATCACAACACACAAGATCTTTAAAGATCTGTAGGATTAACACACTATTTTGGATTGGAGTTGATTGGAGTGAGTAGGAGTTAATAGCAATGATGCGTTATGAGCAAGGGAGAAGCAAAGTATACGTTGTATGGTGCGTGATGTTGTCGAATTACATATGTTATCCATCCCACCTCGCGCATATCTTGCCGCACTTATTTGGATTTCAAAGGGGTGACTTCGGCCATTACATCCACTTCAATCACCCCATCACGTACCAGCTTCTCAAGCCATCTACTGAAAGATTTTTGCGCCTTATCTCCCAGTAAAGCGATCATGTCGTCACGCAGGACAGAACGGTTACAAGGTTCACCTTTGGCTTTCCGGCTGCGGATAGACTGCCAGAGCGCGGCATGGTTCCCGGTCAGGTGTTTAACCTCTGCCAGCTCCGGATCGGGTTCCTGAGGTTCGCGTGGCGTGTCGCGCAGCTCATCGATGCCACCAACTCGCCGTCGCGGTCTGTGAATAATTCCGCTTCCCTCAGATTAAACGCTGCCGGCCGCGGTTCCTCAGCATCCTTCATCTTGGTGCAGGTCAGGATAATTGCGCCGCCCTCACCCAGCGTGCGGAAAGCAAGTTCTCTGGCCTAGTCTATGGTGAGATCGGGAAATTTCCCCAATGTTACCCGGTAAATTTTTCCGTCACGTTTTCGAACAACACAAAAACTACGGGTGCAGTTAGACGTGATCCTCAGTCTTAAGCCGTTTACCGCGGCATCGGCATACTCTGCTCGTTTCCCCTCAGCGGGGATCGGCAACTCCAGTAGGGCCGCTTTGGTGAACCTGAAGGTGTTCATTAAAAGCACTTTCCTAAAATGATCGTTTGGTCGCGTCCGGGATTCCGGGGATACTTCGGGGATACCGCAGACGGGTAATAATGGGTCATTTTAGGTAATCAAAATGGTCAGACCAATACATTAAGTGCTTGTTTTTCATTATCAATGATTTATGGGTTAAATCCGGTCGCCTGACTCATAATCGCTTGGTCGCTGGTTCAAGTCCAGCTGGGGCCACCAAATTTTAGATGTAGAATCAAAGAATTAAGCCACTCGATTGAGTGGCTTTTTTATTGGTTTTTTATGAGCCGGTGGCACCGCCGTTAACCGTGGCTCATCGAAGCCGTTCGGACACGTTCAGAGGCGCCAGGAGTTGCAATCAGACGCTCTACGGATTCCATCGTCACGAACGTACAGCTGCAGTCCACATTGGTGCACTGATGATAGCGCTCTTTGGTGTTTTCACTTAAATAGCGACTGGTACGCGCATGCGCTGAATGCTTGCACTTAGGACAATGAAACATACACCCTCCGTTTAATTCACTTTATGTGAATTAATAATACTCAAAAACAACGTAATGGCAAATGAATTACTCTCTATCCACAGAAAATTTTTCGTCGGTGACGTTCAGCTCAAGGTTCAGCTGCGTGGTAAATCCACTCCCGCTCAGCGTATGAACCACTTCGCTGATGATCCACGCCTGCTCGTCAATGACTCGTTTAAAGCCGTTAACCAGCACCGGCGTTTCGGGAAACAGATCGGCTCGCCCCAGCGCCAGCTGGATAGAAAATTTCACGGTTCCCCGCTGAAGCGCGCGCCACTTCGCCTCCGCAGCCCTGAGCGCCTGCTCTTCAGACGCATACACCGTAGCAAGCTCAAACACGTTCTCCGCCGATCCCACCAGCCTCTCTTGCGGCTTCGGCTCCATGCCTTTAGCTCCCGACGCGGCGGCATCCGAATGCTGTAGCACCTCTGTGGGCTGCCCCCCAATCTGGCGATTAATACTCAATTGAGGATTCTGCTGTTTTGGATCGCGCGTTTGCAGCCATTTGGCCGTCACGCCGGAATAACTTTCACGGTCGGCGACGGAAAAAAGGTGCCGATCGCCATCCCCACGTTCAATCATCATTAAGGGAATCGCTGTGCCGCTGGCCGTCACGGCCTGGCCCGCTTTCATGAAAATGACCTTCCCGGCTTTGATGGAAACAAATGCACCATTGCGTTCGGCCAGGCGGGTGAGAAACGCCGCGTCAGTCTCCTGAGACTGGTCAATATGAGAAATGGCAATGGATGAAAGCCCAGCCGCAACGCTTGTGGTCAACTGGTTCCGCTGAGCGATAGTAGTGACTATCGCGCCGATCGTCGTGTCATGCCAAGACTGTTCGCGCCGCACGTTTAGCTTCCCACGAAAATCCGCGCTGCATCCCCGAATGGTCAGGGTGTCCGGCGCCCCCCGAAATTCAATTGTGTCGATCGTGAAGTTCCCTTTCGGCTGGAGCGGAGCTCCCTCCCACCCCAGCCATAAGGAGAGCGTTGCTCCCCGGGCTGGCAGGTCTAATAGCCCATCGGAATCATCCAGTTGAATATCCAGCTGATCGGCTTCCAGCCCACGTTTGTCGGTCATGGATAAACTGATAAGGCGGTGGCTGAAATTTTGCGTGATATCACGGTCGTTAAGCTTAAGCATAAAGTCAGGGGCGATTTTGCCGCCCGCCCGGATATTCATCTCGGCGATCATCCCACCAGCCCTCCAATGCTATTACGTGCGCTCGTCACCAGCTCTTCAGCCTGCGTTCTCAGATCGCCAAACATCTTCATCAGCGATTCGTCCACGCGTTTTAGCGACAGGGAAAATTCAATTTTTCGCGCGGTACCATCACTGTAAAAATCCGAATGCGTGTGCGTGACTTTCTCAATGATAAACATGCCGTGAATGATGCCGGTACCATCTATCAACGGCCATGCCCGCCCTTCATTCGCCATCAGCTCAACCGCCTTGAGAGAAAGCCGCCCTCCCGTGAGCTCCGGGTAAAGTACTCCGGTGAGGCTAAAGGAGGTCTCACCTTCGCCAAGATATTGCCAGGCTTTGGGCTTCCCGATGCGATCGTTGGACGCCCAGCGGTAGTCCTTTGTAAACTGCATTGTCTGATACGGTAAGGTTCGTCGTTCAAAGACAAACAGACCCAGCACCATTAACATTTTCTCTCTCCTCAACCATACATAAAGCTGGATTGCTGCCGTCTCGCTTTATCTTGTTCAATGTTATCTATTGCCTCCCGGATTTGACGCGTCAGATCCATTCCGGAGGCCGTGCCTCCCTGCAGCGTAATGTTGTACTCGCTTTTACTCTGATCGACGTAAGAGCGTCCCCCTGTGGCGATGGTTGGCTGATACCCCTGGTAACCGCCATAGGTCCCCGTACCCGGAATATAAGAGCTGCCCACAGGAGAGGATGCCGCTTCTGCTTTTGCCGCAGCGGAGTCGAGATTCCCCGACTCGTTTTTGATAAGACCGAGTTTCTCCAGTAGCCAGCTGGCCTTGCCGCTCAGGCTGTTAAATAGATCAAGCGGTGCCGTTAACGCATCGCCCAACGCCTGCCCAAAAATCACGCCAGCATTTTTACAGCCATCCAGCGTTTCCTGCGTCGCCTTGATCGGCGCAACCAAATCGGTGAACCATTGCCAGATACCGCCCAGCTTCTCCGAGATAGCATCAAATACCGTTATCACCGGTGAGAATATCGCCCCCAGCGGTGCGAAGGCCGTCGAAAGCCCTTCCATCACCCCGCCAAAGAAGGCGCTGATGGGTTCCCAGTATTTAAAAATCAGCAAGGCTCCGGCGGCAATCGCCGCGCCAAGGGCAATCACCGGCCAGCTAAGGGCACCCAGCACCGTCATGATGGCGCCCCCCACTACGCTGAACACCGTTCCCAACATCCCGGCCGCGGTAATAACCATATTGACGCCCGTCAGAACCGGGGCGATAACCGTTCTTACGCCGCCCAGTACGCCAGCAAACGCCTGCGCGCCGACAACAATGCTGGCCAGGGTCTGCGTCAGCTCAGGGTTGGCATTCACCCAAAGGGTGGCCGTGCTGAGCCAGCCGGTTGCGGTTGTTATCAGGTTGCGGAGAGCGCCATCTGCTTTATCGAACACGTCAATCTTCAACCCGCTCCACGCGGCCTGGAATCGGTTGATATCGCCGTCAAGATTATCGGTCTGAACGGAAGCCGCGAGCGCGGTACTGCCCTTTGCCCCCTGCAGCTGCTTACGTTTTTCATCAAGCGATCCATCACCCGCGGCGGACGCCCCTGCGGCTTTTATGGCATCCGGAGTCTGAACATGGCGCAACATCGCGCTGAGCGCGTCCCCGGCGGCAGCACCGTACATCCCCTTTTCCGCCAGAACGCCAAGCCGCGCCGTTGTCTCTTCAAGCCCGATACCGGCGGCGTCTGCGGCTGGCGCAGCGGCGTTCAGGGCCGCCGCCATCTCAGCGAGGCTGGTATTTGAAGAGGTAGAACCGCGCGTAAGCACATCTGCGATGCGTCCCGCGTCCGCATCGGCCAGGCTGTACGCGGCCTGCGTGCTGCTGATAATATCGGCCGCTTTTGCCGCGTCGACATTCCCCGCCAGGCTGAGGTTGACCGTTGGCGCGGTGGCCGCAAGCAGCCCATCGGCGTCATAGCCTGAACGGGCCAGTTCGCTCTGTGCCCGGACGACCGTATCTGCAGGTACTCCGGTCCTGATACTGACCTCCCGCGCCTGCTGGCGAATGGCCTCAAGCCGGGAATCCCCCTTATCCAGACCAAGGTTTGCCTGAATGGCAGACATCTGCTTTTCAAAGCTGATGCCAGGCGCCATAAAGCGGGACGTCTGGTCAAAGCCCGCTTTTGCTATGCCTACACCCGCATTAGCCAGCTGCTGCACCCGCGCGACAGCGCGCTTGCCTGACTCGTAGCGGTTCTGAACGGTACTCAGCCGCTCCTGCTGCTGGTTGACGCGGGCCAGCGCATCCCGCTGCCGGTTAAGCTGCTGCGTTTTTTCGCTGATGTTGGTTCGTAGACGACGCTCGTCCGATGAGAGCGTACGCGTGTTTATTCCCGCCTGTGCGAGCTCAGCACGTTGACGCTGTACCGAGTAGCGTAAGCTGTTGTACTCAAGCTTAAGATCGGCTGCCGATTTTCGGGCCGCGGACAGCGCATCAGCCTGTGCCTGGGTGGGGTTTTGCGTGTTTTTAAACTGCACCGCCAGGGCCGCTGCCTGCTGTTTCGCCTGAGCAAGGGACTGCTCCGTCATGGCGAGCTGGCCGTTTGCTTTCCTGAAGCCGTTGATACGCCCCGCCTGCTCATCGAGTGCCCCGAGCGCCACCTGCGCATCGCGGATATCGTTCGCGAGAGTGAGGCTGGCGTTATGGAGAGCGTTAAGCGGTCGGGTTGCCCGGTCGACAGCCTTAAGCAATTCCTGAAGTCTGACATTATTACTCATGGTGGTTTCCGCTTCGCTGCAGCGCTTTTTCGCGCCATAAGAGGAGTTCGGTCACGCTCAGGGTGTACAGCTCTGACGGCGGCCAGTGAAATATCACCGCGATATCCGCCATCAGATCGTCGACCGACAGATTTTCAGGAAATTTCAGCGAGCCGAAGCCGGTGACAAAAAACCGATCACCTTGCCAGCAAAAGAGAGCAGATCGCAGGCATCCAGGCGCGCAACCTCATGCTCGGTCAGGGCTGGCGAGGTCATTCGCGGCAGCACCTTGATCAGCGCATCTACGTCAGATTGCGCCAGCGACGCCAGAGATACCCCTCGTAGGGTCCCTGCATTCGGTTTTGAAACGGTCACCTTTTCAATTTTTTGCTCACCTCGCTGAACGGGGCTATCAAGCGTGACGATATGTGGATTTTCGTTCATGGCGATCTCGTTGGTATTTTCCATTTCGTTACTCTTCACAAAGTTAACTTACCGGCCGGCGATCCCGGCCGGTTAAAGGGTTACAGGCCGATGGCCTTACGGTGTTCTGCCAGGCGATCGACACCATCGACTTTCAGCACCATGTTGATGATGTCGATTTCGATGATCTCTTTGCCATCAATGGTCAGCTGGTAGTAGGCGCACTCAGTGGACATTTTGGTGGTGCCGCTCTCGCCCTGCTTGTTTTCACCACCATCAAACTCTTTATGACGACCGCGCATGACGATTTCGACGGCGGAAATTTCGCCGGTGTCATCGCGCTGATAAGAGCCGGTAAAGCGCAGCGGCACGCTGTCCGCGCCCGGAGAGGCATACTGCGCCCACAGCGCGGCGTCCGGCAGACCGCCAACGGTCCACTCCAGCGCCAGGGCATCATCGTCCAGGCCGAGATCGACAGAGACCGAGCCGGGCATACCGCCGCCGCGATACTTCTCCAGCTTGCGAGTAAGCTTCGGCAAGGTGACGGACTCAACAACGCCCATGTAGCTCAGGCCATCGTTGAACATATTCAGATATTTCAGTTTGCGTGGTAACGCCATGCTTCAGCTCCTTAGCTATTAACCGAATCTGACAGGTCTGCCAGATAGGTATCGGTGATGCGCTGGCGAAGGGTCAGATTTTCCAGCGGCGGGACAGGGGTGTAGTCATAATCGATATACAGTTTCCCCGCTTTCAGGCTTGATGCGTCGTTCGACTCAGGGTCATACCAGCAGGAGCCGTCGACGATATAGCCGTTGGTTTTCAGCTCGCGGAACTTGGCATTAATACCGGAGACGATGTCGCGGATAAGCGTTGGCGTGATGGGTTTATCCATCGCCCACGCGTGCGCTTCCGCCATGGTATCGGCCAGCACCTGCGCGGTACGGGTGTAGTTTTCAAAGACGAATAACGGATCGTCTGAGCAGGTGCGGTTACCCCAGAATTTGAAGCCGTCGTTGCGAATCAGCGTGGTGACGCCAGCCTGGTTAAGCAGGTTCGCGTCGGTGGCCTGTTCCTGCAGATCCCAGGAGACCGAAGCGCTTACGCCAGTGACGCCGTTAACGCCAACGTTTGACAGGGTTTTATGCCAGCCCATTGTCTGATCGATTTTGGCACGTAGGCCAAGCGCACGGGCGGTCGCCCAGGCCATTGTCGTCGCATTCGTAGTGGTATCCCACGCCAGAAAATCAGGGTGGATAACCATCAGCTCGCGCTGGCTAAAGTTTTTGCGGTAGTTGATCGCCTCAGAAATGGTTTTGCACCCCCATGCGCTGACATAGCCAAACGCGCGCAGGCTCTGGCACGTGGCGGCCAGAGCGGTCGCGACTTCCTGAGAGTCCAGCCCCGGTACGCCGAGAATGCGAGGCTTAACGCCGGTCACCGTTTTCGCCGTGAGAAGCGCCTTCAGACCGGTGTATTTACCGTTTTCATCGGTGGTACCGATGATGTTGGAAACGGTCTGTTTGCGGGCCTCTTCCGGGGTCTCTGCAATGCCTTCAGCCACGCGAACAACCACGACAACCGGTTTACACTGGTCGGCGATCGCCTGCAGAGAAGCGGACAGCGTCCCCGCCTTGCCGGCTTTCGCAATCGCAGTTTGTACGTTGGTAATGAGCACGGGCTGGTTTAAAGGAAATGTCTTGTCGTCAGCATCGCTGGCCGTACAGACCATGCCGATGATTGCCGTCGAGACGGTGGAAATGGTGCGGGTGCCATCGTTGATTTCGATAACTTCCACGCCGTGGTGATAGTCGCCCATCCGGTTAACTCCTTCGTTTAGTGGTGAGGCTATTGTCTGTGGAGCGCGCGATTGATGCGACGTATTGGGGTTGGGGAAAGGATTACACAACAAACGAAAAACCCTCCGGATGGAGGGCTCAGGCCATTCTGGCAAAAAGCACGGCGTATCGATTTATAATTTTGTTTCAGGCAGAGGCGGCCAGACCGGTTTATCAACATCGACCCGACTCAGAAGCACACGGTATTTCTTCCACTCCTGCAAGTTCGCTGTTTCTTCCTCAGTCGCCATATCCAGCTCAACCGCATCCTGCAGCGTGGCGATGACGTTATTTGCCTGAGTCAGCAGCTCCAGTTTATTGCGTTGTGCTTCTGCTGCATAATCCACCGGCGCGGCAGTAATTTTGCCATCAACAAAAAGAAACGCACCGCCTAATGCTTTCTCACCCGCAGCGGTAAATACATCCGGTACACTCTCTGGCCCGATTTCAACGACAATCTGATTAACCGGAAAAATCGTGCTCGCATCATAAGAGAAATGAACGATTTCTTTCGAGTCAGGATTGAAAGAAACTTTCAACGTTTCTTTTGAAAGTTTCTTAAGCCACTGATACCAGTCATTGCCATTTTCATCTTTCAGAAAAACAACATTCATTTCCGGTGATTTAGCAACATAATATAATTCGAGCTCCTCCGGCGTAAGTTTTGCCACTTTCGCTGGAGTATATTTTCCCCATTTTTCTAATGGGTCATATTTTTTAAATACACCTGATTGCATTGTCATTAAGCCACCCATGCCGTATACCAGTTTCCGCCGATGTTATATTGGACATAACGATATAGCACCGCTGTGTAGTTTGTCTTTTGCTGCACAGCGGTGACAACAGCACCATCTGGAGCATATGCAAACGTGTTATCGTTATTCCCGTTGGTTGCCGTTCCTGATGAAGCCAGCCTCATTCCCCCTTGCAGAAAGTTAGCGACAGTCCAGGCTTGTGTTGAAAAGTTCCCGTTGACCCATGCAGTAGTTGCATAAGGGCTCAAATCCTGCTGGGGCGGCGGGTTATTAGGTGAGTAGACTCGCACACCTGGAGTATCGAACAATCCACTCCCAGCCTGAATTAACCCTTTACTGCTAATATTGCGCTCAGAACGCAAATCTCCGGATGTTTGTACGTAATTTGAATAAATACTACCTACAGTAACTAAATTACCTGCAACTCCAGTATTCCCGGAAGGGTCAATATTAAAAAGATTCTTATTATTCAGCCAAATCGAGAAACCTGTCGCGTCAGTGCTATTACCTCTGGTAAGGCCAATAGCCATTGAATTATCGTACCATTCAAACATAGCACCAGAGACTATTCCTCCCGCACCAGATGGCTGAGCGCTAATAAGTTTCGCCGAGTTTCTTTCTGTTGGCACGGTTCCTACACTACCAAACCGGAGAACGCCATTGTAATCTCCCCCTTGTGCAGATACCGCACCGATTTCAGCAGGTGTGGGTTTGTGGTCTGCGTCATACTGCATTCTCCAGCCTGACCAAACACTGTTGTAAAACGTACGGATGTAGGAACCGGAATTAGAATATATCCGATAAACCTGTGTAATACCTGCATGTTTGTAAACTTCAAGCGAACCAGCGGCAGGTTCTGGATAGTTCTTCCCGGAAGCAGCCTGAACATTTGCAGTTTGATAGTAAAGCCCTGGTGTTGTCAGAGTATTGAGATCTATGGCATTTCCAATGCTAACAGCCTGACCATTAAAAATATCTTGCGCGGTAATACTAATATCTTCCGTCAGCGGTCGCCCGTTAACCTTCCTTCCTGATGGCACGCGACCATTAGCATTGTCATTCGCCGCCTTAACCGCTTTCGGCGTTGCCGCCAGCGCTTCAGAGGAGCTATCAGTCGCACTACTAAGCTGAGTAAACCCTTTAGCCGTTAGCGTTGCATCAGGATGGCGACGAGACTGCTCATGTTCTTCAAGCTTCTCATCAACGTACTCCTGGGTCGCCATTACCGTAGACGTATCTATCGAGAGTTCGACTGACTCAATGTCGCTTACCATGATGACCATACGCACGGTCTGCGCACGTCCGGAACCTTCCGCCAACAACGGCTTATAGCTTTCTGCCATGTTCCCAACGGCAATCAGTGTCCCCGTGTCATCATAGAGGCCCATTTCTCGCATCCAGAAACCACCGGTTTCAGGCGGAATGAGCAGCTCCGCGATCACATAATTTTGATGCTTGTTATCCTGGCTGATTTTATTAAGCGCGTGGCGCCAGACTTCATTAACCAGCTTCGTCTGCCCGGCATCAGGCACCGGCAACGTGCCCCCACCGTCACCCACCGCCATCGCCGTAAAATTCACTTTCTTGCCGTTCGGGACGGTCGCTGCAGCCAGTTTTTCGGCACCGGCTTTGGTGATAACCGTTTTATATTTCACTGTCATTGTGCTCTCACTTATTCGGGATAAACCGTGATGATGTCGCCGTCATAGGCCAAGGCGCCGGTATAGAGATAACCCGGAATGTCCTGGATGATATTCAGGCCAATAAGGTGGCGGCTGGCAGGCTTTGCATCAGCAACCAGCCTCTCCATTTCGTAATACATTTCCTCGTTAATACCGGTGTCCAGCACGCCAATATCAAGGCGAAAGGTGCCGGGCGGATCGTTGGTTTCCCACCACTCGGTGACGTTGATCAGATAGCCAAGCGGCTCCACCACGCGACGCACGGCGCCAATCGTCCCTTTGTGGGCATGGATAAACCACGCCGCGCGGATCACGTCCCGCTTGGTGGCTTCCGGCCAGCTCTCGTCCCAGCGGTCAACCGAAAATGCCCAAGCCAGCCACGGCAGCAGATTCGCCGGGCAGGTGTCCGCGCTCCAGAGATGACGCAGCGGAACGGGCGTATTTTCGATGTCCGCACAGGCGCGCGCTGCCGCCACTTCAAGCGGCGATGAGCCAACCGGTAAAAGACGGGTGTTACTCATCGTTGCCTCCCACGGTTACGCTGTAGTGGCTGCACCATGAGGCCTGGGTTTCATCAAGCACGATGTCAGCCGCGGGTGCGGTCAGTTCCACCCGCTGCACCCCTTCCACGTGAAGAGCGGCGTAAATGGCAGATTTGCGAATATCGCGTCCAAGCCGATGCTGAGCCGTGATATAGGCCTGTAACCGGGCTCTTGCCGCATTGAGTACCGGCTCGCTTTCGGGGCCGGGAAAAAGAAAAAGCGATGCTTCAATGCTGTAGTCAACTATTTTGGCCGACTGGACGGTAACGCGGTCGGCAACCGGCCTGACGTCTTCATCGTTTAGGGCGTTACGAACAATAGCGATCAGCTCTTCAGACGCTATGCCGTTATTCTCCCGGGAGAGTACGGAGATCGTGACGTTCGCCGGCTGCGGGCTGATGACGGAGATGTCCGCTACCCGCCCATCGGCACTGCGGCCATGGAACTGGTACGCGCCAGTCGAGCCCGCGACACTCAGCCCTTCCGGGGCCTGCTGGATGCGCAGACGAAAATCGGTATCGGACTCCATCACAGCCGGCGTGGGCGGAAATGTGGTGTCGTCGGCAGGGGCGATCACCAGACGCGCAAGGTTAGCGTTTGCCCCAATCTGGTCCAGATCGCTGCCCGCTGCATAGGCCAACATGACCGCACGCGCGGCCTCGTTAACCCGCTGACGCCACATGACTTCCCGGTAGGCATTCTCCTGCAGGAGCTTCACAATCGGCTCTGACTCCAGCGTCAGCGTCCGCGCAATCGCCTCTCGCTCCTCTTCCGGATAGAGCGAGACAAAGGTGGCCTTTCGTTCTGCCAACAGCGTTTCATAATCCACCTCCTCCACGACATCAGGCGCGGCGAGCTGGCTCAGATCAACAATAGCCATAGCGTTTAACTCAGTGAAATGGTGATAGAAAAGGATTGTCCGGAGGTCGGGCGCGTGCCGGTGATATCAACATACAGCGTCCCGTCGTTCTCCGAACGCTCGAAAGTGATGGCCGTCAGGCTTATCCGCGGCTCCCATTTCTGGATGGCGGAATAGCAAGCGGACATGATTTGCAGGCGCAGCGCCGGGTTCTGCGGCCTGTCGATCATCGCCGCCAGCAGCGAGCCGTAGTCCCGGCGCATAACCCGCGAGCCAATCGGCGTGACCAGAATGTCGCGCACGCTCTGCCGGATGTGTTCAGCCTCTGAAATACTCAGCCCGGTCTGCCTGTTCATTCCCCTGTATCGCACCGTCATTGTGTCCCCTTAGTCCAGCTTCCGCCGCTTTGCACGCTGCCGTGCGCGTGGTTGTCCACCTGCACCCCGTTGGAGGTGAATTTACCGCCGGAATGCTCAATATTTCCGGCCATCACACCGCCCTGCTGCACTTCAAGAGAGGCGGTAATTAACTTGTTGGTACACACCACTTCAGGCGTATCCAGCGTGATGCGGGAAGTTGACGTCACCCGCACCTCCGGCACGGTGGCGGTGAGCGATTCAGAGGCGGTAATATCGGCCGTTTTAATGCCTGCAACCGTCAGCGCCCCGCGACCGGGTTCGTACTCAATCACCGCGCCGTCAGGAAACGAGACGTGGAAGGCATCGGGCGACCCGGACGGCGCCGGATGGTCGTCAGAGAAAATGCCGGGCAGCACAAAGGCGGTATCAAGCTCGCCTCCGATGGCCAGCAGCAGCACCTGCTCGCCCTCGGAAGGCGCCCACCAGACGCGCGAACGTCCCGCACGACAGGTTAGCCAGTTCAGCCAGGTAGTTTTCATCCCGCCGGTCTGGACACGACAAAGCCCTCTGTTGAGGTCAACCTCGGTCACAACACCGATACGAATCAGATTGCGGATCGCGCGAGCGATACCGTTCATGGAAGTTAATGTATTCATGAGAAGAGAATGCCGTTCAGAGAGAACGGCAGCAACGAGACGGGGTTTTATGCGGGATGAAACAACACGCTGTACAGACAGCGAGCTCTCGGCGCGGGGGAACTTACGCCTCCCACTGGCTGACCAGCTCACCGTTGATGTACAACGACGTCGGACGTGTGACGGGCTCCGGCAGCGGCGGCTCCGGGGAATACGTCGCGTACAGAGCGCTCTGATCCTGGGCAACAAGCATGCGCTCGGTTAATTGCAAACTGATGCTGATATCCATCGTATCGTCATCGTTTAAGACGATCGTGAAGGAACATCCGTTTTTACGGCCTTCATCAAGGGTAAAAATGTCCGGCTGGTTTTCCCGAAGCCAAGCCAGCACGGGAACGAACAATCCCTCGCTGTCGCCGGTGAAACCGCTGACCTTTGCATTCAGTTGATAGTGTTTTTCAAAGGAGAGCGAGGAGGCCAGGCGGGCGTCAATATGCCCGCTTCCGACCGACATCTGCAGGCGTTCCGGGCTAGCGTTCAGTTGGGGGATCGCGTCAATTAATGCCTGGCGCAGGCTCTTGAGTTTGTGCATCGAATTTATCCTGACAGTTTTTAATGGTTTCAACCTGCAGCGCGCAGGCGATAAGGGCATACTCAAGCCTGCGAATATCCGCGCTGAGATCGCCGTTAGTGGCGGGTTCGCTGCCCGGCATCGGGCAGAGGCTCACCTTCGGGCAGGCGTGGTAAACAATGGGCTGCGGAGGCGCAGGCGGTGCGGGTGTGCAACCTGCGGACAGCATCAGGCAGCCGAGCGTTATACCAGCGGCGTAACACTTCATTTTCATTAAGTAATCTCCCGATAGTCGCTTCCCGTTTCGCGCTCTCCTCACCCGCAGTGACAAGCGCCTCACGGAGCCTGACCTGGGCGTTTTCGTTTGATCGGGCAATCCGTTGCGACAGGGACAGCTGATGGTTAAGCGTGGCGAGGGCATTTTTTTGCTCGCTGGCGACCCGGTTAGCCGTAGCTAAAGAACGGGACAGGGTCAGGTTGTCATGACGGAGCCACAGCGTGATGGCCAGCAGCCCGGCCAGCGCCAGCATGAGGGCTCTCATGGCAACCCCTTCGTGCACCATGCCTTCTCGCGGACACGGCGATTTTCGAGCCCGGTATTTTTAACGCCGTTGACGTACACCCAGCGGGTAAGCTGCTCGCACGCCTGCGACCACTGTTTACGCTTGATAAAGGACACCAGCGTCGAACGGCAGGCAGCGCCTGCGCCGACATTAAACGTGAAGCTCACCAGCGCGTCGTAGACCCGAGGCGGCATCTCCACCGGCGCGCACGCCGCCAGCCGCCGCTCCACGTTGAGCACATCAGCGACCAGGTTTGCCGCGGCCTCGCGTTCGGTAATATCCCGCGTGGGCACAACGTTTGCCGTGTGGCCAATGCCTGACGTCCATACGCCGGCGCTACACCGGTAGGGCGAGAGGCGGCATCCTTCGAGATCGGCAATCAACGCCAGCCCATCCGGGGAGGTTTTCAGTAACCGAAAATCAGGCATCAGCACCGCCAGGGCCAGCACGCCGGCGACGCTGCAACGCTTAATGATTGAGTTCACGAATGCTCTTCTTATCGAGGCCAAGAGATTTGAGATAGCGCCAGGTTTTTCGCTTAAACCAGTAATTCGTCAGCGCGGTAAAAATGGCGCAAAGACTTCCCACGTACAGCGCGACTTTGTCAGGAGACATCGCCCCGAACCAGGCCAGCGCCACGGCCAGCCAGTAGGCGATAAACGTGGTGATTTTCTCCAGGCTCAGTCCCATAGGTTTACGGATTCTTTTGTGGGGGCGCTATCCACCTCCGGTATCTCTACCGGCGTTCCGTGAGGCAAGATAACCCCTAACTCCGCGAGACCAGAGTTGGCCTTCAGAACGGCTTCAACGACGCCAGCCGTGCGCCCATAAAAGCGGGCGCAAACGGCATCAAGCGTGTCCCCCTGCATTGCATAGATCTTCATCAGTCGCTCCCAACATCCGGTTTCCAGGTACTGAAGAGTTTCCCGGGCCAGCAGGCTTTTCGCTATCGCTGACGGATGGACGCTCGCGGACACAACAAACCATCCGAGGGAAGCGAAGCGCGGTTCAATGGGAACGTAAAAATCTAATGAGGGTGTTCGGTCCGGGTAACAAAACCGGGTTTAGCGCCAGCTCTCGTCTTCCCAGACTTCCCGGAGAATAGTGTCCAGCGCCTCGCGATCGGCCTCTTTTTCAAGCCCCTGGAGCTCTACCCCCGTCACCGAGCCTACTCTCACGGTCACCCTCGTTGACGGAAACAGGGACCCTATTCTGCGGGTCAGTTCGCACTGAAAGGCTTCGGCGACGGACTGGCCAGCCAGCCGATCTTTATCGAGAGTAATGTTCACCCGAACGTTACTCTCTTTTTTGATTCGTTCCGGAACAGGCGATGCCGAGAAAACAACGGTAAAGGCGTTGTTCTTGATTAAATTTCCCCGCGCAATCTCAGCAATCAAATTCAGGGCAATCTCACGATCTCTTTCCTGACACGTTCCTTCTGTCGTCAGCCGAGCAATCATCTCGACTCGTTCAATCATGACCTGCTCGTTCAACTCTCTGTCCACACAACCTCCACCACGAGATACTGTATAAACATACAGTAGCATGTATTCATAAAAAGAGTGAAGCGAAAAATCAGAACATTTAACGGTATGTACATGATATCGATAAAGATTAGCGTACTCGACTGGTTAACAGATCCGTTAAATACCCAATACGTTCAAGGATTTTCCGCGCCTTTTCCTGATAAGAACACGCTGCAGGAAATAGCGTTCCGTCAGCTGCGCCCCTGCACCATTTGTCGTTAAAACGGCTAACGCCTCCGGCCATAAGATGCAGGGCCTCGCCCCGGCTGATGGCTATCCCGGTGGCGAGCCGTATCTCGTCAATCACCTTCTCTGGTACCCCGTTCTGCGGGTCGCTCGCGAAAACGATGGGCGACGTAGCGCCGGGGCGGATGAATTTGATGCGTTCGGTTAATGCCCGTCTCGCACGCCGGCTTAGGGGCTGAGACAGATCGTCCTGCGTACAGTTATTGACAGAACTCCGAGAGGGCTCAGGCGCATTCTTAATTTCCGAGGCCCTCTTCGGCACAATTTTCCACTGGGTGAGCCGGGTGACAATCGGGCTGCCCGCGCCGACGGCGGAGTCGTACACGCCACGAATACGGACCGTTTCCTCGCCGTACTGGTTAAACCCGGCGCGCGGTCCATACAGCGTGCGCACCTGTAAATCATCGCGACGGACAAACGGCCCTCCCTGCGCAGTAACGTAACCCGCCCAGTCACCGGCGTCGGCGGCATCATGGACGGCGGCAAACTCAACGCTCAAGCCGCGCGCGGCCTCAGTATCCGCCATACGTCGCAGCTCGCGGTAGACCGTTACCGGCGCGCCGCCGATGAACTGAAACTGACGAATGTGCCAGCGTCCCGCCCAGGCCGAAACGGCGGACGCCGTCTCCTTCAGAAGTCCGCCGCTTTCGTTATCGGTCTCGCCATCGAGCGCATAGCCGTCGATATTCTTTGAGATGTATTTGGCTATGTAACCGGTAGCACTGCCTTTCTTAGGATCGATCGCTTCCGCGTGAAAGCGCGCTCTTATGGCACTTTCGCTCTGCAGCTCAACAGCATCCTCCTGCCGCGCGTAATCCCCGATAATCTGGCGAACGCAGTCAACATCTTCCGGCAGCATAAACATCAGCATGTGCCAGTGGGGCGTACTGTCGTGATGGGGTTCCGCAACGCGGATACCAAAAATACGTCGCCCGTCCCGGTGGAGTTTTGCCCGGATACGTGCCCAGAGACGGGTAAAGTAGCCTTGCGTATCCGCCGGGCTGGCTCCGTTCCACTTAGCGTTGGGGTAGCCCGACTTCACGGTCGCGTGATACTGCGCGGGCGCGGTTAAGGTATAGAACTCGCCCACGTAGCCCAGCGCCTCACAGATATTTTCAAAACCGCGGATGCGGGTCATCAGTTCACAGCGGCGTATCGCCGGGTTAGACACCGAGGTATCGTATTTTTCAATCAGGCTGATGCGGTTGCCCTCTTCATCTTCAAGCTCCATGCCCTTGAGAAATTCGCGGGTGCGGCGCTTCTGCTCGCGCCACTCGGTCACGCAGCGCCTGCTCGCATACGCCGTTCTCTTTTTGCTGACGTTGCCGAGGGCAATCTGCAAATGCTCGCGCCAGGCCGCCGCGATACGGCGCAGGCGCCCGCGCCACCACACCTCGGAAAACATGCGGATCACCGCCGAGGCAACGTCATCTTTGTTGAAAAACGTCTTTGACACCCGTTCCCAGTGGGGAGGCGAAACGTTGAACTGCCGGGCGATCAGTCCGGCGCGCTGGTACCAGACGTAAAGCGTCCGGTATTCGCCCATCTCAGCATCGTTAATATTCGCCAGCTCGCCGCGAATAAAGCTGGCGATATCTGCGGCCAGCAGGTCGATGTCCGCGCGGGACATATCCGGAAGACGGTTATAGCGCGTAACCAGCTCAACCATCCTCGAAGCGAGGTATTGCAGAATCTGGGTGTCGAAATGGTCATTAAACACGGCCCTGGAGACCGTATTGTGCAGGCCCTTGCAGGCATAGCGTTCAGAGACCAGACGCAGGCGGGGCAATATCCTTTTGCAGAAGCGGATCGAGAAAGCATTAGCCTTCAGGCTGCCCTGATGCTGCTCGAGGGCGTCAATCGTGCGCCAGACCTCGAAGCGCACGCAGTCAGGCTGCTGTGAGAGGGCAATTCTTGCCTGCTGCAGCGCCGCGAAGAGGCGATCGCGACGCTGCTGTTGGGTGTGCGTGAGGTAAGGGCTGGCAATGGCCGACCGTGGAGCGTTCCACGGATAAGCAAATGACGTCGCCAACTCATCCTCCCCGGACGTGTTTATTTTTCATCTCCGCGATCTCCTGGCATGTGATGCACAAGGCCACTCCAGGTACCGCCTTTCGACGCGCCTCAGGTATCGGCGCATCGCAGTCCTCGCACAGAAAACGCGAAGGCAATGCGGGTCGCCTGCGGGCACTGTTAATGTGGCGCTCTCTGTCTTCCTGCTCGCGCGCCTGCGCAAGATCGATAAAATCGGCCATCAGTGCAGCTCCTGTGATTCACGCTCGTAGCGGGCTGCCTCGTGGCACAGCAGTTCGGCAACGCCCTCTCCGCTCATGCCGGTTTTGCAGATATGGCTCGCCAGCGCCTCCAGGCGCAGGGAGACCGCGAGGGCTCGCGCGCATCGTTCCTCTGTTTTAGCCTCCATCAGCAGGCGTTTCAGTTCTTCACTTCCGATCGGATATGGGCGGTTTTCACTGTTTCGCATCACGCGTTCTCCTTAATTTCAGGCAATAGGCTGCCCGGCGGGTTTACGCCATTAGTTTTTTGGTTGGGTTAAATCGGCATCGTCAGCCGTTCAGGAAATAAACTCACAACGGCACGAAAATGATTCATGGCGTTAATTAGCGCCCGTTTCTCTTCGGTCGTCAGCTCGCTGATATCGCACTCATGACGGGCTACGGGTAATCTCGCCAGGTAAAAGATGGCGGCCAGCGCCCTGCTGTTCTCCTCAAAACAGGGATCGCGCTTATCGCGCAGCTCGGCCATAAACCGTGCCAGCTCTTTTCCGCTATCGCTCCCGTATCGGGCGCGCAGTTCAGCGACGTGGTTAAGCCCGTTAAGACGTGCTCCCACGCTAAGTGGAACCCTTGCATGGGCAGCTTCTATCGCCATATCTCCCCTCGCATAAATTCACGCACGCTAATGTGCTGAAAACGCTCATAGCACGGCATTTTCCGCCGTTTGATGATTGCGATTTCACAAACCATGCTGCAAAATTCCCATTTTGATAATGTCTGCAATCATTAGCCTCTGTTTGCCAACTTCTGCCGCTGATTGCTCGAATTTGCAATGATATTAATACCCAAATGAGTATTAGTAAACACCCAAAGGAATATATTTTGATGCTGGATTCTCAAGTGAATAATGAAGAGTTACTCGATAGAATCTGTCAGGTATATGGTTTCACGCAGAAAATCCAGCTGGCCCGGCACTTTAATATCGCCGCCAGCTCGCTTCAGAACCGCTATGCGCGCGGTACCATCTCTTACGACTTCGCGGTTCAGTGCGCGCTGGACACCGGTGCCAGCCTGCGCTGGCTGATGACCGGGCAAGGTGCGCAGTTTGAAGGTAACCCCGCATCGGGCGATCCGGTTTCAGTTTCGGCATTCACACTTAGTGATGGTAAGCTGGAAGAAAATACCATTTTGAGCATCGATACCAGTTTCTTTAGCAAACCGCTGGCTCGCGGCATCGCTGTTCGGGCGGAGGGAAAGCTTCACTTTATCGAAAAAGAGGCGTCGTTAACCGACGGCCTTTGGCTGGTCGAGATTGAAGGCACCGCCAGCATCCGCGACTTAACGCTGTTACCGGGCAAAAAACTCCACGTAGCGGGCGGTAAAGTTCCGTTTGAGTGCGGTATCACTGAGATAAAAACGGTGGGTCGCGTGGTGGGGATCTACAGCGAGGTTATCTAAGGGACAGAGCAGGAAACAGTGAAAACGAAGCCATTTTGCGTATTCGCTTTCCTGCTCATATCTCATACCTCACAAACTGCAAATCTAAAGAAATCCCCCATCGCGCCGATCATCATCCGTGTGTATTATTTCCTGTAGCTTTTACAACAACTACCCTTAACTCAAATACTTAAGCGCCAAAGCGAAAGGCATCATGAGCACACCGATCAAACGGCTAGAAATCATTAAAAATGCCATTGAACTGGAAGATGACGACATCATCCAGAGCCAGCTGACACGCCTGAAAAATGAAGCGTTTGACGATGAGCTACAGGCAATCGTCGTGGCGCTTGAGGAAAAGAACTATACCTCGGCCATGGCGGCCATAACCGCCTGGCTGCAGGGCCAACGCGCCGTGACCCAGTGGCGTGACCCACAAGTAGCCGCCAGCAAGCTGGAGCTGAAAGCGCTGGAAGAGCGTCTGCGCGATCTGATTGACCGCCGCAACGCGCGCGTGCAGCAGCTTGATGAGTTCAACGATCTCTATTTCTCCCGACTCGGACCGCTGATGCAGCAGATCCTCGCCCTGCGTAAAACGCTGGCGGAGCTGAACCTGCGTCGTCAGCAGGCAGAGGCACGTCGTCGCGAGGAGGATTACCGCCGCTGTCAGCGCTATATGGCGCAGGCGGTGGAGGTGCTGGCGACGCTTACCCAACGCTGGCGCGATCTCCCGGCTGACTCCGTCCAGGCCGCTCAGGCGCGTAAGCATCTGGAGCAGCAAAGCAATCTGATTGCCAACCTGCTGGCCGAAGCGCTCGAACTGGAAAGCGGCTTAACGCGCGAAGAGGAGCCAGCGCGTCAGGCGCGCGACGAGGCCAACGAAGAGTACGAGAAGTATCGCGAACAGCATCACGATGCCGAAGTGCGGCTGCGCAAGGGCAAGCATCTCTCGGAAGAAGATCAGAACGAACTCAAGCGCCTCTGGCGGCAGGCGAGCAAGCTCTGCCATCCGGATTTAGTCGCAGACGATCTGAAAGAGGAAGCCAACGCGATGATGGTGCAGCTCAACCAGGCCAAACAGCGCGGCGACGTCAAAACCATTCGCTCGCTGGTGGCCCGCCTGCAGCAGGGGTTCGAGCCATTGATGGCGAGCGACAGGCTGAACGATCTGGAGCGTATCCGCAAAAAAATGGCGCAGGTCCGCGAGCAAATCGACACCTTAGTGAACGAGCTGGCGGAGCTGGAAAAAGAGGAGTCCTGGCTGCTGGTCTCGTCGCTGAGCAATATGGAAGCGTACTTTGCTCAGCAGGAGAAAGCGCTAAAAGAGGTATGCGCCTCGCTCGAACACCAGGTTAACGAAGCGCAGATGGATTCGGCAGCCTGATTATTTAGCGTGCCAGTATGCGCTGGTACGCACCAGATGCTGGTCAATTGCGTTGGTTTCAAACTGGCGGCTCAGGCTTTTTACCACCTTCCCTTCTCCGGTCAGCCAGATAAAGTAATCCTCCGCCGGCACGGCCAGCGCCGCCAGACGGTCAGCCACCGCATGCTCGCTGTGGCCCACCACCCAGGTGATGTTGAAATCACTCAGGTGCGCCAGATAGTCCTTATAAGATTCGTCACCTACGGTCACCACCGCGTGAATCTCCGGACAAACCGGCAGTTTAGCAATGCTCTCTAAACGTCGACGCAGCGCCGGCATGCCGGACTCGTCGCACACGTACAGCTGCCAGGCGTAATCCTCCGGCACTACCAGCGAACCGCGCGGGCCGCCGATCGTCAACCTGTCGCCCACCTTCGCCTCGACTGCCCAGCCGCTGGCAATCCCGCCGTCATGAATGAAGAAATCGAGCGCCAGCTCATGATTTGCCTCATCGTACAGCGGCGTATAGTCGCGCGCCTGTGGACGTACGCCGTCGCCCCAGTCGATGCCTTCATCGGTGACCTTCGGCGGGACAAACGTGGTGCCAGGTGCAGGGAAAAAGACTTTGGTGTGGTCGTCGAAGCCGCGGGAGCTAAAGCCCTCCAGCGCCTCGCCGCCTAAAACAATGCGCTGAAAGCCTGCGCTAATGCGCTCAACGCGGCGCACCGTCAGCTCGCGAAAGCGCAGGTCATTACGCACGCGCTGTGGGTAACGGGTAGATGCCATTTTTAGCCTCTTCTCTGGTGAATACGATATATCGGAATTGATTTTCAAATGATAATGATTACTAATCAGTAAAAAAGCAAGATTTTTTAGATTGCATCTGAATATATCTTAGATATAGTTTAGATATATCAAATTAAGAGACATAACATGCGACATGAACACGACGGCGGTGGACGCCGACCGCGCTTTTTCGGCCACGGTGACCTGCGACTGGTGATTCTGGATATCCTGACCCGCAGCGCCAGCCACGGCTATGAGCTGATCAAAGAGATCGAGAATCTGACCCAGGGGAACTACACGCCGAGCCCCGGTGTGATCTACCCGACGCTGGATTATCTGCAGGATCAAACCCTTATCACCATTACGGAAGAAGAGAGCGGTCGTAAGAAGATTGCGATTACCGCTGAAGGACAACGCTGGCTGGACGAAAACCGGGAACAGCTGGAACAGATCCAGGTGCGTATTAAGGCGCGCAGCGTCGGCTTTGAGCTGCGCAAAAACCCGCAGATGAAGCGGGCGCTGGATAATTTTAAAGCGGTGTTAGACCTGAAGGTAAATCAGGGAGAGCTCAGCGACGCGCAGCTCAAGCAGATTATCGGCATAATCGACCGCGCGGCGCTGGAGATCTCCCAGCTGGATTAAGCCGGCGCGTGCTCGCTCACTCGGAATACGCGTACCAGCTCTTTCAAGTGCATCGCCTGCTCGTTAAGGGATGCCGCCGCCGCGACGGACTCCTCGACCAGCGCAGAGTTCTGCTGGGTGGTGGCATCAATCAGGCCAATCGCGCTGTTGATCTGCGAGATCCCCTCCGTCTGCTCGTGGCTGGCCTGGCGGATCTCGCGCAGGATCGTGTCCATCTCCTCCACGTTGCCGACCATGCCGTTGATCAACGCGCTCGCTTTTTCCACCAAATTCATCCCATCCTGGGTCTGGCTGGTGGAGCTCTCGATCAGCTCGCGAATTTCACTGGCAGACGACGCGCTCTTCTGGGCAAGCTGGCGCACTTCCCCCGCCACGACCGCGAAGCCGCGACCATGTTCACCGGCACGGGCGGCCTCCACCGCTGCGTTGAGCGCCAGAATGTTGGTCTGGAACGCAATAGCGTCGATCAGGTCGATAATGTCGGACATCCGGTTCGACGTCTCGTTAATCAGGCGCATTTTGCTGGTCACCTGCTTCATCATCTCCCCGTTGTTTTTGACCACCGTGGCGGCATCTGCCGAGAGATTAGTCGCTTCCCCGGTGTGCGAGGCGGTGTTTTTCACCGTCGCGGTGATCTGCTCCATCGAGGCGGCGGTCTGCTCAACGGAACTTGCCTGCTCCTCGGTGCGCGCGGCAAGGTCCTGGTTACCAGCGACAATCTGCGCGGCTGCGCTGGAGATATTCTCCGAGCCCGTTTGCACCTGCTGCACAATATCCAGCAGGCGGTTTTTCATCTCCATCAGCGCGTGCAGCAATAGGCCCGTTTCGTCTTTGCCGTGCGGCGTGATGCTGCCCGTCAGGTCGCCCTCTGAAATGGCATTGGCAAAATTCACCGCCTCGCCGAGTGGGCGGGTAATAGCGCGCACGATAAACCAGCCAATCAGGCTGCCAGCGGCGACGCTAAAGAGGGTGATCAGGATCAGCAGCAGTCGGCTAGACCTGAAGTCTCCTTCCACCTGCGCCCCCGCGCTCTGCATCTCATGGTTCTGAATCGCAATCAGCTCCTGCACTTTAGCTTTATAGGCCTGCTGCACGGTGAGGGTATGGGTCATCATCTCCTGGATAGCACCCGCACGGTCATTATTCTGCACCGCCTGCAAAATGCGATAGCGCGAGTCCAGATACTGCTGACGAACGTCGCGGATCTCGGCAAGGACCTGCTGCGATTTCGGGTCCTGCAACACCGTATTCAGCTCGCCCAAAATCACCGTGATATGCTCGCTGATCTCTTTAAGATGCTGCTGCGACTGTGCCGTGTACGTTCCCTGTTCATCCAGCAGCATGAGCTGCTGAGTGCTAATAAATTCCTGGAAGTTGTCGATTAACTGGTTCGCTTTTACCGTGGTGGGATAATCATGGGTAATGATGGATTGCATCCCGTTGTTAGCCCGGTTCAGGCTCAGTAAGGACATACTGGCGCTGATCACCATCAGGACAATAAAGAATCCAAACGCCAGAAATAATTTCGTGCCGATCTTTACGTCATGTAAGAACATATTTTCTCCATCGATGTGATTATTTCTCAGACGATCGCTGTTATCGGTAACGAATCCGCTAACTTTATGACTTTGATCGTTTTTTTATTTCATAACCATCACAATGGATAGGTAGAGGCTATTAATTCCGCCCCATCGATCGTTACCAGACCACCAGAACAGGGTTTTGCAAAATAGCATCGGGGAAAACTGACTTAGGCAGGGATAAATAACTGAGGCACTTTCTTTAGTTATTTAATATCTCATTAACAATAAAAAACATTAATAGTCACAACCACAAATAAAAAAGCCGTTTATTCCTTACGGTATAAACGACTTTTCCGGAACATTACTGGCTCAATGGAGCACCGTCACCGCATCCTTAAGACGCCCGGCGCGGTGTTTCACCATGGCAGAGATGTGCGCGCTCTCCTCGACCAGGTCGGCATTTTTTTGCGTAATGCTGTCCAGTTCCGCCACCGCGCGGGTTAGCTCTGACAACCCGGTCGCCTGTTCGGACGTCGAGTGGCTGATCTGCGCGATGAGCTGCGTGACGTTTTTCACCTGCTCGACAATGTCATCCATCGTGCGGCCTGCGGCGTGCACCTGCTCCGAGCCGGACTGTACCCTGCAGGCGCTGGCATCAATCAGCTTGCGGATATCGTTAGCCGCATTCGCGCTGCGGCTGGCAAGGTGGCGAACTTCCCCCGCGACCACGGCAAAGCCTTTCCCCTGCTCGCCGGCTCTTGCCGCTTCAACGGCCGCATTCAGCGCCAGGATATTGGTCTGGAAAGCGATGTCGTTAATCAGGGAGGTAATCGAGCCGATGCGCTGCGTGCTATCGGCGATGTCATCCATCGTTTTCACCACGGTCTGCATCGCGTTGCCGCCTTTCGTCGCCGCGCTGCTCGCGGCGACGGAGAGTTTGTCCACTTCGGCGGCGGTTTCTGAGTTGCTCTGAACGGAAGCGGCCATCTGGTTCATCGTTGCGACGGTCTGCTGCACGTTCGCCACGGTCTGACGCGTACGATCGTTCAGCGCTTCGTTCCCCTGCGCCAGCCTGTCGCTGCCGTCACGGACGCTCATCACCTGGCTTGAGACGTCATTGATGAGCCAGCGGCACATCAGCCCCAGCTGTCCTACCGCGCGCAGGGTCAGCCCCAGCTCGTCGCTGCGGTTCAGATGCTGCACGCTGTTGCGCTCGCCGGTCGCCACCTTCAGCGCCTGATGCGCGACGTTTTCGATCGGGCGGACAATTTGCTGCTCAAACAGCAGCGTTCCCAGCAGCGTTATTACGGCGGCCGCTGCGAGCGGCACCCAGCCTGCGGAGGTGGTCACCAGGGTAGCGGCAAGCGCGGCAAAGAGCGCCGCCATCACGCTGCGTACGCGCCAGCGTAGCGGCATGGAAGGAAGTTTACCCAACCAGCCCTTACGCACCACCAGTCCTTTTTGGATGCGTTTTTTACAGCTCCCGTTATTCAGCGCCCGGTAGAGCGGCTCTACGGCAGCGATCTCTTCCTCCGTGGCTTTGGTGCGGATCGACATATACCCCGTCACCTGCCCATTCCGCACCATCGGTACCGCATTCGCGCGCACCCAGTAATGATCGCCATTCTTACGTCGGTTTTTGACAATGCCACTCCACGGCTCACCCTGCTGCAGGGTGTACCACATATCGGCAAACGCCGCTTTTGGCATGTCGGGATGGCGCACCAGATTGTGCGGCTGGCCCATCAGCTCATCAAGCTGATAGCCACTCACCTGCACAAAGGTGTCGTTTGCATGGGTCATATAGCTGTGGACGTCGGTGGTCGACATTAAGGTGGTGTCATCGTCCAGAGGATAATTATTCTGGGTAACACAGGAAGGTGAAGACATGACGGGCATTCCTTGCAGGTTATTCGAATGTTAATTTTGTGGTTTATTGTTTTTTCGGCGGTAAACAATTTATCTTTAGTTGTTAAACTTGATGGAGATCGCACATTTCACTTAAACCGCACTTTTTGTGAGATTTTATAATTCATTGATTCCAAATACTTTCGTAAAGAAATTACCTATAAAGCATGACCTGTTAACGCCCACTTAAGCCGCAAGCCATGCACTCCTTTAGTGCAATTGCCTTTTTGTGCACCTGAGAATGCGGGTTGCCCTGTACCCCTAAATCCCGTTTCGATTGCTCCGGCATGATTAAATATTGCGCAACATAATTTTAACCTGGCGTTTATCCCGATTTTCGTTAAGTCATCTGAAGTGGCGTAATCCCTGCAATACTTAACTCAGTATCATGTGATACGCGATCCCCGGGAGCATATTTTGAACAGGTTACCTTCCAGCGCCTCGGCTCTTGCCTGTACCGCGCACGCACTGAATCTCATTGAGAAGCGAACGCTCGATCATGAGGAGATGAAACAACTTAACCGAGAGGTCATTGATTACTTTAAAGAGCATGTGAATCCTGGTTTTCTGGAGTATCGCAAATCTGTTACCGCCGGCGGGGATTACGGAGCCGTAGAGTGGCAAGCGGGAAGTCTCAACACGCTTGTCGACACCCAGGGACAGGAGTTTATAGATTGCCTGGGTGGTTTCGGTATCTTTAACGTGGGGCACCGTAATCCAGTAGTGGTTTCCGCCGTACAGAATCAACTTGCGAAACAACCTCTCCATAGTCAGGAACTGCTCGACCCGCTTCGCGCCATGCTCGCGAAAACGCTGGCGGCCTTAACGCCCGGCAAGCTGAAATACAGCTTCTTCAGCAACAGCGGCACCGAGTCGGTCGAGGCGGCGATCAAGCTCGCCAAGGCGTACCAGTCGCCACGCGGGAAATTCACCTTTATCGCCACCAGCGGCGCGTTCCACGGGAAATCCCTGGGGGCACTGTCTGCGACCGCCAAATCCACCTTCCGCAAACCGTTTATGCCGCTGCTGCCGGGCTTCCGCCACGTGCCGTTCGGCGACATTAACGCCATGCGCACCGTGCTGAGCGAATGCCGTAAAACCGGCGATGACGTGGCGGCGGTGATCCTCGAGCCGATTCAGGGTGAAGGCGGCGTGATTTTGCCTCCACAAGGCTACCTGCCCGCCGTGCGTCAGCTGTGCGATGAGTTTGGCGCGCTGCTGATCCTCGACGAAGTGCAGACCGGGATGGGGCGCACCGGTAGGATGTTTGCCTGCGAGCACGAGAACGTTCAGCCGGACATTCTGTGCCTGGCGAAAGCGTTGGGCGGCGGCGTGATGCCGATTGGCGCGACGGTAGCTACCGAAGAGGTTTTCTCGGTGCTGTTCGACAATCCGTTCCTGCACACCACCACCTTTGGCGGTAACCCGCTGGCATGTGCGGCGGCGCTGGCCACCATCAACGTGCTGCTGGAGCAAAACCTGCCCGCGCAGGCGGAGCAGAAAGGCGACATGCTGCTGGACGGCTTCCGCCAGCTGGGCCGGGAATATCCGGACCTGGTACAGGAAGCGCGCGGCAAAGGGATGCTGATGGCAATCGAGTTTGTCGACAATGAAATCGGCTACAGCTTCGCGAGCGAGATGTTTCGCCAGCGGGTGCTGGTAGCCGGCACGCTCAACAACTCGAAAACCATCCGCATTGAGCCACCGCTGACGCTGACGATTGAGCAGTGTGAGCAGGTGCTGAAAGCGGCGCGCAAGGCGCTGGCGGCGCTGCGAGTGAGCGTGGAGGAAGCGTGAAATACGCCGGGTGGCGCTACGCTTACCCGGCCTAAAAAATCAACACAACCCCGTACCCGCAGGCCCGGTAAGCGTTAGCGCCACCGGGCAAATCCGCTACTCCGGCAACAGCCCCACAAAACTGCGTTTTTTGCGCGGCTCTGACATCAGCTCCTCAAGCTTATCCACGCACGCCAGATAGTGCGGAGTTTGCTTATGCGCCAGCACCGCCGCTTCGTCCTTATAAGCCTCGTAGATAAAGAACCGGGTTTTCACCCTCGGGTCCTGCAACACGTCAAAGCGCAGGTTTCCCGGCTCCTTGATTGCTCCCTCGTGGTTGGCGCGAAACACCTCCAGGAACTCGTCCACCCGCTCGGGCTTGATGTTAATCTCAACCAGCGTCACGTTCATTTTGCTACTCCCTGTTTCTCGTCCTGCCAGAACTGGAACGCCTCCCGGGCGCTCACGTTCTCGTGAACCACTTTTTTCACCGCTTTCAGCATGGCGAGCGGCGCGCTGGACTGGAAGATATTGCGCCCCATGTCCACGCCGGACGCCCCCTGATCAATCGCCCGCCAGCACATCTCCAGCGCCTCGAGCTCCGGCAGCTTTTTGCCCCCGGCGATCACAATCGGCACCGGGCAGCTGGCGGTCACTTTTTCAAAGCCCTCGTCCACGTAGTAGGTTTTGACGAACTGCGCCCCCATCTCGGCGGCGATGCGGCTGGCGAGCGAGAAGTAGCGCGCGTCACGCGCCATCTCCTTGCCGACGCCCGTTACCGCCAGCGTTGGCATGCCGTAGCGTGCCCCTGCATCGACAAGCTTGATGATGTTGTTGATAGACTGATGCTCAAACTCGCTTCCGATATACACCTGCGCCGCCACCGCGCAGACGTTCAGGCGCAGGGCATCCTCCATCGCCACCGCCACGCACTCGTTCGACAGCTCGCCCAGAATCGAGTTACCGCCGGAAGCGCGCAGCACCACCGGTTTGTTTGTCGCGGCGGGCACCTGGCTCCTGAGAATGCCACGGGTACACATCAGCACGTCGGTTTCGCCAAACAGCGGGGCGATGGAGAGATCGATACGCTCAAGGCCGGTGGTCGGCCCCTGAAAGTAGCCGTGGTCAAAGGCCAGCATTACCGTGCGGTTGCTCTTCGGGTTAAAGATGCGCGCCAGGCGGGACTGCATGCCCCAGTCCAGCGAGCCGCAGCCCTTGAGCGTGAACGGCACATTCTGCTGCGGCGTGCCGATGCCAAAATCCTTGCCGTCTTTGATGTCGTCTAAATCAGCCATTTGCTCCCCCGTCAGAAATCGTATTTGCTGATGTTCTCTTTGGTGAACACCACCCGCTCCGGCAGCAGCACGATGCCGTTGCCCTTCGCCTCATACTGATAGCCCTGCACGCTGTTCGGCTCCACCTTCAGCGCGCCGATCTCTTTTACGTCCACGCTGTCGCCAGGGTTAAGATCGCCTTTTTTCAGCAGACGATCGGCGACATTGACCGCAATTTTGCCCTGTTGTACGACATCCCACAGGCCGAAGGCTTTCACCGTCCCGCGCTCAACGTATGGACGCATGACGTTCGGCGTGCTGAAGCCGACAATCGCCACCCCTTCCCGCTTCAGGTTTTCCGCCGCCTGCGCCGCCGCCGGCAGGGCGTTGGCGTCCGGCGCGATGATCGCGTCCAGATCCGGATACGCTTTTAAGATCCCCTCGGCGGTCTGCAGAGATTTGGTGGCGTCGTTATAGCCAAACTGGGTGGTCACGATCTGCCACTGGGGGTGATCTTTCTCGATTTTGGCCTTCGCCTCTTTCACCCACTGGTTCTGGTCGGTGACGGTTGGGCTGGAGTAGAAGAACGCCACTTTGGCATTCGGCTTGGTGACCTGTTTGCCCGCCATCTCCACCAGCAGGCCGCCGAGCTGTTCCGGCGTCCCCTGGTTGATATAAATGCTGCGGCACTCCGGTTTGGTGTCGGAATCCCAGGTCAGCACCTTCACGCCGCGCTGCATCGCGCGCTTCAGCGCCGGGCAGAGACCGTCCGGCGACACGGCGGAGACGATAATGGCGTTATAGCCCTGGTTGACGAAGTTGTTGATGAGCTGCACCTGGCCGGAAACGCTCGGCTCTGTCGGGCCGTCGTAGGTCACGTCCACGCCAAGATCTTTCCCCGCCTCTTTCGCGCCGTTGCCGCCGCTGGTGAAGAAACCCACGCCCACCAGCTTGGGGATAAAGGCAATGCGGTCCGCCGCCTGCGCCGAAGCGAAGCTGAGGGCCATTGCCAGGACGAGCAGTTTTGTTTTCATCTTACGCTCCGGATAGTTTTCTGAAGAGAGACCGCACCCATTCGCGGTGCAGACTTAGCGAACGTCCCATCACCACCACAACCAGCAGCGCCCCAGACAGCGCGCTCGACACCTGGTTGGGGATGCCGACCATCTGTAATCCCTGCTGGAGATACCCCACCAGCAGCGCCGCCAGCGCCGTACCTAGCACCGACCCTGAACCCCCGTAAATATTTGCCCCGCCGAGTACGGCGGCGGTGAGTGCGGGCATCAGCAAATCGCGCCCCAGATCCGAACGCGCAGAGCCGAAATAGGAGACCATCACCAGCGCGGCCACCGCCGACGCCACGCCCACCAGACCGTACAGCGCGTAGGGCATGCCGTTCACCGACAGCGCCGCATAGCGCGCCGCGCGCGGATTCTGGCCGATTAAAAACAGATGGCGGCCAAAGCGCCCGCGATGGGTAATCAGCCAGAAGAAGGCGGTAATCACCGCGAACAGCACCAGCGGGATCGGCAGCCCCAGCACCGTGAGGTTAGCGAACGCGGTAAAACCGTCCGGGAAGCCGCCGATGCCCTCGTAGCCCGTCGCCCCTGCCACACCGGAGAGCAGCAGCGCGCCGCCGCCGTAGAGGTAGAGCGTGCCGAGGGTAATGACTAAAGGGCTGATGCCGGTGTAGTGGATCAGCGCCGCATTCACCAGCCCACACAGCAGGCCAAGCAGCAGCGTTAGCGGAACGGCGATCGTCATGGGCCACCCCGCCTGCATCATCACCCCCAGCGCGATGGCGCACAGGCCGATGGTGGAGCCCAGCGAAATGTCGATCCCGCCGCTGATAATCACCAGCGTCAGCGGCAGCGCCACGATGCCGATGCAGATGAAATCGCTGGTGCTGAACAGCAGCATATTAACGTCGAGCATGCGCGGGTTAATGGCGCCGAAGAGCAGGATCTCCAGCACCAGCAATATCAGCAGCGCGCTTTCCCAGTTGAGCCTCATTTACGCCACCTCTTTGTTACGTTTGGGAAAGGGGGTGACGTGCTTTCCCCCTCTGTTGCCTGGCTGGAACCGGCCGTACTTCAGCGCCCGCTGATGGCGTGACAGCGCCTGGCGCAGCCGCCCGTCGAGCACCAGCACGCCCAGCAGCACCAGCCCGGCGATAAAGTCGTTCCACCACGCCGGTAGCCTGAACAGCACCAGCACGGTGTCGATTTGGGTAAGGAAGAACGCGCCGAGGAACGCACCGACCAGCGTGCCGGTGCCGCCCAGCAGCGAAATGCCACCGAGCACACAGGCGGCAATGGCTTTCATCTCCAGCCCGCTGCCGGTCTGGTTGGGCACAAAGCCGATCTGCGCGGCAAAGACAATCCCGGCGCAGGCCGCCAGCATGCCGTTAAGGGTGAAGGCGATCATGCGCGTGCGGTTCACCGCCACGCCCAGCTGGCGCGCGGCGGCGAGGTTATCCCCCACCGCGTAAAAATCACGCCCGAACGAGGTGCGCGATAGCCCCCACGCGCCAACGACAACGAGAATCAACACTCCCACGCCGAGCGGCGAAATGCCGATGGCGGCAGGCTCGGAGAGAGATTTCAGCCCCGGCGGCAGCCCCTCAATCCATTTTCCGCCCGTCCAGAGCAGCATCGCTCCTCGGTACAGCCCCAGCGTGCCGAGGGTGGCGACAATCGCCGGAATGCGCAGCCCCACCACCAGAAAACCGTTGAACGCTCCCGCCAGCGCGCCAATCGACAGCGCAAAAAGTATCGATACCGGCAGGCTGTAGCCACCGTTGAGCGCCACGCCGACGGCAATGGCGGACAGCCCGACGGTAGAACCCACGGAGACGTCGATATTGCGGGTCAGCATCACCAGCGCCGCGCCGATGGCCAGCAGGATCAGGATCTGCGCGCTGGCGAAGATCATCCCCAGCGTTTGCAGGCTGAAGTAGGACGGATTCAGCGCCACCAGCACGGCGAACAGCGCAAGAATGGCAAGAAACGCGCTCAGCTCGCGGTTTTTGAGTAAGATCTTCATGATTGTCCTCCGAACGCCAGCGCCATCATCCGGTCGAGGCTGACGGCGTGGCGCGGCAGCTCGCCGCTGAGTACGCCCTGATGCATCACCAGCACACGGTCCGCGAGACCGGGAAATTCATCGAGATCGCTTGAGATCATCAGCACCGCAACATTCTGCGCCGCCACGCTTTTAATGAGCTGGTAGATATCGGCACGCGCCGACACGTCCACGCCTCGCGTCGGCTCATCGACGATCAGCAATAAAGGATTGGCCTCCAGACAGCGCGCCAGCAGCACCTTCTGCTGGTTGCCACCGGAGAGCGTGCGCACGGTTTGATCCGCATGATTGAGCTTGATCCCCAGCGCACGGTGATAGCGCTCCACCACCGCAGACTCCCGCTTTCGCTGCTGCCAGAGCGACGGCTCGTTCAGCGCCACCGTGTTCCAGCGGACAGGCGCGTCGAGAAACAGGCCGGACACCTGCCTGTCTTCCGGCAGATAAACCAGCCCTTTTTCCAGACGTGAACCCACCGGATCGGAGGTGATCTCCCGGCTCTCCAGCCACACCCGCCCGCCGCGTACGGGACGCAGGCCATAGAGCGTTTCGGCAAACTCGGTGCGCCCGGATCCGACCAGTCCGGCAAGGCCGACGATCTCCCCGGCGTAAATCTCCAGGCTGAGATCGATAAAGCCCTCTCCGGTGAGATCTTCCACGCGCAGCACCGGAAAATCCTGCGGCTGGGTGCGACGGTTTCCCGGCAGCGCCAGCCACAGCTTTTGCGCATCGCTTAAGCCTTTCTCGCGGCTGACCGGCGTCATGGCGGCGATCAGGGCGCTATCGTCGAACTGCCTGGTTTCACCGCTCAGCACCACCGCGCCGTCGCGCATCACAGAAACGTGGCTCGACAGCGTGCGGATTTCCGGCAGCTTATGCGAGATAAAGACAATCCCGACGCCGAACGCCTGTAAGGCGCGGATCTGGCGAAACAGCCGTTCGGTTTCGCCGGGCGTCAGCGAGGCCGTGGGCTCGTCTAGGATCAGAATTCTGGCGTTGCGCATCAGCCCGCGCAGGATCTCCACCATCTGCTGGTCCGCCACTTCCAGGGTGCTGGCCGTTGCGTCGAGATTAAGCTGACATTGCAGCTGCTGGAGTTTCTCCGCCAGCCGCTTTTCCCGATCGCGCTCGCGCGGCAGGCGGAACAGGATGTTTTCCCTCACGGTCAGGTTGGGGAAAAGCAGAGGCTCCTGCGGCACCAGATAAATGCCTAACCGGTGCGCCTGCGCCGGGGTAAGCCGTGCAAAAGACTCGCCCGCAACCGAAAGTTCACCGCCGTCCGGCGTCTCGACCCCGGCGATGATCTTCATCAGCGTCGATTTTCCCGCGCCGTTCCCGCCCATCAGCGCGTGCACCTGCCCCGCAAGCAGCGTGAAATCAATGCCTTTTAGAACCGGCACGCCTGAGAACTGCTTGCTGATATTCCGCGCGTCGAGAAGTGGTGTCATCATCGCTCCGCTATTGAACAAATGATTTTTAGATTTAATAATGTTCAAAAGCGTAGACGGTGAACTATATTTACAACCGTGCAGGGATCACAGTTTTATCGATTGCGATTCAGATTAACGAGAAACGATCTAAAAGATCCGTTTTGCCGCGTGGCTCACATTCTCACGCCGCGCCATTACGAACATATGATCTAAATTTTTATAAGAGTTCAATTATGAGCGATAAACGCACTGCGGAAGAAGGACGGTTTGCCGGGCTGGCACTGGCGGAAGAGGAGCTGGTGGCGCGCGTGGCCTGGTGCTACTACCACGACGGGCTGACCCAGAATGATATCGGCGAACGCCTCGGTCTGCCGCGCCTGAAGATCTCCCGCCTGCTGGAGAAAGGCCGCCAGTCGGGGGTGATCCGCGTGCAGATCAACTCCCGCTACGAGGGCTGCCTGTCGCTGGAAACCGAGCTTCAGCAGCGCTTTGGGCTGAAGCTGGTGCGCGTGATGCCTGCCCTAAATACCCCGCCGATGAACGTGCGGCTGGGCATTGGCGCGGCGCAGTCGCTGATGGGCGTGCTGGGGCCCGGCCAGCTGCTGGCGGTGGGGTTCGGTGAAACCACCATGAGCAGCCTGCAACACTTAAGCGGCTTTATCAGCTCGCAGCAGATCCGCCTCGTGACGCTGTCCGGCGGCGTCGGGCCGTATATGACCGGTATCGGCCAGCTGGATGCGGCCTGTAGCGTCAGCATGATCCCCGCCCCGCTTCGCGTCTCATCTGCGGAAGTCGCCGGGATCTTAAAACGTGAGACCAGCGTGCGGGACGTGATCCTCGCCGCGACCGCCGCTGACGTGGCGGTGGTCGGCATTGGTTCCGTGAACCAGCGCCGTGACGCGACGATACTGCGCTCCGGCTATATCAGCGAAGGTGAACAGCTGATGTACGCCCGTAAAGGGGCGGTGGGCGATATCCTCGGCTATTTCCTTAACGCCGAAGGGGAATGCGTCGAGGAGCTGGAGATCCATAAAGAATTACTGGGCGTCACGCTCGATGAACTGGCGCAACTGCCCACCATCGTTGGCGTGGCCGGAGGGGAAGAGAAAGCCGATGCGATTTATGCCGCACTGAAAGGTCGCCGTATTAATGGCCTGGTGACGGAAGAGACGACAGCCCGCGCGGTGCTGGCTCTGGCCGAATAAGAGTCGCCCTGCGCTAACAGCGAGGCAAGCTCATGAGTTACCTTTTAGCGTTAGATGCAGGGACAGGCAGCGTTCGCGCCGTGATTTTCGATTTACAGGGCAACCAGATTGCCGTCGGCCAGGCCGAGTGGAAGCACCTGAGCGTGGAGAACGTGCCGGGGTCGATGGAGTTCGATCTCGACACCAACTGGCAGCTGGCCTGCCGGTGCATTCAGCAGGCGCTGGAGCGCGCGCGCCTGAGCGCGGCGGATATTCAGTCCGTCGCCTGCTGTTCGATGCGCGAAGGGATCGTGCTGTACGACCGCAGCGGCGAGGCCATCTGGGCCTGCGCCAACGTCGACGCCCGCGCCAGCCGCGAGGTGGCTGAACTCAAAGAGATCCACGACTACCGTTTTGAATCCGAAGTGTATGACGTTTCCGGCCAGACGCTTGCCCTTAGCGCCATGCCGCGCCTGCTCTGGCTGGCGCATCACCGTCCGGACATCTACCGCAAGGCCGCGACCATCACCATGATCAGCGACTGGCTGGCGGCAAAGCTCTCCGGCGAGCTGGCGGTCGATCCGTCTAACGCGGGCACCACCGGCATGCTGGATCTCTTTTCACGCGACTGGTGTCCGGCGCTGCTCGACATGGCCGGGCTGCGCGCCGATATTCTCTCGCCGGTAAAAGAGACCGGCACCGTGCTGGGGGCCATCACGAAAGAAGCCGCACAGCAGAGCGGTTTACGCGAGGGCACGCCGGTAGTGATGGGCGGCGGCGACGTGCAGCTGGGCTGCCTGGGGCTGGGCGTGGTCCGCGCCGGACAAACGGCGGTGCTGGGCGGCACCTTCTGGCAGCAGGTGGTTAACCTGCCGCAGGTGCGCACCGACCCTGAGATGAACATCCGCGTAAACCCGCACGTTATCCCCGGCATGGCACAGGCGGAGTCGATCAGCTTCTTTACCGGGCTGACCATGCGCTGGTTCCGCGACGCCTTTTGTGCCGAAGAGAAGCTGATTGCCGAGCGGATGGGGATGGACACCTATTCCCTGCTGGAAGAGATGGCGGGCCGCGTACCCGCTGGCTCCCACGGTGTAATGCCAATCTTCTCCGACGCGATGCATTTCAAGCAGTGGTACCACGCCGCGCCGTCGTTTATTAACCTCTCCATCGACCCGGAAAAGTGCAACAAAGCGACGCTGTTCCGCGCCCTGGAGGAGAACGCGGCAATCGTCTCGGCCTGTAACCTGACGCAGATTTCGCGCTTCTCCGGCGTGACGTTTGATAGCCTGGTGTTTGCGGGCGGCGGCGCAAAGGGCGCCCTGTGGAGCCAGATTTTAAGCGACGTCACCGGCCTACCGGTGCGCGTGCCGGAAGTCAAAGAGGCAACGGCGCTCGGCTGCGCCATTGCCGCCGGAACGGGCGCGGGGCTGTTTGCGGATATGGCCTCGACGGGCGAGCGGCTGGTGAAGTGGAGCCGCGAGTTTACGCCAAACCCACAGCACCGGGAGCTGTACGACGGCATGATGGAGAAGTGGCAGGCGGTGTACGCGGATCAGCTCGGGCTGGTGGACAGCGGGCTGACCACGTCGATGTGGCAGGCGCCGGGGTTAGCGCGGGCAGCGACGCCGTAAATAACGCCGGATGGCGCTGCGCTTATCCGTCCTGGGGTTTTGTAGGCCCGGTAAGCGTAGCGCCACCGGGGAAGTTCTTTGAGATCTATCACAATCATTCGATCCCGCTTTTACCTTTCTGCTGCCGCTGGCTAAATTAGTAACTCATCCGACCACATAACAATAATTTTACACTGGAAGAGACTATGAGCCGCTACCCGTCGCTATTCGCCCCCCTCGATCTGGGGTTTACCACCCTCAAAAACCGCGTGCTGATGGGCTCGATGCACACCGGGCTGGAAGAGCGTCCGGACGGAGCCGAGCGCCTGGCAGCCTTCTATGCCGAACGCGCCCGCCACGGGGTGGCGCTGATTGTCACCGGCGGCGTAGCCCCTGCCCCTTCAGGCGTGACGATGGAGGGCGGCGCAGTCCTGAATGATGCGACACAGCTGCCGCATCACCGCATTGTCACGGACGCGGTGCATAACGAAGGCGGCAAAATCGCCCTGCAAATTCTGCATACCGGGCGCTACAGCTATCAGCCAAAGCTGGTTGCGCCATCGGCTATTCAGGCGCCGATTAACCGCTTTACTCCTCACGCCCTCAGCCACGACGAGATCCTGGCGCTGATCGACGATTTTGCCCGCTGCGCCGCGCTGGCGCGTGAGGCGGGCTACGACGGCGTTGAGGTGATGGGCTCTGAAGGCTATCTGATTAACGAATTCCTCGCCGCACGCACCAACCAGCGCGACGACGAATGGGGCGGTGACTATGCCCGCCGGATGCGCTTTGCCGTGGAGGTGGTGCGCGCGGTGCGCGAACGTGCGGGCGCGGACTTTATTATCATCTTCCGCCTGTCGATGCTCGACCTGGTGGAGGGCGGCGGCACGTTCGACGAAACCGTGCAGCTGGCGCAGGCGATTGAAGCTGCAGGTGCCACCATCATCAACACCGGGATTGGCTGGCACGAAGCGCGCATCCCGACCATCGCCACGCCGGTGCCGCGCGCGGCGTTCAGCTGGGTAACGCGCAAGCTGAAGGGCAAAGTCTCCGTTCCGCTGGTAACGACGAATCGCATTAACGACCCGCAAGTGGCGGACGATGTGATCTCACGCGGCGACGCCGATATGGTCTCGATGGCGCGTCCGTTCCTCGCGGATGCCGAACTGCTCTCCAAAGCGCAAAGCGGCCGTGCGGATGAGATCAACACCTGCATCGGCTGTAACCAGGCCTGTCTGGATCAGATCTTCGCCGGCAAAGTCACCTCATGCCTGGTGAACCCCCGCGCCTGCCATGAAACCAAAATGCCGGTGGTTGCGACGGTCAGTCAAAAACGCCTGGCCGTGGTGGGCGCTGGCCCCGCTGGGCTGGCGTTTGCGGTGAATGCCGCCTCGCGCGGGCACAGCGTGACGCTGTTTGATGCCGCCGGTGAAATTGGCGGGCAGTTTAATATCGCCAAACAGATCCCCGGCAAAGAGGAGTTCTATGAAACCCTGCGCTACTACCGCCGGATGCTCGATCTGACGGGTGTTGATCTGCGGCTTAACCAGTTTGTCAACGCGGTGGATCTCATCGACTTCGACGAAGTTATCCTCGCGAGCGGGATCGCACCGCGCACGCCTGCAATCGAGGGTATCGATCATCCGAAGGTGTTGAGCTATCTGGACGTACTGCGCGACAAAGCGCCCGTTGGCGAGAAGGTGGCGATTATCGGCTGCGGCGGGATCGGCTTTGATACCGCGATGTATTTAAGCCAGCCGGGCGAGGCCACCAGCCAGAACATCGCCGAGTTTTGCGTAGAATGGGGCATTGATACCAGCCTGAGCCAGTCCGGCGGATTACGGCCGGAAGGGCCGCAGCTGTCGAAAAGCCCGCGCCAGATCGTGATGCTCCAGCGTAAGGCCAGCAAGCCGGGTGAAGGGCTGGGCAAAACCACGGGCTGGATCCACCGCGCCACCCTGCTCTCGCGCGGGGTGAAGATGATCCCGGGGGTGAGCTACCAGAAGATCGACGACGACGGGCTGCATGTGCTGATCGGTGGTGAACCGCAGCTGCTGCGCGTGGATCATGTGATTTTGTGCGCCGGACAGGAGCCGAAGCGCGATCTGGCCGATCCGCTGCGCGAAGCGGGTAAAACGGTGCATCTGATTGGCGGGTGCGACGTGGCGATGGAGCTGGATGCGCGGCGGGCGATTGCGCAGGGCACCCAGCTTGCACTGGTTATTTAGCGACGACGCCCCAGCTTCACCGCTTTCAGCACCACAAACTTGTTATTGGTCGCAATAGTGACGCAGTTGCCGAAAATCTTCTTCAGCTTGTGGAAGTAGTCCAGGTGGCGGTTCGCCACGATATACAGCTCGCCGTTGATTTTCAGGCAGCGGCGCGCGTGGTGGAACATCTCCCACGCGACGTTATCCGTCAGGGCGTGCTTCTGGTGGAACGGCGGGTTGCAGAACACGGCGTTAAAGCGGAAAGGCTCAACGCCGGAGAGCGCGTTGTTGATCATAAATTCGCAGCGATCCACCGCTTCCGGCATGTTGGTTTCTACGTTCAGACGGCTGGAGGCCACCGCCATCGGCGACTCGTCGCTGAACACCACGCTGGCTTCCGGATTCTTCGCCAGCAGCGTCAGGCCAATCACGCCATTGCCGCAGCCCAGATCGACAATCTCCCCTTCCAGGTTTTCCGGCAGGTGCTCCATAAAGAAACGCGCCCCAATATCCAGCCCGGTGCGGGAGAAAACGTTCGCATGGTTATGGATGGTCCAGTCGGTGCCTTCCAGTTTCCAGCTCAGCGTCTCCGGCGCGTCGGCCAGCTCCGGTGCGCTGAAGGTGCAGTTGATCAGGCGCGCTTTTTTCCAGGCAAGCGTGGTAGTGGTCGGGCCGAGCACTTTCTCGAACAGCTCCAGCGTTGAGGTGTGAATATCGCGCGCTTTGGCACCCGCAATGATGCGGGTTTCCGGCGTGACGACTTTGCGCAGCGCGCGCAGCTGTTGCTCCAGCAGTGCCATGGTTTTTGGTACTTTGATCAGCACCACGCCCGGCGCCTGCGGGTAGTCCGCGGTGCTGTCGAGGAACTTCACGCTGGACTCGTCGATGTCGTTATGGCGCAGGTTTTCACGTGTCGCCAGTTCGCTCAGGTAGGAATCGCCAATGCTGTAAGGCGTGTGCTCTGCCAGGGCGCAGCCCAGGGCACCAAACGCGTCATTCAGGATCAGAACCGGGCCGCGGATTTCAGTCTCATCCAACTGCTGCAGCAGATATTCATCCGCCGCTTCCCACGCCTGAAGCGGGTTTACGTCGTCCGTTTCCGGGAAACGTTTAAGGTTGAGTGAACGGAAACCGTTGTCTAAGTGGCTCATCGGCCCTCCTGAATGGTAAAATTTGGCGTATCCCTGAAAAGGGTGCGTGAGTATACCCGTTTTCGCATTAATTTGGGCTTTTGATGAACCAACTTACTTATCTCCAGGGCTATCCGGAGCATTTACTGACTCAGGTTCGCAGCCTGATTGCCGAGCAGAAGCTCGGCGCGGTGCTGGAAAAACGCTATCCCGGCACGCACGATTTCGCGACCGATAAGGCCCTCTGGCAGTATACGCAGGATCTGAAAAGCCGATATCTGAAGAGCGCGCCGCCGATCAACAAGGTGATGTACGACAACAAGATCCACGTGCTGAAAAACGCGCTCGGCCTGCACACCGCCATCTCCCGCGTGCAGGGCGGCAAGCTGAAGGCTAAGGCGGAGATCCGCGTGGCGACGGTGTTTCGTAACGCGCCGGAAGCCTTTCTGCGGATGATCGTAGTCCATGAGCTGGCGCACCTGAAAGAGAAAGAGCACGACAAAGCGTTCTATTCCCTGTGCTGCCACATGGAGCCGCAGTATCACCAGCTGGAGTTTGATACCCGCCTGTGGCTTACGCATTTATCGTTAAATGGTAATGCGGAATAGCGCACTGGTTTTGCAATAATCCCGTGCTACAGTGGCTAAAGGTTCCCCGCTACGGAGTACGTAAACGTTTATGATACGTTTCGCAGTCATTGGAACGAACTGGATCACGCGCCAGTTCGTCGACGCCGCCCACGAAACCGGCAAACTTAAACTCACCGCAGTCTATTCCCGCAGCCTTGAGCAGGCGCAGAGCTTTGCTAACGACTACCTCGTCGAGCATCTCTTCACCTCCCTGGATGAAATGGCGCAAAGCGACGCCATTGACGCGGTCTATATCGCCAGCCCGAACTCCCTGCACTTCCCGCAAACGGCGCTGTTTCTCGGCCACAAAAAGCACGTGATTTGCGAGAAGCCGCTGGCCTCGAATATTGAGGAAGTGGAAGCGGCCATTGCGCTTGCCCGCGAAAACCAGGTGGTGCTGTTCGAAGCGTTCAAAACCGCCAGCCTGCCGAATTTCCTTCTGCTGCAGCAGTCCCTGCCGAAAATTGGCAAAGTGCGCAAAGCCTTTATCAACTACTGCCAGTATTCGTCGCGCTATCAGCGCTATCTGGACGGCGAGAATCCGAATACTTTTAACCCGGCCTTCTCAAACGGCTCGATTATGGATATCGGTTTTTACTGCCTGGCCTCTGCCGTAGCGCTGTGGGGCGAGCCGCACGGCGTTACGGCCACCGCCAGCCTGCTGGAGAGCGGCGTGGATGCACACGGTTTGGTGGTGCTGGATTACGGTGATTTCAGCGTCACGCTGCAGCACTCCAAGGTGAGCGATTCCGTGTTGCCGAGCGAAATTCAGGGCGAAGCCGGGTCGCTGGTCATCGAGAAGATCTCCGAATGTCAGAAGGTGAGCTTCGTGCCGCGCGGCGGCAAAGCGCAGGAACTGACGCAGCCTCAGCATATTAACACTATGCTCTATGAGGCAGAGGTCTTCGCCCGTCTGGTGGAAGACAATGAAGTGAATCACCCTGGCCTTGCGGTAAGCCGCACCACGGCGAAGCTGCAAACCGAGATCCGCCGCCAGACCGGCGTGGTGTTCCCGGCAGACGGCATAGGCGCGGAAGCGATCGCGTAAAGCTGTGTAATGAAACGGCGCAGGCCATTGACGAAACCGATGGTCTGACATATTTTGTTACCTGCAAAGGGGAGTAACTTCTTCGCCGGTGGATCGTCATTACGATGCGTAAAATATGCATCCGGTCGCCGGGCAACCTTCGTGGTTGTAAGTGAGACCTTGCCGGAAGGCGAGGTCTATGCATAAAAAGCTAACGGCTATCGTCTTCTGACCATGGCCGTTTTTGTTTTTTATGTGTAAGGAAAATAGTATGCATTCTGTCGGCACTCCAATGCTGTGGGGCGGATTCGCGGTTGTCGTGCTCATCATGCTGGCGATCGACCTCTTTTTGCAGGGTCGTCGCGGCGAGCACGGCATGAGCGTTAAGCAGGCCGCCGTCTGGTCGCTGGTCTGGGTTACCCTCTCGCTCCTCTTTTGCGCCGCCTTCTGGTGGTACCTGGCCTCAACCGAAGGCCGTGTGGTGGCCGATCCTCAGGCGCTCGCCTTCCTCACCGGTTATCTGATTGAAAAAGCCCTGGCGGTTGATAACGTCTTCGTCTGGCTGATGCTGTTCAGCTATTTCGCCGTGCCTGCAGCCCTGCAGCGCCGCGTGCTGGTCTACGGCGTGCTGGGTGCCATCATCCTGCGTACCATCATGATCTTCGCCGGCAGTTGGCTGATTACCCAGTTCGAATGGCTGCTGTACGTGTTCGGCGCGTTCCTGCTGTTCACCGGGGTCAAAATGGCGCTGGCGAAAGAAGACGATACCGGTATCGGTGATAAGCCGCTGGTGAAGTGGATCCGCGGCCATCTGCGCATGACGGACAAGATCGAGAGCGAGCACTTCTTCGTGCGTAAGAACGGCCTGCTGTTTGCTACCCCGCTGCTGCTGGTGCTGATTCTGGTCGAGCTGAGCGACGTGATTTTCGCGGTAGACAGCATCCCGGCAATCTTCGCGGTGACGACCGATCCGTTCATCGTGCTGACCTCTAACCTGTTTGCGATCCTCGGTCTGCGTGCCATGTATTTCCTGCTGGCAGGCGCGGCAGAGCGCTTCTCGATGCTGAAGTACGGCCTGTCGGTGATCCTGGTGTTTATCGGTATCAAAATGCTGATCGTCGATTTCTACCACATCCCGATCGCCATTTCGCTCGGCGTGGTGTTCGGCATTCTGCTGGTGACGCTGGTTATCAATACCTGGGTTAACCGCCAGCACGATAAAAAGCAGCAGGCGGAGTAATCCCCTCACCCTAACCCTCTCCTCAAAGGGGAGAGGGTTAACACACTTTTGTGACTCAATAGTTAAAAAATATGATGTGACACGTAAAATCCAGCATTTTACTCTTCCGCCTTTCCCCGCTTTCCTTGATACTCAACCAGGCAAACAAATATTTACACCCTGAAATAAATGTGACTTAGAGCACATCCAGGATGGAACACAATTTCACTTAGGAATTTAGTATGAGCACACAATCTAAGGGCCTGCTTGCGCGTCTGACGCAGGGTAGCCTGGTTAAACAAATCCTGGTAGGTCTGGTTCTGGGTATTCTGCTGGCGCTGGTGTCAAAACCTGCCGCGGAAGCGACGGGGCTTCTCGGAACGCTTTTCGTGGGCGCGCTGAAGGCCGTTGCGCCGGTGCTGGTACTGATGCTGGTCATGGCTTCTATCGCCAATCACCAACACGGACAAAAAACCAACATTCGCCCGATTCTCTTTTTATATCTGCTGGGCACGTTTTCTGCTGCGCTGACCGCAGTGGTCTTTAGCTTCCTCTTCCCCTCCACGCTACATCTGACCTCTGCGGCGGGCGACGTCACGCCGCCTTCAGGCATTGTGGAAGTGCTGCGCGGCCTGCTGATGAGCATGGTTACGAACCCCATTGATGCTCTGCTGAATGCCAACTACATTGGCATTCTGGTGTGGGCGATCGGCCTGGGCTTCGCCCTGCGTCACGGCAACGAAACGACGAAAAACCTGGTCAACGACATGTCCAACGCCGTGACCTTTATCGTTAAGGTCGTGATTCGCTTTGCACCCATCGGTATCTTCGGTCTGGTGTCGTCTACCCTGGCCACAACTGGCTTTGACGCGCTGTGGGGCTACGCGCAGCTGCTAATGGTGCTGGTCGGCTGTATGCTGCTGGTGGCGCTGGTGATCAACCCGCTGCTGGTGTTCTGGCAGATCCGCCGTAACCCGTATCCGCTGGTGCTCACCTGCCTGCGCGAGAGCGGCGTATACGCCTTCTTCACCCGCAGCTCGGCGGCAAACATTCCGGTTAACATGGCGCTGGCGGAGAAGCTGAACCTGGACCGCGATACCTATTCCGTGTCGATCCCGCTGGGTGCGACCGTGAACATGGCGGGTGCGGCGATCACCATCACCGTGCTGACCCTGGCGGCCGTGCAAACGCTGGGTATTCCTGTGGATCTGCCAACGGCGCTGCTGCTGAGCGTGGTGGCGTCGCTGTGTGCCTGTGGCGCATCCGGCGTGGCGGGCGGTTCGCTGCTGCTGATCCCGCTGGCGTGCAATATGTTCGGCATCCCGAACGAGATCGCCATGCAGGTTGTGGCCGTCGGCTTCATCATCGGCGTGCTGCAGGACTCCTGCGAAACTGCACTGAACTCCTCTACAGACGTGCTGTTCACCGCAGCGGCCTGTCAGGCGGAAGACGCGCGTTTAGCGAAGAACGCGCTGCGAGGTTAACAGCAAAACGGCAACCCTGAGGTTGCCGTTTTTAGTGTTTGTACCTTCTCCCACAGGGAGAGGGTCAGGGTGAGCGCATCAGGCCGCACCGATTAAAGTTCAGTAGGTCGGGTAAGCGCTAGCGCCCCCCGACAAAACACTTAAAGCGTCACACCACTCTTAAAGATCGCCAGCTCGCGGAAGTCGTTCTTCTCATTACAGGTCTGCCTGCCGTTAGCAAACTCCACGATAGTATCCACGAACTCCGTCAGCAGCTGCGGCATCGCTTTGCCGTGGATCAGCTGGCCTGCGTCGAAATCGATCCAGTGCTTTTTCTTCGCCGCCAGCTCGCTGTTGGTGGCGATTTTGACCGTCGGCACAAAACCGCCGTACGGCGTACCGCGACCGGTGCTGAACAACACCATGTGACAGCCCGCCCCCGCCAGCGCGCTGGTGGCGACCGCATCGTTACCCGGCGCGCTCAGCAGGTTCAGGCCGTGGGTTTTCAGGCGTTCGCCGTAGCGCAGAACGTCCACCACCTGGCTGGCTCCCGCTTTCTGGGTGCAGCCGAGGGATTTCTCCTCCAGCGTGGTGATTCCGCCCGCCTTGTTCCCCGGCGACGGGTTCTCGTAAATGGGCTGATTGTGGGCGATAAAGTACTGTTTGAAGTCGTTCACCATGGTGACGGTCTTCTCAAACGTCTCTTCGTCACGGCAGTGGCTCATCAGAATGCGCTCCGCACCAAACATCTCCGGCACTTCGGTCAGCACCGTGGTGCCGCCGTTGGCAATCACGTAATCCGAGAAGCGGCCCAGCATCGGGTTGGCGGTAATGCCGGAAAGACCGTCAGACCCGCCGCACTCCAGACCAAACTTCAGCTCGCTCAGCCTGCCCGGCTCGCGCCTGTCGTGGCGCATCACCTCATACAGCTGATGCAGCTGCTCAACGCCCGCTTCCACTTCGTCGTCCTGATGCTGGCACACCATGAAGTGCACGCGCTCAGGGTCGAATTCCCCCAGCGTCTCGCGGAAGGCGTCGACCTGGTTGTTCTCGCAGCCGAGGCCGATCACCAGCACCGCGCCTGCATTCGGGTGGCGCACCATGTTTTGCAGCATGGTGCGGGTGTTGATGTGGTCGTCACCCAACTGGGAGCAGCCGTAGGTGTGGCTGAACAGATGTACCCCGTCGATGCCCTCGGCATCGTGGGTCTCCTTCAGAAAGCGGGTCTGGATCTGACGCGCAATGCCGTTCACGCAGCCGACGGTCGGCAGGATCCACAGCTCGTTGCGGATCCCCACATCACCGTTTGCGCGACGGTAGATTTGCACCTCACGATCCCCCGCCTGCACGCCTGCCTTCGGGAGTTCAGGCTGATAGCTGTACTCGTCCAGATCGCTGAGATTGGTGCGGGTATTGTGGGAATGAATATATTCACCCGGCGCAATATCCGCCAGCGCATGGCCGATGGGCAAACCGTACTTCACCACGTTCTCCCCTTTTGCAATGGGGATCAGGGCAAACTTGTGTCCACGTCCAATGGCCTGGCGCAACGTGACCGACTGGTTATCGAAGGCCACTTCCGTGCCTTCGGTTAAATCTGCCAGCGCGACGGCCACGTTATCCAGCGAATGGATTTTGATGTATTGCATATCAACCTCAGACGGCCTTAGTTCAGTTCAATGGCGAAGTAGTCACGCGCATTGTTAAAGCAGATGTTTTTCACCATGTCGCCCAGCAGCTGGAGATCCGCTGGAGCTTCGCCCGCATGCACCCAGCGACCAATCATCTGGCACAGGATGCGGCGGAAATATTCATGACGGGTATAGGACAGGAAGCTGCGGCTGTCGGTCAGCATACCCACGAAGCGGCTTAACAGACCGAGCTGCGCCAGCTGCGTCATCTGACGCTCCATGCCGTCTTTCTGATCGTTGAACCACCAGCCGGATCCGAACTGCATCTTGCCCGGCATACCTTCGCCCTGGAAGTTGCCCACCATGGTGCCCAGCACTTCGTTATCGCGCGGGTTCAGGCAGTAGAGAATGGTTTTCGGCAGCAGGTTTTGCTCGTTCTGTTTGCTCAGCAGTTTTGACAGCTCTTCCGCCAGCGGGCGGTCGTTGATGGAGTCAAAGCCCACGTCCGCGCCCAGCAGTTTGAACTGGCGCTGGTTGTTATTGCGCAGCGCGCCGATGTGGTACTGCTGTACCCAGCCGCGACGGGCATATTCCGCGCCGAGGAACACCAGCACCGCGGTTTTGAACTGCGCCACTTCATGCTGGCTAAGCGATTCACCGGAGAGGCGACGCGCCAGGATGCTGTCCAGTTCGGCTTCGTTGGATTCCGCGAACAGCACCACGTCCAGCGCGTGATCAGAGACTTTACAGCCGTGCGCCGCAAAGTGATCCAGACGTTTGGTCAGCGCGGTTTGCAGATCGGCAAAACGACGGATGTCGGTATCGGACACTTCCGCCAGCTTCGCCATATAGTCGTTGAACGTGACCTGCTCAATGTTGAAGGCTTTGTCCGGGCGCCAGCTTGGCAGCACTTTAATGTCAAAAGAGGCGTCTTTGGCGACAACGGCATGATGCTCCAGGGAGTCAATAGGATCGTCGGTGGTGCCCACCATCTTCACGTTCATCTGCTTCATGATGCCGCGCGCGGAGAAGTTATCCTGCGCCAGCAGCGCATTGCACTGGTCCCAGATCTCATCCGCCGTAGCGGGAGAAAGCAGCTTGCCGGTGATGCCAAACGGACGGCGTAGTTCGAGGTGCGTCCAGTGGTATAGCGGGTTACCGATGGTGTGCGGCACGGTAGCGGCCCAGGCGTCGAACTTCTCGCGATCGGTCGCGTCGCCGGTACACAGGCGCTCGGCCACGCCGTTGGTGCGCATTGCGCGCCATTTATAGTGGTCACCCTTCAGCCAGATATCATACAGGTTTTTGAAACGGTAATTTTCGGCAACCTGCTGCGGCGGTAAGTGGCAGTGGTAGTCGAAAATCGGCTGGTCTTTAGCGTAGTCATGGTACAGGCGGCGGGCAAATTCGGTATCTAATAGAAAATCGTCGGTCATAAACGGCGTCATTATCGTCTTCCTCATTACGGGAGCGTCAGAAAGCGTATGTTCATATGCTGCAAAGTTATCACACCAATTTCCACCCACCGAAGCTTTTTTCGTGAGTGAGATCAATAAACGCTAACAAATAAATTACCCTCAATGGGGTAAACCCTTCTACAGGCCGCGCCGTTACTGGCTTTGCGCGCAGCGATTAATGTCCCTACAAAGAATCATGCATTTGTGATGTCACTCACCTTTTAAAGTTGTATGACAAGTTATCTTTTCGCCGTCGCAAACACTAAGCCGACGGAATGCATTACCGGTGTGAGAGGCATCGGGTTTAACGGTACGGATACCGACTTATGCACGCTTACTTATGGCAAGGTTCGGGCCGTTCCGGGACATTCTCCCGGCTACGCCCCTCCCGTTACACAACTGCTCCCGGCAACGGTTGAGAGGTTGCCGTGCTCTGGCGCGGAAATAACATAACGATGAGGTTTTAGATGCGTAAAATTAAAGGGTTACGTTGGTATATGATCGCACTGGTGACGCTGGGCACCGTGCTGGGCTACCTGACACGTAACACCGTGGCAGCCGCGGCGCCGACGTTGATGGAAGAGCTGCATATCTCCACGCAGCAATACTCTTACATCATCGCGGCCTATTCTGCCGCTTACACCGTCATGCAGCCTGTTGCTGGGTATGTTCTCGATATTCTGGGTACCAAAATCGGCTATGCCTTCTTCGCCATCGCCTGGGCGGTATTCTGCGGTGCAACCGCACTGGCAGGCAGCTGGGGCGGCCTGGCGCTGGCCCGTGGCGCGGTCGGTGCGGCAGAAGCCGCGATGATCCCGGCGGGGCTGAAAGCCAGCTCCGAGTGGTTCCCGGCAAAAGAGCGTTCCATCGCGGTGGGTTACTTCAACGTGGGCTCGTCCATCGGGGCAATGATTGCGCCACCGCTGGTGGTGTGGGCCATCGTGATGCACAGCTGGCAGATGGCATTCATCATTTCCGGCGTGCTGAGCTTCGCCTGGGCAATGGCGTGGCTGGTTTTCTATAAACACCCGCGCGATCAGAAAAAACTCTCCGAGGAAGAACGCGAATACATTATTGGTGGTCAGGAAGCGCAGCATCAGACCAACAATGGCAAGAAGATGTCCGTCTGGCAGATCCTGGGCACCCGTCAGTTCTGGGGTATCGCCCTGCCGCGCTTCCTGGCTGAACCGGCTTGGGGCACCTTCAACGCGTGGATCCCACTGTTTATGTTTAAAGTCTACGGCTTTAACCTGAAAGAGATCGCGATGTTCGCCTGGATGCCGATGCTGTTCGCTGACCTGGGCTGTATCGTGGGCGGGTACCTGCCGCCGCTGTTCCAGCGCTGGTTTGGGGTGAACCTGATCGTTTCCCGTAAGATGGTGGTGACCATGGGTGCCCTGCTGATGATTGGCCCGGGCATGATCGGCCTGTTCACCAGTCCGTATGTGGCTATCGCCCTGCTGTGCATCGGTGGATTTGCGCACCAGTCCCTGTCCGGCGCGCTGATTACGCTCTCGTCTGACGTTTTCGGTCGCAACGAAGTGGCCACCGCCAACGGCCTGACCGGGATGGCCGCCTGGACCGCGAGTACGATGTTTGCGCTGGTCGTCGGCGCGCTGGCGGATACCATCGGCTTCAGCCCGCTGTTCGCCGTGCTGGCTATTTTCGACCTGCTGGGCGCGGTGGTGATCTGGACGGTGCTGAAAAGCAAATCCGCAGAGGAGCTGGCGAAAGAGTCTCTCGGGCGACCGGCTACGCAGAGTTAGCGAAAATGCGTTTTACCGAAGCCGCCCCCGGGCGGCTTTTTTAATGGCAAAATCTGGAGAGTATTCCGTGAAAGTGGTATAACAAATCATCTGCCGTACCCTGCCTGGAGCGCATATGGAAATCACCGAACCACGTCGTTTATATCAACAACTTGCTGCCGAGCTGAAAGATCGCATCGAGCAAGGGGTCTATCTTGTCGGTGATAAACTTCCCGCCGAGCGCTTTATCGCGGATGAAAAAAGCGTAAGCCGAACCGTGGTGCGCGAAGCGATTATCATGCTGGAAGTGGAAGGCTACGTTGAGGTACGCAAAGGTTCCGGCATTCACGTTATTTCTAATCAGCCTAAACACTCTCCGGTGGCGGATGAAAGTCTAGAATTCGCCAGCTACGGTCCGTTTGAGCTGCTCCAGGCTCGCCAGCTGATCGAAAGCAATATTGCCGAATTTGCCGCTACGCAGGTGACCAAGCAGGACATCATGAAGCTGATGGAGATCCAGGAGAACGCTCGCAAGGAAAAATGTTTCCGTGATTCCGAGTGGGACCTGCAGTTTCACGTTCAGGTCGCCCTGGCAACCCAGAATACGGCGCTGGCGGCAATCGTTGAGAAAATGTGGACTCAGCGCGTTCACAACCCGTACTGGAAAAAACTGCACGATCATATTGATTCCCGTACCGTGGACAACTGGTGTGACGACCACGATCAAATTCTTAAGGCGCTGATTCGTAAAGATCCCCATGCCGCTAAGCTCGCCATGTGGCAGCACCTGGAAAACACCAAGCAGATGCTCTTCAATGAAACCAGCGACGACTTCGAATTTAACGCTGACCGCTATCTTTTTGCCGATAATCCTGTCGTTCATCTCGATACGGCCCCGAGCGGCGCAAAATAGGCGACCTTTCTACCGGCAGGCGCTTCGCTGCGCCTCCCCGCCTGAATGGGTAAGCAAAACATATATAGTGTCAGCCTTTGTAAAATCCCTCGCTCACTTTCAGGGCTTACGCCAAAATCACCTCACCCTGCAAATTCTGTGACGCAGAACGTTGGGCTTTGTTACAATTGGATTCACTTCGTTATTTTGAAAGTTAGTGCTTGCTAACCAGCCAATTAACAGGGAACAGTGTTGGCCACACCGCAATGTGTCCGCGAGCGACCATAATGAAATCACAACAATGTCGCCGTGCTGTTTATCCCGGATAACAGGCGAGACGTTAACCGATTTCCAGGAACACTGAATGGAACTTTTGACCCAACTGCTGCATGCCCTTTGGGCGCAGGATTTTGAAACGCTGGCCAACCCTTCCATGATTGGCATGCTCTATTTTGTCTTGTTTATGATTCTGTTCCTTGAGAATGGTTTGCTGCCTGCAGCCTTCTTGCCGGGTGACAGTTTGCTGGTGCTTGTCGGCGTGCTGTGTGCTAAAGGCGCAATGGCGTTCCCGCAAACCATTTTATTACTGACCGTCGCGGCCAGCCTTGGCTGCTGGGTGAGTTATATCCAGGGAAGATGGCTGGGCAATACCCGAATAGTACAGAACTGGCTTTCCCATCTGCCTGCGCACTATCACCAGCGGGCACACCACCTGTTCCATAAGCATGGGCTTTCCGCGCTGCTGATTGGCCGCTTTATCGCCTTTGTGCGCACCCTGCTGCCCACCATTGCCGGGCTGTCCGGGTTGAGCAGCGCACGCTTCCAGTTCTTCAACTGGATGAGCGGCCTGTTATGGGTTCTGATCCTGACGACGCTGGGCTATGCGCTGGGTAAAACGCCGGTCTTCATGAAATATGAAGATCAGCTGATGTCCTGCCTGATGCTGCTGCCTGTTGTTCTGCTGGTCTTCGGCCTGATCGGCTCGCTGGTTGTCCTGTGGAAGAAAAAATACGGAGCGCGAGGTTAACGATGGTTATCTCACCGCTCGCCATGCGCCGCTTTGCCTGTGCCTTTATTGCACTGGTGATGCTCAGCGCCGTACTGCTGGCCTGGAACACGCTTTCACATCAGGACGCTACGCTGGCCATTCGCCCGGTAAACCAGGGGGGCGGTGTGCCTGACGGTTTTTCTGTCTGGCATCATCTGGATGCAAACGGCATCCGCTTTAAAAGCATCACCCCGCAGGACGATGTTTTACTGATTAAGTTTGATTCCCGTGCGCAGAGCGCTGCCGCGAAAGCGGTTCTTGACCGTACGCTGCCGCACGGCTATATCATTGCCCAGCAGGAAGATGACAACCCGCCAGCCGCGTGGTTATCATTGATTCGCGATACGTCGCATCGGTTTGGATAACTTCCTGGATTCCGAATCTTTTCACTCACTTTGGTGAATTCCCCGTTTACTTACTATGCTTAAGTACGCGGAGCACCCCTCGAATGTACTCCGCATCATTTTGGATAGCGGCTAACCCCGCAGCACAATGGAAGGTTTCGATAATGAAATTCCGCATGACCCTGGCTCTGGCCCTTTTTTCTTTAAGCACAACGACCTTCGCAAACTCTCTCTGTCAGGAGAAAGAACAGGATATTCAGCGTGAGATCGGTTATGCCGAAAAGCATAACAATCAGCACCGTGTTGATGGTCTCAAAAAAGCGCTGAGCGAAGTGAAAGCGAACTGTTCAGACAGCAAGCTGCGTGCCGATCACCAAAAGAAAATCGCTGAACAGAAGGACGAGATAGCCGAGCGCCGTCAAGACCTGCAGGAAGCGAAAGAGAAAGGGGATGCGGAAAAAATTGCTAAGCGCGAGAAGAAGTTGAAAGAGGCGCAGGACGACCTGAAAGCGCTGGAAGCTCGCGATTATTGAGTTAACGGAAATCTCAACAGGAGAGAATCATGTCAAAAGATACGACGTCTGAACATCTGCGCGCTGAACTGAAATCCCTGGCCGATACCCTTGAAGAGGTGCTGAACTCCTCTGCCGATAAGTCGAAAGAAGAAGTAAGCAAGCTGCGCAGCAAAGCGGAGCAGGCGCTGAAAGAGAGCCGCTACCGCCTGGGTGAAACCGGTGATGCACTGGCGAAACAGACCCGTGAAGCGGCTGCGCGTGCAGATGAATATGTGCGCGACAATCCATGGACGGGAGTTGGTATTGGTGCCGCAGTGGGTGTGGTACTGGGTGTCCTGCTGACGCGTCGTTGATATGGAAGATCCTCGTCACGCACAAGGGCCTGCTAATAACGTCCTCGGCATCGGCCAGCGTATTTTAACGACGCTGGTTGGGATTGCCGAAACGCGCGTCCGGCTGGCAGTGGTCGAACTGGAAGAGGAGAAAGCGAACCTCTTCCAGATGCTGCTGATGCTCGGGCTGACCATGCTCTTCGCCGCGTTTGGTCTGATGAGCCTGATGGTGTTAATCATCTGGGCCATTGACCCGCAGTATCGACTTAACGCGATGATTGCCACGACCGTCGTTCTGCTGGTCGCGGCGCTGATTGGCGGCATATGGACGATGCGTAAAGCGCGCAGGTCCACTTTCCTGCGCCACACGCGCCAGGAACTGGCTAACGATCGCGCCCTGCTGGAGGATGACAAGCCGTGAGCGATAAAGCGGAACGTCAGAAGCGAAAAGCGTACCTGTTAAGTCAGATCCAGCAGCAGCGGCTGGATCTGTCTGCCAGCCGCCGTGACTGGATCGACGCGACGCGACGGTTTGACCGTGGCTGGAATACCTTCCTGAGCCTGCGTTCGTGGGCGCTGGTCGGCAGCAGCGTGATGGCTATCTGGACGGTTCGTCATCCGAATATGCTCATCCGCTGGGCCCGACGCGGTTTTGGTGCCTGGAGCGCCTGGCGTCTGGTCAAAGCAACGTTGCGGCAACAACAGCTGCGGTGATAAACGCAAAACGGTAACTCAGGTTACCGTTTTTTGTTTCTGCCCTTCTCCCCGTGGGCTGAGGGCACCAGCGCGCACCTGCCCTTACTCAATATCTTTGAAGAAGATTGACAGTTTTCCTTGCTAACAATTGCTACCCGCCCCGTTTACACTCCTCTCCATCGACAGCAGAGCCGCGGTATCTACGCGGAATTGCAGACAAATAATGTTCAGCCGCTTATGTGGTTTCCTGGAGAGTAAAATGAAAAAATTAGAAGATGTTGGTGTACTGGTCGCGCGTATTCTGATGCCAATTCTGTTTATCGTGGCAGGCTGGGGCAAAATCACCGGATATGCGGGTACCCAGCAGTATATGGAAGCCATGGGCGTTCCGGGGTTCCTGCTGCCGCTGACCATTCAGCTTGAGTTCGGCGGCGGTCTTGCAGTCCTGTTCGGCTTCCTGACCCGCACCACCGCGCTGTTTACCGCAGGCTTCACCCTGCTGACCGCGTTCATCTTCCACAGCAACTTTGCGGAAGGCGTGAACTCACTGATGTTTATGAAAAACCTGACCATCGCGGGTGGCTTCCTGCTGCTGGCGATCACCGGCCCAGGCGCATACAGCATCGACCGCGTTCTGAATAAGAAATGGTAAGCAAGCTATACTGAATAAACACAAAGCGAGGAGACATCTCCTCGCTTTTGCTATCTGACGGAGGAGTAAAAAATGGGACAACTCGTAGACGGCGTCTGGCAGGATGTCTGGTATGACACCAAATCCACCGGTGGACGCTTTAAGCGCTCTGTTTCGGCCTTCCGTAACTGGCTGACCGCCGACGGCGCCCCCGGCCCGAGTGGCGAAGGGGGCTTCGCGGCGGAGAAAGATCGTTATCATCTGTACGTTTCCCTCGCCTGCCCGTGGGCGCACCGCACGCTGATCGTGCGCAAGCTAAAAGGCCTCGAATCCTTCATTCCGGTTTCAGTCGTCAACCCGTTGATGCTGGAAAACGGCTGGACGTTTGACAGTGATTTCCCTGCGGCAACCGGCGACGATCTTTATCACCACGATTTCCTGTACCAGCTCTATCTGCGCGCCGATCCGCACTACACCGGACGCGTGACCGTGCCGGTGCTGTGGGACAAGAAAAACCAGACGATCGTCAGCAATGAGTCCGCGGAAATCATCCGCATGTTCAATACCGCGTTTGATGCGCACGGCGCCCGCGCCGGGGATTACTACCCGGTCGAGCTACGCGAGAAAATTGACGAGCTGAACAGCTGGATTTACGACAACGTCAACAACGGCGTCTATAAGGCCGGTTTCGCCACCAGCCAGGAAGCCTATGACGAAGCGGTCGGAAAGGTGTTTGAATCGCTGGAGCGCCTGGAGCAGATCCTGGGCCAGCATCGCTACCTGACGGGCGATCGCCTGACGGAAGCGGACATTCGCCTGTGGACCACGCTGGTTCGCTTTGACCCGGTCTATGTCACCCACTTTAAGTGCGATAAACACCGCATCAGCGACTACCTGAACCTGTATGGTTTCCTGCGAGACATCTACCAGATGCCGGGGATCGCGGAGACGGTCAACTTCGACCATATTCGCACTCACTATTTCCGCAGCCACAAGACCATCAACCCGACGGGCATCATCTCCATTGGCCCGTGGCAGGATCTGGATGAACCGCACGGGCGCGACGTGCGTTTCGGATAATTATTTAGGGAATCAATTGATTCCCTTTTTTAATTCACAGCATACATCTATCCTTACCTCGATCGCTTAGAAAACAAGTGATTGACTGATTAAGAGGCAAGGAAAATGGACTGGTATTTAAAAGTACTGCGCAACTACGTTGGATTTGGTGGCCGCGCCCGCCGCAAAGAGTACTGGATGTTCGTTCTGGTGAACTTCGTCCTGATTATGGTGCTGGGCATCGTGGATAAAATCCTCGGCTGGGAGCGCGCCGGCGGTGAAGGTGTACTCACTACGATTTATGGCTTGCTGGTTTTGCTGCCTTCATGGGCCGTGCTGTTTCGTCGTCTCCACGACACCGATCGTTCGGCGTGGTGGCTGCTGTTGCTGTTAATCCCGCTTGTCGGCTGGATCGTGATTTTAATTTTCAACTGTCAGAGCGGGACGCCGGGCGAAAACCGCTTTGGTCCGGATCCTAAGATCGGCGCGTAAATTACTGCCCGGTGGCGCTTACGCTTACCGGGCCTGCTCGCTTATTTGTTGTGATGCGCAAAGAGCTTTGGAATTTCGCGCAGGCACCACGATTTGGCTTCGCCCATGCTGTCGCGGCGCCACGCCATAATAATGTCCACTTCGCTGGTGTACTCCGGGCTCACCACCCTTAGTCGCCCTTCCGCAATATCTTTTTCCACAAACGGGTAAGGCATCGTCGCCACGCCCAAACCGGCCAGCAGCGCCTGCCGCTTGTCTTCCAGTGACGTGACCGTCAGACGCGGCTGTTTATCCAACAGCTGGACCGTCAGCACCGGACGCTCGCGCGCGGTATCCGCCACCGCCACGCCGCGGTACTTCACGCGCGTCACTTCAGAGAGCGGCTCCGGCTCCTGGTGAATCGGGTGATCCGGCGCGGCGACGTAGACGTTCATGACGCTGTAGAGCTTGCGCGAGTTGATTTCTGACGATGAGCGGAAATGCATGTCAGGCGCAATGACGATATCCGCCCTGCCCGTCTCCAGACGCTCCCACGCCCCGGCCAGCACCTCGGTGATGATCGACAGCTGCGTATTGGCCTTCGCCGCCAGGCGGTCTACCAGCGGGAACAGCGCTTCGGTCGGCACCAGCGCTTCGGTGACTAACGTCAGGTGGGTTTCCCAGCCTCGCGCCAGCGCTTCGGCGTCCGTGGTGAGCTTGTCCGCCGCTTCCAGCAGCACGCGACCTCGCTCCAGCAGCATCCGCCCCACGTTGGTGAATTTTGTTCGATGACCGGAGCGATCGAAGAGCACGACGTCCAGCTCTTCCTCCAGTTTTTGCATGGTGTAGCTTAGCGCAGACGGAACGCGCCCCAGTTCATCTGCCGCCGCGGCAAAGCTGCCGCGCCGGTCAATCGCGTCCATGACGCGAAGCGCCTCAAGCGTCAATGCTCTCTCTTTAGCCATCTCGTTCTCATTCAGGAAATTTGAACATACCAGGCAGAATATCTGGCTAACAATGCAGCGTCCATACCTTTACCATTGTTTTAGTGTAAAGAGAGGTCAAGTTTATGATTACGACAAGAACAGCGAAACAGTGCGGACAAGCCGATTTCGGTTGGCTGCAGGCCCGCTACACCTTTTCCTTTGGACACTACTTTGACCCTAAACTCCTCGGTTACGCTTCACTGCGCGTGTTGAACCAGGAAGTGCTCGCCCCGGGCGCCTCCTTCCAGCCGCGTACGTATCCGAAAGTCGATATCCTGAACCTGATCCTGGAAGGCGAGGCAGAATACCGCGACAGCGAGGGCAATCATGTCCAGGCAAAGGCTGGCGAAGCGTTGTTAATTTCCACGCAGCCGGGCATCAGCTACAGCGAGCATAACCTCAGCAAAGACAAAACGCTGACGCGCATGCAGCTGTGGCTCGACGCCTGCCCTGAGCGAGAAAACCCGCTGGTGCAGAAAATAGATCTGAAGGGCGATAAACAGCAGCTGATTGCCTCGCCTGACGGCAGCAAGGAAAGCCTGCAGCTGCGACAGCAGGTATGGCTGCACCATATCGAACTGAAAAAAGGTGAACAGGCAAGCTTCCAGCTGCACGGCCCGCGCGCCTATTTGCAGTCCATTCACGGTACGGTGCATGCGGTAACGCACGCGGAAGAGAAAGAAGCGCTCACCTGCGGCGACGGGGCGTTTATTCGTGACGAAGCGAATATCACCCTGGTGGCAGATACGCCGCTGCGCGCGCTGCTGATTGATTTGCCGGTTTAAAGCCCCTCTCACCCTGGCCCTCTCCCCAATGGGGAGAGGGGAAATTTTTACACCTTACTCGCCATAATCTCAATAATCTGCCGGTCCGTTGCCTGCATTGAGCGGCACGCCAGGGCGCACAGGTTAGAGATAGACTGTTCCACGTCGTGCGCTACAATCCCCTCGTTGCCCGTCACGCCCGACTCATCCAGCGCCATCATCACGGCTTTCCAGGCGCTGGTGACGCTGGTCGAGACTTTCATGGCGCAGCTGTTAGACGCCCCGTCGCAGATCATCCCGCTGACGTCACCGATCATACTGCCGATGGCCATTGCAATCGTCTGATAGCTTCCGCCCATCAGCCACGCCATCCCTGCGGCGGCCCCCATACCGGCCGTTGTCGCCGCACACAGCGCGGACAAACGCGGAAGCTGGTAATGGATGTAGATAGCCGACAGATGCGAGAGCATCAGCGCCCGCGCCAGCCGTTCGTCATCGGCCTGAACATGTTCAGCGATCACGACAACCGGCATGGTGGCTGTAATTCCCTGATTCCCGGAGCCCGAGTTGCTCATCGCCGGCAGCGTCGCGCCGCCCATGCGGGCATCCGAGGCCGCACTGGTGCGGATAACGATGTCTGAACCCAGATCCTGCGCCATCCATCCGCGTGCGCGCTGCTTATTGAGGGTGGCGCCAATGTGTAGCCCCCACTTCCCGCTAAGCCCTTCACGAGAGAGCGCGTCGTTCAGTTGCCCTGCATCCAGGATAAAGCGGATCGCCTCGAACGGAACCTGTTCGACAAACTCCAGGATCTGCGAGAGCGTGGTGTTTGACAGTACCGCCAGCGGATCGTTACTTACCTCGGCCTGCCGCTCGTCAAGACTGAAGCGCGTTTCGCCGTGACAAACCACCTCCACCACGCGGGTATGTCCGCCCGCAATGGTCACCATGGCCGAGGCCTCACCGGCGTAGACGCAGGCACGTGAATAGAGGATCTCATCGCACGGCTCCTGCAATTTCACCTGCACCAGACCGGCGTTAAGCATTGCTTTGGCCCGCGCCAGCGCATCGGCGGTGACATATTTCAGCACCTCCAGCCCTGCCTGCGCATTGCCACCGATGGCACCCAGCGCCGCCGCAATGGGCAGCCCGACCATGCCGGTGCCCGGCACCGTTACGCCAAGCCCGTTCTTCATCAGATTCGGCGATACCCACGCCTCAATCATCGTGACGTCGCCGGGCAGTTGCTCTGCGGCAATCGCACAGGCAAGAGCCAGAGAAACGGGCTCGGTGCACCCCAGCGCAGGCTTAACTTCTTCCTGCACTACGCGAATAAATTGATTCCATAAAGGATGAGTTTGCTCAGACATCGTTACGACCTTATTTGCCCTCAGGAAAATGCGAGGAAAGGAGAAACACAAAGCAGCAGCCCGGTGATAACAATAATCACCAGCGATACGCCCTTATATTTATGCAGCGCCGGTACCTTGTAGACCAGCCATGCAGGGATCAGGCAGCCCACCATGCCGAAGATGGGGCTACAGATAGAGGTGAAGCTCAGTACCGGCGCGTTTAACACGATCGCGCTCCAGGCCAGCAGGATAGCGAACAGCATGATCCCGCGCTGGACGATGCTTTCATTAATACGTTCAGCCGGCATTTTACGGCGCAGGATATTCATCACGATCCCCTGCGTGGCTTCGCGGAAGCCGAGATAGACACCGAAGAAGGCGGTCATAACGGCAAAAATATTGAGGATCACGCTGACGATTTTGACCCAGCCCGCGCCGTCGCCGCTGATAAACTGCGCCGCAATCGCCAGGGCGGAAATGTTCTGCTCGTAGGCTTTCACCGCTTCGTCGTGTCCCATCGCCAGGGTGAAAGAGACGGCGTAGAAGAAGACCGTGACAAACAGTATGCCAAAGGCGATATTCATCGCCCGCAGCGCCTTATGACGCGCCACCTCAACGGATTTTTCCCGTGAACGATAGGAAATCACCATCGGGCTTAAGGTCTGAATAAACAGAATGGAGGTTAAGGTAAAGGGCAGCGTAATAATGGCATTTTTTATCAGCAACCCCATTGGCGGCAGCATGCCCACGTTGGCTAAATGCCAGAGACCAATCATCGAAAGCCCCAGCGCCGCCACCACAAATAATTTGGTCAGCACCATCAGACTGGAGACTTTAAACAGCAGCTTTTCACCACGCGAAGAGATGGCGACCAGAATACAGATCAGGAATAAGCCGTAGAAGGGATTTTCCGACAGCAACCCCTCGGTGACCCCGAAGGTGTGCAAATAGGATGCGCTGTCGTTGGTGATAGCCGTGGAATAGACAAACATCCAGATGACCAGCATCACGAAATAGAGCGCACCTAATAAGATGCCCCAGTTTTTACCTAAATAACCGCTAATCACGCTCGGGTAGTCTTTACATTCCGGGGATTCCGCCAGCGTATTAATAAATAATCGCTGGAAGAGGTACATGGCCGGATAGCCAATTATCGACGAGAGCAAAAAGACCCACAGCCCCATTAATCCAACCTGCACCGGAAGAAAAACGATACCCGCGCCGATAGCCATCCCGATACTCATGATGACCCAGCCCGTGTCGGTGCTGTCGAATTTGATCGCCTCTCGCCATTCGCTTTCGCTCATTCCCGCCCGCCTTGCCGCAGGGGAATCACTCACAATCACACTGCTGTTTGTTGCCATATTCATTGGGCACTCGCTTATTTTGTAGGGTAAACAATTGTTTTTATTAGGTTCCGAACGCCAGCGATTGCGATTCAGAGAGTGCAGGTGTGTGTTGTTGGTATGGGAAGATCATATCCGTAGCGCGGGAGAAAAAAGTCACAATCTTTATGCGGACTTCCTAAACTTAGAGAAAAAAACGCCTCATTTTTAATGATGTTTGGTAAAAAATTCTAAAAGTGACGCATTTCACAGAATCAATATATTTAAGAAATGGATCTTTTTTAGGAATTTATAAAGATGATTGTTCTACTTTATGCCTTCAAATTTTTATACGATAGCATCACTGAAACCACTCTATTATTATGGCTATGATATGGATACCGTTGAAGAGCTCAATGGAACATACTTCTATAAAGGTGTATGTAATATCTCGGCGTCTGAGTTATTTTTTTGGATTTTCCTTGATACTACCGATGAACAATTCGGTGGATTAAAAGATGCAGTAATGATGGCTACTATGATCCTTGGTTTACCTATACTTGAGACCAGAACAAAGCCAGAAACGGCTACTATAGGTACTTCCGTGGCTTCTAAGTATCTTCGTGATCTTCTGAATGTACAGCTACCACACCGATTACCTACGATTACCCTCGCAAGCTTTAAATACCGAAAACCAATGTATACCAAAAACTTAGGTGCATTCATTGGTCGATGGATCCCTGCATTGGGAATAACCATACTTGCTGCTGATCTTGCAACGATAAGTTACAAAACACTCTCACGATATAATACGATTGCTCACCCTAAAGATCGGATTTGGTGAATATGAATAGTGAAAATGATGTTTTGAAGTTCTTCAGGGGAAATTTACCAGAACAGGGAACATTTACGGGCAAGAGGATCCCGCTCGAGTTAGACGATGTTTTACAGGATTACACCGATCTGGATGATATCGTTTATGTCATTGAAAAGTTTGAGAAAAAGTATCTTATCAATGTGCCCACGCAAAACTATTTCCCCTGGACTCAAACCTGGTTTTTCAGAAAATGGTTTACGCAAGAACCCGTTAAACAAATATCGAAGCCATTAACCGTAAGAATGTTTGCTGAGGCGGTAAAAGCAGGCACATGGATCCACCACTGATTTTCGAAAGGAGCATGATTTATGGCTGTACCGGTTCATATTTGGTTTTTTGACGATGGCGGCTCACTTATTAAGGGTTCAAGTGATGTACAGGATCGGGAAGGGAGTGTTGAAATTAGAGGGTTAACCCATAATTTAAGTATTCCAACAGATCCTCTTTCCGGGAGATTAACCGGAACGCGCAAACATGCCCCTTTCTTGTTCGAGAAGGAGATAGATAGTTCATCTCCGTATCTTTATAAGGCTGTGGCTACAGGGCAAAACCTAAAAAAAGTTGAGATAAGATATTATCGAATTAACGATGCGGGAAGGGAAGTAGAATACTTCAGAACTGAACTGGAAGGTGTAAAGGTCGTATCAATCTCCCCTATTGTTAACGATACACGTAACTGTCCCGGTACGGGCCATCTTGAATCCATTCAGTTGAGATACGAAAAAGCAATCTGGACTTACTGCGATGGCAATATTCAATTTTCTGATGCATGGAATGAACGAACATCTGCATGATTTTTAGCAGACAAAAAAGCCCCCTTATCTGAAGGGGGCGGATTATTTGGCCTGCGTCACATCGCCTGCGTAAACGTCCTCGAAATCACGTCCTGCTGCTGCTCGCGCGTCAGAGCGTTAAACCGTACTGCATAGCCGGATACGCGAATTGTCAGGTTCGGGTAGTTCTCCGGATGGGCAATGGCATCCAGCAGCATCTCCCGGTTCATGACGTTGACGTTCAGGTGCTGCCCGCCCTCAATAGACGCTTCGTGATGGAAGTACCCATCCAGCAGCCCCACCAGGTTGGTTTTGCGCACCAGTTCATCCTTGCCCAGCGCCTGCGGCACAATGGAGAAGGTATAGGAGATCCCGTCTTTCGCGTAGGTAAACGGCAGCTTGGCGACCGACGTTAGCGAAGCCACCGCCCCTTTCCTGTCGCGACCGTGCATCGGGTTGGCGCCAGGCGCAAACGGCGTGCCGCCGCGGCGTCCGTCCGGCGTGTTGCCCGTTTTCTGGCCGTAGACCACGTTGGAGGTGATAGTCAGGATCGACTGAGTCGGCACCGCGTTGCGATACGTCGGCAGCGCCTGGATCTTCTTCATAAAACGCTCCACCAGGTCGCAGGCGATGCTGTCCACGCGATCGTCATTATTGCCGTACTGCGGATAGTCCCCTTCGATGACGAAGTCCACCGCCAGGCCGCTGTGGTCGCGCACTGGTTTCACCGTGGCGTATTTAATCGCCGACAGGGAATCCGCCGCCACCGACAGCCCGGCAATGCCGCAGGCCATGGTGCGATAGACGTCACGATCGTGCAGCGCCATCAGCGACGCTTCGTAGCTGTACTTATCATGCATGTAGTGAATGAGATTCAGCGCGCTGATGTACTGCACCGCCAGCCAGTCCATAAAGTGATCGAGGCTCGCCATCACGGTGTCGTAACCCAGCACCTCATCCAGCAGCGGCTCGGTTTTCGGGCCGACCTGGATCTTCAGCTTCTCGTCCACCCCGCCGTTGATCGCGTACAGCAGCGTTTTAGCAAGATTGGCGCGTGCGCCAAAGAACTGCATCTGCTTGCCGATCACCATCGGGCTGACGCAGCAGGCAATGGCGTAGTCGTCGCTGTTGAAGTCGGCGCGCATAAGATCGTCGTTCTCATACTGCAGCGACGAGGTGACGATCGACACCTGCGCGGCGTATTTCTTAAACGCGATCGGCAGCTGTTCAGACCAGAGGATCGTCAGGTTCGGCTCCGGCGCGGGCCCCATGGTGTGCAGGGTATGCAGGTAGCGGAAGCTGTTTTTTGTCACCAGCGTACGGCCATCCAGCCCCATGCCGCCGATCACTTCCGTGGCCCAGATCGGATCGCCGGAGAAGAGCGTGTCGAACTCCGGCGTGCGCAGGAAGCGCACCATGCGGATCTTCATGATGAAGTGGTCGATCAGCTCCTGGGCCTGCACCTCGTTCAGCCGCCCCGCCTGCATGTCGCGTTCAATGTAGATATCAAGGAACGAGGCCGTGCGCCCCAGCGACATCGCCCCGCCGTTCTGGGATTTCACTGCGGCAAGGTAGGCAAAGTAGACCCACTGCACCGCTTCCTGCGCGTTCATCGCCGGACGTGAAATATCAAAGCCATAGTTCGCCGCCATCTGCTGGATCTGCAGCAACGCACGCCTGTGCTCCGCCAGCTCCTCGCGCAGGCGGATCGTCGCCTCCAGATCTTCGCCGCGCTCCAGCCTGCCCTGCAGATCGGCGAACTGGAGTTCACGCTCGCGCACCAGATAGCTGATGCCGTACAGCGCCACGCGGCGGTAGTCGCCGATGATGCGCCCGCGCCCGTAGCCGTCCGGCAAACCGGTCAGCACGCCAGATTTACGGCAGCGCATCATCTCCGGGGAGTAAACATCAAACACGCCCTGGTTGTGGGTTTTACGCAGGTCGGTAAACAGGTATTCGAACTGCGGATCCATTTCCCGCCCGTAGGCTTCGAACGAGCTGCGGATCATGTTGATCCCGCCGTACGGATGCAGGGCGCGCTTGAGCGGCTTGTCGGTTTGCAGGCCGACGATCGTCTCAAGATCCTGGTCGATATAGCCCGGCCCGTGGGCGGTAATGGTGGTGGCAATGTTGGTGTCGAAATCCACCGGGGCGTGGGTGGCATTCTCCTGGCGAATGCCGACCATCACCTTCTGCCACAGCGCCGTCGTTGCTGGCGTCGCCTGCGCGAGGAAAGCTTCATCGCCTTCATAAGGGGTGTAGTTATGCTGAATAAAATCGCGGACGTTAACGGCGTTTTTCCATTCTTCACCGCGAAACCCGGCCCATGCGTCGCTGTAGGGCGCGACGCCCGTATCGATTGTTACTTTCATGTGATTCTCGCTTTATCAGGCGTAAGCCGCAGCCGGGGTGACCTTCCCAAGACGGAGGGCGTCCAGCGCGATCATTTTTTCTTCGTTGGTAGGGATAACCGCGCAGGTCACGCGGGACGACTCGGTGGAGATGACGCGCTCACCCGCGCTGCCCGGCAGAGCGTTTTTCGCCTCGTCGAGCGCGATGCCAAACACCTTCAGATGTTCCGCCACCAGCGCGCGGATCAGCGTGGAGTTTTCACCGATGCCGCCAGTGAAGATCACGCCATCCAGACGGTGCAGAGACGCGGCGTGACCGGCGATATGCCGCGCTATGCGGTGGACAAAGGTCTTTATCGCCAGCTGCGCCCGGTCATTGCCGTCATGCCAGGCTTTCTCCAGCGCACGTAAATCGGAGGAGATACCGGAGATGCCCAGCAACCCGGACTCTTTGTTGACCACGCGCTCCAGATCCTCGAACGACTGACCGGTCTGCTGGGCAATCCACGCCATTGCGCCGAAGTCCACGTCGCCGCAGCGCGTGCCCATCACCAGCCCCTCCAGCGGCGTCATCCCCATTGAGGTATCGACGCTTTTACCGTTGCGCACCGCGCAGATGGACGCCCCGTTGCCGAGATGGGCAATCACCAGGCCGCTGTCCTCGGGGGACAGCCCGAGGAGCGCGTGCGCCTGACCGGACACGTAGCGGTGAGAGGTGCCGTGGAAACCGTAGCGGCGCACGCCCAGCTCTTCAAAATAGCGGTACGGCAGACCGTACAGATACGCCTGCGGCGCCATGGTCTGGTGGAAGCTGGTGTCAAATACCGCCACCTGCTGCACGCCGGGGAACAGGCGCTCTGCGGCTTCCACGCCGCTCAGGTTGGCGTAGTTATGCAGCGGCGCCAGCGGGGAAACCAGGCGGATCTGCTCAATGACCTCTTCCGTGATGAGGGTCGACTCGCTGAAGAGATCGCCGCCGTGAGCGATGCGGTGGCCAATCAAGGCCACGCTGCTCATCAGGTCGCGTTTCTCCAGCTCGAGGGCGATGGCGGCCAGCGCCCCTTCGTAGTCCTGGTGAGCCAGTCTGACCGGCTCACCCCCATTCACGGAAATACAGGCTTTTTCAGTGTTGATGCCGTCCGCAATGCCCGTCAGCAGGGCATCGCAGCCTGCTGCGTCCAGCACCGAAAACTTAACGGAGGACGATCCGCAGTTAATAACCAGTACTACCGGAAATTCAGTCATGTGTTACTCCGCTCTTCCTGAGCTTTGGCTTAAAACAGTTTGTAAACGATATTCAGAATGGTCAGCAGGCCGACCACGGTCACGAAGATGTTCTCGGTCCGGCCTTTGTATTTCGCCAGCGCGTGCGCTTTACGAATGGCGTACATCGGCAGCAGACACAGCAGAGAAGCGATAATTGGCGCCCCCATGGCTTCAATAAGGTCGAGAATGTTCGGGTTGGCGTAGGCCACAATCCAGGTGGAGCCCATGATGAAAATCATGCTGATGGTGTTCAGCTTGCCGACGGAGACGTTCTTCTTATCGCCCTTGTAGCCGAACTTGAGGATCAGGCCGTTCAGCCCCTCCAGCGTGCCCAGGTAGTGGCCGAAGAAGGATTTAAAGATAGCGACCAGCGCGATGATGGAGGCGCCGTATTCCAGCACCGTGGCGAACGTGGATTTACTGCCCGACATCGAGGCAAAGTGGTTCGCCAGGTAAGAGAGCACCGGAATGTTTTGCGCTTTGGCATCCGCCATGTTCTGCGGAGAGAGCGTAAACAAGCAGCTAAAGGCGAAGAACATCACCACCGCCACCATCAGCAGGCTGGCGCGACCGATGATTTTGGAACATTTCTGCTCGGTGAATGCTTTCCCGAACTCCGGCTCGTACTCTTCGCGCTTGGAGACCACGAACGAGGAGACGATGGGCGAGAAGTTAAAGGAGAAGACCATGATGGAGATCCCCAGCCACACCGTGACCAGAATGCCGTCATGACCGGTAAAAGCGATATCGCTCAGGTTGACCTGGTCGATCACCGCCGAGTTCCAGTACGGGATCAGCGACAGGGAAATCAGCACCAGGCTGGCAATGAACGGGAACACCAGGTAGCTCATCACCTTCACCATCAGGTCTTTCCCGAACCAGATCACAAAGGCCATCAGCAGCAGCAGGAACAGCGCCACCACGCCGCGGTTCAGCGCAGGCATCTGGAGCTGGTTTTCCCAGAAGGTCATAAAAGTGTTAGTAATGGTGACGCCGTAAATCCACAGCAGCGGGCAAATGGCGAAGAAGTAGAGGAAGGTGATCACCACCCCACCGGTTTTCCCGAAGTGCTCTTCCACCGTCTCGGTGATGTTGCCGGAGACGTTGCTGCCGGACAAACAGAGGCGCGCCAGCGCGCGGTGGCAGTAAAACGCAATCGGGAAGGCAAGTACCAGCATCAGCAGGATGGGGATCAGTCCGCCAAAGCCTGCGCGAATGGGGAAGAACAGCACGCCTGCGCCAATGGCGGTACCAAACAGGCCGAGCGTCCATGTGGTGTCAGACTTACGCCAGGAGGACGTTTTTGTCTGGCCAACGATAATGCTTTCTGTGTTGCTCATAGGTCACCTTTATGCGTCAACGAAGCCGGTAATTTGGGAAACACGGGAGAGATCGATATTGCCGCCGGAAATAATGCAGACGGTTTTACGCCCCTGAATATAGTGGTCAAGCTTGCCGCTTAATAACGCCGCGCAGGCCAGCGCGCCCGCACCTTCCGTCACCACTTTATTTCGCTGAATAAGGGCAATCATGCTGTTGCGAATATCGTCTTCGCTCACCAGCACAATGTCATCGACCAGTTCACGAACAATTTCGAAGGTTAATTTACCCGGACGAGACACGTCGCAGCCGTCGGCTAATGTGCCGGTAACGCGATGGTTGGTTATTTCTCCGGCCTGCCAGGAAGCCGCCATGCCGTGAACGTTTTCAGACTGTACGCCGATAATATTGATTGTCGGGTTGATGGATTTAATTGCTGTCGCAATACCGGCAATTAACCCGCCGCCGCCGATAGGAACAATCACGTTATCCACGTCGTAAAGATCTTCAAGAATTTCGAGGCCGATGGTGCCCTGGCCGGCAATGACTTTCGCATCGTCATAAGGCGGGATAAAAATGCGCCCCTCCATCTCGACGATTTCGCTCACCTTAGCGATGGTGTCGTTGAAGTTCTCGCCGTGCAGCACCACTTCGGCGGAGTAGTCGCGGGTAGCGGCGACCTTGGATTTTGGCGCGCCCATCGGCATCACCACTTTGCCGTCGATACCGAGCATGGCGCAGGAGAGCGACACCCCCTGAGCGTGGTTTCCTGCGGAGCAGGCCACTACCCCTTTGCGTTTTTCTGCGTCCGTCAATGAACTTAACTTATTAAACGCCCCGCGTATTTTAAACGAACCGGTACGCTGCATATTTTCAAATTTCAGGAATATCTCACCCTTACAGCGTTCGCTGAGATAATTTGAGCGCGGCATGCCGGTTTTATAAATTTTCCCCGCCAGGCGTTTTCTGGCGTCCTGAATATCTTCAATGGTCACCGGGAGATCGTAGGTAATGTGCATAATATCCTCGTTATAATAATTCATTGTTTTCAGGCAAAGTCAGGGTATCAGAGCGTTAAAAAGCGTCGCTCCGGGTGTTTTAAAACTTAATTATTTCTATCGTCGTTTATCGATATCCATCGACGAATATTGTTTTGCCAGTTCAACTAATACTGACGCCGATTTTTTAATACTGTAATTTTTCGACCACACGGCGGCATAGCGCGCCACGGGTAATTCATCCTCCACCGGCAGGACGATAAACTGGTCCGAGCCGAACGGCGCAATCATGTCGCGGGGAATCACCGTCAGATAATCGGCATTCAGGACAAGGTTATAAATGGTGACGACGGAATCGGTCTGGACGATGTTTTCAATGCTGATGCGGTTGTCTTGCAGGGTGGTCAGGAGTTCGTTGTAGTAGCCCATATCGGTTTGCGGCATCACCCACTGCTCATGCGTAAGTGATGCCAGTCTGGTCGGGCCGGTGCACGTTCGTGATTTACTCGCCACCAGCACAAACTCGGATTCAAACAGTGGCTCAACGTGAAGGTCCTGAAGCAACATTCCGTCGCTCAGCGTGCCGATGGCAAAATCCAGCCGACCGTCTCGAATGGCGGGCAGGAATGAAGAGAGCTGCGCTTCATACATGGAGACGCGCGCTTTCGGGAACACTTCCCTGAATTTTTTGATCATCTCAGACAGGAAGGTGAAGCCAATCAGCGACGGATAGCCAAAGGAGACGTCCATGACGGTACTGAAACTGAGGCTGTTAATCTCGCTCACCATGTTTTTCATTTCGCGGGTGATCGACTCAGCGTATGACAGCAGCACCTGACCAGCGGCAGTGAGTTTTACGCCGGTGTTTTTACGCACCATCACTTCCACCCCGAAGTAGGATTCGATGTCGCTGATGATTTTGCTGACGGCGGGTTGCGTCAGGCCTAGTTGTCTTGCGGCAGAACCTATGGAGCCACTTTTAATGACTTCCTGAAATACCACGAGGTGCTGAGTTTTCGGTAGAATAATAGTATTCATAATATTCTGCGCTTATTTCCCTATGACGCAGCGGATTCTACCCAATAATGTTTCAGGGGGTATGTGCTGTTACTCACAATTTGCTTCCCCGCGCATTTTACGGGCACAATAAGAACCTAAAAAATACCCTATAATCAATGCCATACAAAATCAAAAGCACACCATTACGCTGATATCGATCAATAAAATCAGCAGTAATAAATTTATTTTATGGCGATAACCTTGATAAATTTCTCTGCGTTAAATAAATCAATAAAGACGAACCTTCAGACAATTAAAGGCCAATAAATAACCGTTATTCCTTTTAAACATTCTTTCAAATTATCAAATTTTGCAGAGGATTTTTGGACAGCTTTTTATAAACAGTGGAATACGTCACACATTCATAGTCTGAATGTTTTTAATTTCAATATGTCTATATCAAATAAGAAAATATTTGCGATCGTTCAGTTAACATTCGCAACAAATTAACAATACTGTAAATTCACCATTTTTTAGGGTGAAATTTTGTGATAACGATCGTTTGCGGTAGGCATAGCGATGCCCGAAAGGGTCATGCAGTGAAATGTGCTTAATGTCGCAAATATGAGAATTGATGTCGTTTGTGCGAGTTGCCGGGTGGCGATGCACTTACCCTGCCTACAACCCCCAGAAAGCAAAAAACCCCGCCGAAGCGGGGTTTTTTAAGAAGTTGAAGCTGACCGATAAGGCGGCTTCGTTCGACTGTACGTCAGGCAACTACAGCGCTGAAGTTGTCTTGTGGCGCAGACTGTATCTCACTTTGTGTGACAGATAAAGCTGGTTACCAGACAAAAGAAAGGCCGGGAAAAATCCCAGTCGTCCAACTCACAGATTAAATCCTCCAAAGCAGGGTTACCCTACCTTTCGGCCTTGTCGGAATGCTTCGCGCGCTTCGTTCAAGCTCATGATATTAGCTCCACCAGCATAATCAGGATCACCGCTCTGAACTGAATCATTTTCCCAGTTACAGACAGGGCATAATTCATAACTTCCCTCTCCGCTAAACTCGAACTGCTCACAACAGGGGCATAACATCTTGGCCTCAAAAATTTGCGACTTATTCATCTCGAAAGCCGGGTTTTCCATTGGCTTTACGCCATTCTTTTATTTCTTGGATAATCGCTAGCGGTCCGCTTTTCCCTTCCTCCGGGTAGTACAACAAATCTGAGCCAGAAGGATGTTCGCAAAGCCTTTCAAACTCAGCTACAGCAGCCATATGAGCGTTTTCAGAGGGATAGGTATCTTGGTAGATGCCCTCAACAAAAGCGAGGAAATCAGCCTCGCTAAAATCAGTAATCTCTTTACCCATTCCCATTTTGTGCTCCTCGGTGAATTTCGATATGACGCTTAGGTGTTGCTACCCCTAAATTATCGACACCATAAACAGCGCCACCATTTTGAATTTCTTCAATATGATGAAGCTCATGCTTGCCCCTTAACCCAACCCTTTCCGATTTCCTGACGTAAGGCGCTCGACCATTCTTCATGGTAGCTAAACTACCTAGATCAAATTGTCTTGATGAAAGGCTGGGACAAACCGTTTACGAATGGAGCTTACTCTCCACGAAAGCCTGGCTTGCCGTTGGCTTTACGCCATTTCTGAACTTTTTCCGCAATAGCTTCAGGTGTTGCTTGTTCACCTGGTTCAGGATAGTAGATTAAATCAGAACCCGAGGGATGCTCTGATAGCTCAATGAACTGTTCCAAAAGCTCGTCTTGATGACTTTCGCCCCCTTCAGCACTAATAATTTCTGCAATTAACTCGATGAACTCGTTTCTTGACAATTCGCTTACACTTTTCAAGTTATGCTCCTTTATGGATATCAATGTGGCGTTTGGGGGTCGTGATACCCATATTATCCACATTGTACACATCACCGCCTTGGCTTACTGGCTTGATATGGTGAATTTCAAAAGCACGCCTTTTCCCAACAGTTTCTACAAACATTGTTCGTGGAGACATACCATATTTCATTCGGGCTAAATTGCTGGGGATAAATTTCTCTGATAGTTCAGGATCTTTACTGACCTCCTGCCAGAATGCTTCCCTGAAGTCGTCAAAGCTGGAGAAGGTACGCCCACGCAGTTTATCGGCTATCTGAGACGGGATCGGAGAGCCATTCCCCTGATTCGCATCACCTAACCATGTGCCAGTAACCTTCTGGCCTTTGCCTGTGACTTGTCCCGGATTGTTGCGAATATAGATATAAATTGGCGGGATGTCTGATACGGGCAGGATCAGAATGTAATCCGCGAAATTTTTTTCATCCGGTGCCGGAGTTGTTGTGCTGGTACTCTGAGTTCCATCCGGTAACGGGTTAACAAGGATGCTTTCCGGTAGCTTTGGAGGTGTCTGATTACCTGTGTTTGACGGAGCGTTAATACCGGAATGATCCGGGGTCCAGATAAGGGTAACGGGGTTTTCTTCCTCAGTGGTGAAGGTGTACGCCTCATAGCGGCGGTCCCATTCCATCTTACGGACTCGCACCATATCTTTACCCGGTGGCGTGTGATATCCACGCGGTACGGGTTTTCCGTTGATGTCATTCTCCCAGGTGTAACGCACGCGAGTAGGCGCTTCACGCATCTGTGCAAGGCGCATACGGTCGATGAAGTCCTGTTCTCCTTCATTGAGTTTGCCGGGCATCATGCCTACCAGGAATCCGGCAACGGAGGCACCTACGCCGCCAGCGGCGATTTCC